>CAIQGA010000178.1 GCA_903871235.1 uncultured Chlorobiaceae bacterium
ATCAGCATCTCTTTGGAACGCATGTCGAGATGGTTGGTCGGTTCATCCATGATGAGCAGGTTGGAGGCCTGGAGCAAAATTTTTGCCAGTGCTACCCTCGATTTTTCTCCTCCCGAGAGTACCTTTATTTTTTTTTGGACGGCATCTCCACTGAAGAGAAAGCAGCCGAGAATGTCGCGCACTCTTTTTTGTGCTTCGGACGACGGGGCTGAGTCCATCATCTCCATGTAGACGCTTTTGTCTTGCGAGAGGTTTTCGGTCTGGTGCTGGGCAAAGTAGTTGAGGGTGACGTTGTGTCCCATGCTGAGTTTGCCGTCAAAGTCAATTTCTCCGGCCAGAATTTTGCAGAAGGTGGTTTTGCCTGCGCCGTTTGAGCCCACAATGGCAATCCGGTCGCCGCGCATTACCTCAAGGTTGATGCTGTTGAGCACCTGTTTTTTTGTGCCGTCGGGCAGCAGGTAGGCTTTTTTGACGCCGTCAAGCCGCATAACCTCACGTCCGGAGGGGTTGGCTTTGGGAAAGCGGAAGGAGATGCGTGAGTTATCCTCTTCAGGGGTGAACATGTTTTTTTCCATCTTCTCCATCTGCTTGAGTCGGCTCTGTGCCTGGCGTGCCTTGGTCGCCTTGTAGCGGAAGCGGTCGACAAAGGCTTTCAGCTCGGCCATTTTTTTCAGGTCACTGGTATATTGGCCCATCATCAGCTCATAGCGCTCTGCCTTCTCTTTTTCGTAGTAGGAGTAGTTGCCTTTGTATTCGTTGATGCGCTCAAAGGCGATTTCGAGGGTTTTGGTGGTGAGCTTGTCGAGAAAAAAGCGGTCGTGTGAGACAATGATGTAGCTGTGCTCGTAGTTGAGGAGATAGTTTTCGAGCCAGCGAAGCGAGTCGATATCGAGGTGGTTTGTCGGCTCATCGAGCAGCAGCAGCGTCGGGTTCTGCAGCAGCAGTTTGGTAAGGTGGAGGCGCATCTGCCATCCGCCGGAAAAGGCTTTTACTTTTTTATGGAAATCTATTTCGCTGAATCCGAGTCCGGCGAGCACCTTTTCGGCATTCGACTGCATGGTGTAGCCGCCGAGATGGTCAAATTCGTGCATGGCGTCTGAAAAGCGTTCGATAAGCTGGTGGTACGACTCGCTTTCGTAATCCTGTTCGGGCAGGGCGAGTTCGTGCTCCATGCGGGTTATTTTATCGGCCAGTTCGGCGAGCCTTGCGTTGGCCTGAAGGGCATATTGCAGGGCGGTTTTTTCCAGATCGGCATCAAAGGAGATTTCCTGGGGAAGATAGCCGATGGTGGTGTCGGCCGATTTCATAAAATGGCCGGTGGTGATGAGGGCTGAATCGGTTTTTGGTCCGCTGATAAGGCGCAGGAGAGTTGTTTTTCCTGTTCCGTTAAGGCCGACGAGACTGACATGGTCTTTGTCGCCAATGCGGAATGAGGTATCGGTCAGGAGCTCTTTGGTTCCGACGCTGAGACAGAGGTTGCGGGCTTCAAGCATGATAGAGAGACCTTGGGAAAATGGGCGACTTCATTGAAAAATTTTTAAACACGGTGGAAAAGATACAATATTTCAAGGGAAGCATCATGCTTCTTCATTTTGTTGAGGCCCGAGTGGCTTTTGTGGCTGCCATGAAGTTTCGCTGCCGGTTATTTGTTCCTGCACTGATGATCCTGAAAGTCGGGTGATAACTGAAAAAATGGTGTATTGCGTCGTGACGTACGAACTGTTTTTGTGGAAAAATGGATATATTTGCTTTTAACATCATAAAAAGCGCAAGTTTTTAAGGCAAAGATCGTCGAAGGGAGGTGTGAGAAGTTTTTGCCTCGCAGGGTGATGAAGATTATTAACAGGTATAAGAGAGAGTCCGTTTGCAATGAAATCAAAAATGTATCTGTTTCTGGCGCTGTTGTTTTTCCTCTTTTCCTCGCCGTTGCGAGCTGAAGAGACGTTGACCTGGCAGCAGTGTGTCAGTGAGGCCCGGGCGGCGCATCCCGACCTCTCAACGGCCCTTGCGCTTTTGCAGCAGGCTGAGGCTGACAAGCGCATTACGGGTGGCGCACTTCTTCCCCGGCTCAGCATGGCGGTAAGCTCGGAGGAGAGCGGGACGACGGCCAAAGGGAGCACTCATTCTGCGGCACATTCCTACTCCTTGACGGCGCAGCAGCTTGTTTATGACGGGCATAAACGGTCGGACATGGTTGCCAGTAACCGGGAGGCAATCAAAGGTGCACAGTATAATTATGATGTGGTCTCTGCCGATCTTCGTTTTGCCCTTCGCTCGGCATTTACGCAGTTGCTCAAGGCGCAAGAGCTTGTCGGGCTTGCCGGTGAAATTGCCGACCGGCGGCAGAAGAATGTCCGGTTGATCAGTTTACGCTATCAGGGAGGACGGGAGCATATCGGATCGCTTCGTCAGGCGGAGGCCGATTTGGCCCAGGCGGAGTTTGAAGTGGCGCAGGCCAGGCGGGGTCTGGTGCTTGCCCAGACAACCCTTGCCTCGGCCCTTGGGCGCGACAGCCATAATCCCGTCAGGGTTAAGGGGAAATTTGAGGTTCGTGAGCTTTCGACCTCGAAGCCTGATCTTGCTCTTCTTGCAAAAAACAATCCGCTCTTTCAGCAGCTTGATGCAAAAAGCAAAGCTGCCCGTTTTGATCTTGATGCGGCAAAAAATGCCTTTTCACCGGAGCTTTATCTCACTTCATCGCTTGGCCGGCGAGAGGTTGACAGCTTGCCGTTCAATGCGGTTGACTGGAGTGCCGGGCTCACCCTTTCTGTCCCGATTTATGAAGGTGGGAGTGGCCAGGCAAGGGTTTCGAGGGCGATGGCGGTGGTGAGTCAGCAGAATTCGCAGCAAAAGAGTGGCTATCTGCAGATTTTTACTATGCTCGAAGAGAGCTGGAAAAATTTTCAGGATGCGCGTCAACTGGTTGCGGTGAAGAAAAAATTTCTTGAGGCTGCCCAGGAGCGCTCAACCATTGCCAATGCGCAATATTCGAATGGTCTTGTGACGTTCAACGACTGGGTGATTATCGAAAACAATCTTGTGAGTGCAAAAAAGGAGTTTCTCAATGCCGGGGCAGATCTGCTGATTGCCGAGGCTCAATGGATTCAGGCAAAAGGAGATGGGATTGATGGGTAGGCGAAAAATGGTGGCAGGGGGTGTTCTGGTTGCGCTTTTGGTTCTTGGTGCTGTCGGGTTCTATTATTTCAGGAACAACAGCAATGGGAAGCAACATTTTGAAGAGGTTCGTGCTGCGAGGGGCACCATCTCCTCAACCGTCTCGACGACCGGAGCGGTTGAACCGCAGACCCGCGTGAAAATCCAGTCGTCGGTTGGCGGGAGAATCGAGGAGATTCTGGTTGAAGAGGGGCAACAGGTAAAGAAAGGGGAGGTGCTTGCCATGCTCAGCTCCACCGAGCGTGCTGCGCTGCTTGATGCCGCCAAATTGCAGGGAAAAAGTGAGCAGGGGTATTGGCAGAAGGTCTACAAGGAGACTGCCGTTATTGCGCCTATGGCCGGACAGGTTATTGTCCGCAGCGTCGATCCCGGTCAGACGGTAACCACGGCCGATTCGCTCTTTGTGCTCTCCGACCGGCTTTTGGTGAAGGCTTATGTTGATGAAACTGATATCGGGCGGGTCAAAGTAGGCCAGAAAGCGGTGATTGGCCTCGATGCCTACCCTGAAATCAAGGTAAACGGTGTTGTTGATCATATCTATTACGAGTCACACCTGCAGAACAACGTCAATATTTATAATGTAGATGTTCTGCCTGACCGGATTCCCGATGTGTTCCGTTCCGGCATGAGTGCCAACATTGAGATTATTGTTCAGGAGAAGCCGAATGCGCTGCTTTTGCCGGTTGCGGCGGTGCAGAGTAGAGATGGCAAAACGGTGGTGCTGCAGCGCCGACGCAGCAAGCCGGATGAGGTGCGCTACCAGTCGGTGCAGACCGGATTGCAGGATGAAGCGCATATCGAGATTCTTGCAGGATTGAGTGACAGTGCTGTTGTGCTGCTTGCGGATACCTCCTTTGTTCTTCCTGGAAAAAAAGGGGGCTCGAATCCCTTTATGCCGCAGCGTAACAGGGCACGATGATGAAACCAATCCTTCAGCTTGTTGATGTTCACCGGACTTACCAGATCGGCGAAAGCACCGTTCAGGCCCTGCGCGGGGTTTCACTGACCATAGAGCGTGGCGAGTTTGTGGCCATCATGGGGGCTTCGGGCTCAGGCAAGTCATCACTGTTGCAGATTCTGGGGCTGCTCGATAATCCCGACAGGGGTGAGTTCATGATTCTTGGTAACAATGTCAATACCTTGACCGAAGATGAGCAGGCCGGAGTGCGCAACAACGTTGCCGGCTTTGTTTTTCAGCAGTTTCATCTGCTCAAGCGTATGACCATTGTTGATAATGTGCGGCTTCCCCATATCTACAGCGGTCTGAAAGGGGATTTTCGTCAGGAGGCGATAGCTCGGTTGAAGCTCGTCGGGCTTGATCACAGAATGGATCATACTCCTAACCAGCTTTCGGGAGGTGAACAGCAGCGGGTGGCCATCGCAAGGGCGCTTATCCGCGATCCGCTCATCATCTTTGCCGATGAGCCGACCGGCAATCTCGACTCAAAAAACTCTGCCGAGATCATGAAAATTCTCAAAGGGTTGCATGACGAAGGAAAGACGGTCATTATGGTGACGCATGAAAATGAGATTGCGGCGTATGCAGGCCGGGTGATCATTATGAGGGATGGTCTCATTGTCTCCGATGAGCGGAGGGAGGGGATGCAGCCCGCTGTGGCTGCCGCCGGGGAGATTGAGCTTGAATCGCCAGTTTCCGGAAAAGGCGGGTTGTGGCAGGATGGCCGCTTTACCGGATTTATGGCTCAGGCATTCCAGTCCATTCTTGCCAACAAGATGCGCTCTTTTCTCTCTGTACTTGGAATTTTTGTCGGGGTTGCTTCGGTCATTGCCATGATGGCGCTTGGTGAGGGCGCCAAAGCGGCCATGCAGGAGCAGTTGAAATCCATGGGGTCGAACATGCTCTCCATCAGGGGAGGATCGGCCAGAATTCACGGTGCGGCTCAGGGAGCGGGTGCAGTAGCCCGATTTACCTTCACCGATGTAGATGATATTGCTTCGCTTCGCACACTGATTAAACATGCCAGTGGAGTGGTCAACGGCAATGGCAGGATTGTGTATGGTAACAAAAACTGGAGTTCACAGTTGACGGGCGCGGGGTTCGATTACGGTACCATGCGTGCGGTGGAACCCACTGTTGGCAGGTGGTTTACCCGTGAAGAGATTCTGATGCGATCAAAGTCGGCCATTATCGGTGTGACGGTGGTCAAGGAGCTTTTTGGGGGCAGCAATCCGCTTGGCAAGACCATCAAGATTAACAGAATTAATTTCAAGGTTATTGGCATTGCTCCTGCCAAAGGCTTTTCAGGTCCGCAGGACGAGGATGACGTGGTGATTATTCCGGTAACGACGGCCATGTACCGGGTGCTTGGCAAGGAGTATCTCAGTGGAATTTTTGTTGAGGTTGCTTCACCCACTCTGATTGAACAGGCCAAAACAGCGATTGGTGAGCAGATTCGCAAACGCCACCGGTTGAAAGAGGATGACGACTCATTCAATATCAGGGATATGACTGAGATCCAGAAGATGCTGAGCAGCACAACGCAGACCATGAGCCTTTTGCTCGGTTCCATTGCGGCCATTTCGCTGCTGGTTGGCGGCATCGGTATTATGAATATCATGCTTGTTTCTGTGACTGAACGAACCCGGGAGATCGGTCTGCGCAAGGCGATCGGTGCGCGAAAAAGCGATATCATGTTGCAGTTTCTTGTTGAGTCGGTCGGCATGACCATCAGCGGAGGCTGTATCGGGATTCTTGCCGGTATTGGTATTTCTCTGATTCTTGCCACGTTTGCCGGATGGGCGGTCAAAACTTCGCTGGTATCGGTTCTGCTTGCTACTACCTTTTCAGCCCTTATCGGTATCTTTTTTGGACTCTGGCCCGCCAGAAAAGCAGCCGCACTCAAACCGGTGGAGGCACTTCGCTTTGAGTAAAGGGGAGTATGATAAAAAAACTTTTTTTTGTGCAAGATTTTTTGGTGAAACACGTCGAACTTTGTGAGTGGTAATCTGCCGGGCTCGACGAACGATGAGCGATGAGCGACGAACGATGAGTGATCAGGTTGAGCCCGGGCAGGTTGTGTTGTTGTGGAGAGCGGAGGGGAGCAGTTCCTTTCCGCTCTTTTTTTTTGTTGCCAATGACAAAAACACCTGTATTTTCTACTTTACACTCTCTTTGCTGATTCTGTGATAATCTCATAATCTTTTTTTATCTTCGTTCCATATACTATCGCCTGATTATCCCGTGTGTTTTACCGCCAAATGACCGTAGCAAGCATAACAATAACATTTAACAACGACCATCATGAGACTAATTGCAAAAAAAAGTATTGCCCAATTCGGGATGAGCTGGCTGCTTTCCGGGCTGATTCTGATTGCGCTTTCAGCATTCTCCTTTGCGGCAACACCAAAGATTGGTGAGAGTTACGGTGGTGGAACTGTTTTTTATGTTGATGGTACCGGTCAGCATGGCCTTGTTGTCGCAAAAGGGGATATGACGGGTCACACTGAAGGCAAGGAGGAGGGTGTTTTGAACTGGTATGATGCCAATGTTGCGTCCAATGCTTTTGCGGAGGGTTATTGCGACTGGTTTTTGCCGAACAAGGAACAGTTGAATCAGCTCTATCTCAATAGAAATGCGGTGGGCAATATTGTGGATACGTACTATTGGAGTTCTTCTGAGGGTGATGTGAATAATGCATGGGTACAGAACTTTGCCAGTGGACAGCAGCTTTCGGGCAGTAAGGCGAATGGCAGTTGTGTTCGGGCTGTACGGTTTTTTTAATTTCAAACGATAACCATCATGAAGATTGGTGAGAAGTATGGTGGTGGAATTGTTTTTTCTGTTGATAGAACAGGGGAGCATGGTCTTATTGCCGCCAATGAGGATATGCAGGGGCATTCTCCCGGCAACGAGGAGGGGCGATTTATCTGGTCTGATGCAAAAGTTGCTTGTCATGATTTTGTGAGCAATGGTTACAGCGACTGGTTTTTGCCGAACAAGGAGCAACTGAATCAGCTTTATTTACAGAAGGCCGTTGTTGGTGGTTTTGCCGATTACAGCACCGGGTACTGGAGTTCGTCGGAGTCGAGTGTGACGAACGCATGGTTACAACTCTTTGTGGGTGGGTATCAGAGCCATAGTAACAAGGTGTACGTCAGTCGTGTTCGAGCTGTACGGGCTTTTTAACCCTGTGTGTGATGGGGTGCCCGGGGATATGGTCACTCTGTTTGGAAATGACATGATGTTCTGCAATATCAAAAAAAAATAGGGGAGGAAATAGATGGGCTGGTTAAAGAACATCTTTGTAGCCAAACAGGACGACGATCTCAATCGCCTTGTAAACCGATTGATATCTTATCAGGATGAGTTAATTTTTCTTGGTGCACTGCGCGAGGCAATGGCACTGGCACAGAAAGGAGATGATCTCGGTGTCAGAGCCTTGAATGAGGCTATTCGACGCAGACGCGGAATGAAGGAGGTTACTTTTTTTGTTCCTCACGGTGGGCTGATTATGAGATTTGGTGAAGAGCTTATGGAGGCTGAGGAGCAGTTGCTGGCTTTTGCAAAGTCTGGCAAGTTGCTTGATGATCCTGCAGCAACCCAGACTCTTATTTCATCGGCATTACGTGTATCGCAAGATGGCCTGAGCGGCCTTTTGAGAAAAATTTTTACTCTTGCCAGCTCTGAGCAGGGATACGATTTTCAGTTATTGTTCAACCAGATGCAGTCATCCGTCAATTTGAAGGATGCTCGAGGAGAGCGGCCATTGACCAAACAGATTGTTACTGAGAATAAGCGTGATTCGGTTTCTGAGGTGCCGCCTGCAGTCAAGGTCAAGATTGGTGAGTATTATTGTGGCGGCATTGTTTTTTATCTCAATAGTTCAGGGCAGCATGGCCTTATTGCGGCCAAAGCGGATATGCAGGGGCACTCTGCAGGCAAAGAGGAGGGTTGCTTTACCTGGGCTGATGCCAAGGCAGCATGTCATAATTTTGTGAGCAATGGGTACAGCGACTGGTTTTTGCCGAACAAGGATCAATTGAACCATCTTTATCTTAATGAAAGTGCTGTCGGTGATTTTATTGACAAATTTTACTGGAGTTCTACCGAACGCGATGCAAGTAACGCATGGAGGCAGTTCTTTGGTGATGGGTATCAGCATGACTATACCAAGTCGCAAGGCTATCGTGCCAGAGCGGTGAGGGCATTTTGATGTGATGACGAAATATCTTTGAAAAAACAGGCGTATTGTTTATGTTTTTATCGCAGCGTTACGCTGTAAAAAAACAAAACAAGGAGATGTAATCATGGCACTGTCACTTTACAAAAGGGATCCCCTGAAAATGTTTGAGGATGTTTTCAACGATAAGGTCTCCCCTTTTTTTTCGTCAATGGTCGCGCCGACCTTTAAGGTTGATATCAGCGAGGATGATAATGCGATCTTTCTTGAAGCGGACATAGCTGGTGTGAAAAAAGAGGATATCAAGGTATCTATGGATGATGGTGTACTTTCCATAACGGCGGAGAGATCCCAGAATGAGGAGGAGAAGAAAAAAGGGTATCACCGCATTGAACGGTCGTGGGGGAGTATGAGCAGGAGTTTTACCGTCGGCAATAACGTTGATGCAGGAAAAATTGAGGCAAAATATGATAATGGCGTGCTCAAGGTCGTTGTCCCCAAAGTAGAATCAACCCCGAAAGCAGGGAAGGAGATTACTGTCCAATAAGCGTGAAAAGGGTCAAACTGGAAACAATTGAACCAAAAGACCCCGCAAGAGAGAATCTGCGGGGTCTTTTGGTTGTCGTGGAGCCGTAATGGTTCTGTTTCAGGAGGCAGCCAATGCTTCCTGTACTTTCAGGGCTGCATCGCGCAGTCCTTTGGCGGCGATAAGGTTCAAGCCTGATTCATCAAGCATTTTTTGAGCCATTGGGGCGTTGGTTCCCTCAAGGCGGACAATAACCGGCAGGTGAAGGCCGATTTTTTTTGCGGCTTCGATAATCCCTGCGGCTACACGGTCGCAGCGAACGATGCCGCCGAAAATGTTGACAAGGATTGCCTTGACGTTTTTGTCGCTCAAAATGATCTTGAACCCCTCTTCGACCGTCTGGGGGCTTGCTGAACCGCCGACATCAAGGAAGTTGGCCGGTTTGCCGCCTGCGAGCTGGATCATATCCATGGTGCCCATGGCCAGCCCTGCACCGTTAACCATACAGCCAACATTGCCGTCAAGGCGGACATAGTTAAGATTGGATTTTGAGGCTTCGACTTCAAAAGGATCTTCTTCATGGGTGTCGCGCAGTTCAAGAAAATCTTTGTGGCGGAAGAGTGCGTTGTCGTCGAAATTGATTTTTGCATCAAGTGCCAGTACTTTGCCCTCTTTGGTGATGACCAGCGGGTTGATTTCAGCCAGTGCAGCATCAATAGAGACGTAGGCGTTGTAGAGCGCCGTGATGAAGCTGACGGCGTTGCGGAACTGCTCACCCTTGAGTCCAAGGAAGAAGGCCGCCTCGCGAGCCTGGAACCCCTGGATTCCGAAGAGTGGATCGATCTGGATTTTCAGGAGCAGTTCAGGACTCTCTTCGGCAACTTTCTCAATTTCCATACCCCCTTGGGTCGAAATCATCAAAACGTTCTTCGATGTTGAGCGATCAAGGGTAACGCCGACATAAAACTCTTTTTCGATATTCATTCCCTCTTCGACAAGCAGTCTTCTGACCTCTTTCCCTTCAGGGCCGGTCTGGTGGGTCACAAGGGTGATGCCGATCATTTGCTGGGCAATAGCAAAGGCCTCTGCGGGCGATTTTGCAAGTTTCACGCCTCCTGCTTTTCCTCTGCCGCCTGCATGAATCTGCGCTTTTACAACAACAACCGGACAGCCGAGTTCTTCAAAGAGCTGCTCAGCCGCCTGTTTCGCTTCATCGGGCGAATAGGCAACAATTCCTCTTGGCACTGCAACCCCGAATTTTCTCAGGATATCCTTGCCTTGATATTCATGAATGTTCATATTTTTGTGTCTTGGTTTACTGACGATAGTTTTGATTCATAACGGCGGTAAGACGCTGGATTGCGCATGAGACGACAGTATAATGAAAATTACGATTACGGTAAAACCTCTTGTTGCTGGCTTAACACTATTTTTTAAAAAAGTATGATGGATTTTACGTATTGCATGGAACTTGCCTTCAGGGAGGCCATTAAGGCTTTTGAACGCAAGGAGGTTCCTGTGGGGGCAGTTGTGCTTGACGCCAGTGGACATGTTATCGGGCGAGGCTATAATCAGGTCGAGGCACTTTGTGATGCTACTGCGCATGCTGAAATGATTGCTTTGACCTCTGCCATGGCGACCATAGGCAGCAAGTATCTCAATGATTGTACGCTCGCGGTGACTCTGGAACCCTGTCCGATGTGTGCTGGAGCCATTGTCAATGCAAAGGTTGGCAGGGTTCTTTTTGGTGCCTACGATCCAAAAATGGGTGCTTCAGGCACCGTCCTGAATGTGACCGCCTGCCGCCAGCTCAATCATCAGCCGGAAGTTTTCGGCGGTATCATGGAAAACAAGTGCAGCGCCCTTATCCACGACTTTTTCCGCGAAATACGGGAAAAAAGTAATCAGTAGTCAGTAATCAGTAGTCAGTAATCAGTAATCAGTACTGACAATTGATAACTGATTACTGCCCACTATCTTTAAGAATGTGTTTGAGGGAACTGGCGAGATGTGAAACAATGTCCTGGGCCATACCGCTTCCTGACGTGGGAGGCTGGATGGTGTTGAGGCTCTCGACGCTGGCTTTTTTGACGGCTTGGCTGATGGTGACTGAGAGAATTGGATTGCACTCCCTGACAATCTCCTTGAGCATGAATGATGCTTCAAACATGCTTTGCTGGATAATCTCCTTTTTATCCTCTCTCGTTATGACCTGGCATTGACGGGTTGTGATAATACCGGCAAGGCAGGTGATATAGGCGTTGGTGGAACCAGCGATGAAAAGGTTGAGAAAAAACGGGCTCAGGAGATTTCCGGCTGGCAGCAGTGTTGAGAGGGTGTTGCTGAACGAGGATTGTATGATCGGCTTGATGTGGGCCGGGATATCCTCTTTTTTAAAGTCGGAAAGAGGCAGGCAACGGTAGACGGAGCGGAGCAGGGTGATGAACTCCCTGAGATGCTGCTCGCGGTGGTGCAGGGCGTAAATGGTCCAGACCATCTTGAGGATGTTGAAAAGGGAGGTGGTGGTGCCGTAAGAGGTGTTCTGGGCAAAAGCTCCCACAAAAAAGTTTTTTGTGGCGATTTGCCGGGTCGTATTGACTGCGTCAGTTTCAAGATATTTAAGGTTGGTGCGCAACCATCTCTGGTCTCTCTCTTGTTTTGTCGACTCGGGGTGCATGGGGTGAACCGGTAACCGGGAGTTCAGGTACTCCCGGTATGCGGCCATCTCGCTTGTATTCTCATGTTCAGGCAGCAGAGCACTTTTCGGGAGAGAAAAAAGCAGGATGCCACGGTAGAGGGCGAAGAGGATTATAGATGAGCTGAAAAGAAGAAAAAGCTTTCCGGCATAAGGATGCAACGCGTTGAGCAGCCCTGCAGCCGCACTCAACTGGTTCACGGTAAAAACAACCAGAACGAGCGCGATCGCTATCAGTGCGGCAAAGAGAAAGAGGGTTGTTTTTTGTTTCATAGGTTCAGTCGGGTTGTGTCGCTAACCTCTGGTTTCGGGAGAGCAATGGAGTGATCACTGCTGAATTGATAGTCGTGAAAAATATCCTCGGCTTTAGGAAGCTGCCATTTTCCGTCTGGAAGCTGGTTTGTGGTCTCTTTGAGACGATAGGTGGTGTGGCCGCATGTCCAGCAGTCGTAATTGGCCATGCCGGTACAGAGGCAGGTTTTTTCCTTGATCACAAGAGGCTCGCCCGGTTTGCGCACGGCAAGGGCTTCATAATACTCGTCGATGTAGGTACATTTTCCGCCGTTATCGAGCAGATAGCCAAATCCTTCGCAGTTTGGCTTTGTCGCGTAGCGGAGAGTCGGTGAAGAGGTGAGCATCCGCATGGGGTAACCGGTAGTGGAGGCCATGTTGACGACAATATCCTCCTCTTTTGCATTGATATAGTTCTGCTTGACATCAACTGGAAGGCCAGCCTCCTTGCTGATGGTAAAGCGGGTTGCCACCTGTACGCCTGCGGCTCCCAGTTGGAGGTAGTCAACCGCATCGGTGCCGGTAAAAATGCCTCCAGCCGGGATGACCGGAATGTTCAGCCCCTCTTTTTTCAGAAAAGCGAGCACTTCAAGAAAAATGGTTTTGAGGTCGAAGGTGTGCCAGTCGGCAGGTCCAAAGCCGAGGTGGCCACCGGCAAGAGGCCCTTCAACAACAATGTAGTCGGGCAGGCGGTTAAGGCGTGACGCACGTTTCAGAAAGATGGCGAGTGCCCTGACTGAGGAGATAATAATACCGATTTTGACGTCGCGGAAGCGTGGATGATCTGAAATAAGGTCAAGTGTCCGGAGGTTGAGCCCGGCCGCAAGAGTAAGACCGTCAATACCAGCATCCATTGCCGCCGTAAGTCGCACCTTCAGCGTTGGAATACTGTTGTTCATGGTCAGTTTCTCCATGCAGTTCAGAAAAATAGCGCCGCTGCCCGTTTTTTGCGACATGGTGTACTCAATGTACCTCTTCTGTGCCGCAGCCACCTCTTCAAGGTCAAACTGAACCGCTGATTTATCGGGATTGTTGCTGTATTCGGCGTATTTTTTCCTTTTTCGGCTTATAAAGGAGGTGTTGAATATCCGGTCGCAGACGTAGCCCGCGATGGCATCGGAAATGTGGCCTATTCCACCCAGTTTTGCTGCTGCAACGGCAAGCTCGGTTGTCGAAATGTTAACACCCATGCCTCCAATAATGATGGGTACATACTCTTTTCCGCCTATTTGTAACCTGAAATTGTCTACGTTCATTGTCGTTTTTATCAGTATAAGGGCATTTACAGATCATCATTACTACCGGGAAGAGGGGAAGAGAGGTACACCGAACCCGCCAACCACCCTTGCGCCAAAAATTACCTAAGATATCATATTTCGATTTATAAATCTACAGACAATTCTTTGAAAACCTCTCCCTTTTCAACTATTCTCTCCATTCTGAAGAAAACTTTAGCACTCCTGGAGAGGATGAAGTTTGAGAAAAGGTGCAGAGAATAGTAAATTACCGGCCAATCAACGGAAAAGGTAAATTTTTCTGAATAAAAAATCCTGAAAAAAGGGAGTCGATATGATCAAACTGGTCTTGTTACGGCATGGAGAAAGTCAGTGGAACCGTGAAAATCGTTTTACGGGATGGTATGATATCGACCTCACCGAGCAGGGGAGAGGCGAGGCTTCCACTGCCGGTAAATTGCTCAGGGAGGGAGGATTTGTTTTTGACGTCGCCTACACCTCGGTACTGAAACGTGCTATCAGAACCTTGTGGAGCGTGCTTGATGAGATGGACTTGATGTGGATTCCTGTCTTCAAGAGCTGGAGGCTCAACGAGCGTCACTACGGTGCGTTGCAGGGACTCAACAAGTCAGAGACCTCGCAGAAGTATGGCGAGGAGCAGGTTCTTGTTTGGCGGAGAAGTTACAACACCCCGCCGCCTGCGCTTGAGAAGAGTGATGAGCGCTATCCAGGTTCAGACCCCCGCTATTCCGCCCTGAGTGAGGAGGAGGTTCCCTTGAGTGAGTGTCTTGAGGATACGGTGGAGCGTTTTCTGCCCTTCTGGCATGAGACGATAGCCCCTGAAATCCGCAAGGGACGGAAGGTTATCATTGCAGCCCACGGCAACTCCCTGCGTGCGCTGGTTAAATATCTCGACAATATTTCCGAAGAGGACATTGTTGGCCTCAATATCCCAACCGGGATTCCTCTTGTCTATGAGCTTGATGATGACCTTAAAGCCTTGAAAAGCTACTACCTCGGTGATCAGGATGCTTTGAAAAAGGCGGTTGATGCCGTTGCCAGCCAGGGAAAAGCATAGCCTGACGCTTTGCGCAAGGGTAAGGGGATATTGTGAAAAACATTTATATTCTGTGCTAAGACCCTTTGGTTGCCTTTTTTTTGAAACTGTTTGAAAAGTTGTGCCTGAAAATATGAACGTTACGTTAAATACTGGGCTCTATGATCCTCAGTTTGAGCATGATGCTTGCGGTGTAGGGTTTGTTGCCCATATCAAAGGTGTCAAATCCCATGAAATTGTAGAGCAGGGTTTGCAGATCAATGAAAATCTCAAGCATCGCGGTGCCTGTGGATGTGAAAAAAATACCGGTGACGGAGCAGGAATTCTGCTTCAGATTCCCGACAAGTTCCTTCGCAGGGTTTGTGGTGAATCCAATATAGAGCTGCCTCCAGAAAAGCAGTATGGGGTAGGGATGCTCTTTTTGCCGCCGGATATTTCACAGCGTCGTGCTATTGAAGATATCTGCCGTCAGATGATTCAGGCTGAGGGTCAGAAGTTTTTGGGCTTCAGAAAAGTCAGTACCTGCAACGATACGCTTGGCGATACGGCTCGCTCCCAGGAGCCCATTGTCAAGCAGCTCTTTGTCGGCTGGGGCAAGGATATTGCCAACGAGCTGGAATTTGAAAGAAAGCTCTACATCATCCGTCGTCGTATCACCAAAAGGGTGAAATATACCGCCGGTCTTCTTGGCAGCAGCTATTTCTATATATCGAGCCTTTCGGGTCGCACCATTGTGTATAAGGGGATGCTTCTTCCCGAGCAGGTGGGGGAGTTCTATCCTGAACTGCACGACAAGGATATGGAGAGTGCCATTGCCATGGTACACTCCCGTTTCAGCACCAATACCTTCCCGAGCTGGGACAGGGCGCACCCTTACCGTTATTTGAGTCATAACGGCGAAATCAACACGCTCAAGGGCAACGTCAACTGGATGAAGGCGAGGGAACAGAATATTCACTCGCAGGTGTTCGGTAATACGATCGAGAATATCAAACCGATTATTATGGAGGATGGCAGCGATTCGGCCATTCTCGACAATGCCTTTGAGTTCCTCGTCCTTTCCGGTCGTTCGCTGGCTCATGCCGCCATGATGATCATCCCTGAGCCCTGGACTGGCAATGACGGCATTTCGGCTGAGAAAAAAGCCTTTTACGAGTATCACAGTTGTTTGATGGAGCCCTGGGACGGGCCCGCATCTGTAACCTTTACCGACGGCGTACAGATTGGTGCCGTGCTCGACCGTAACGGACTTCGCCCATCGCGCTACTATATTACCAAGGATGACCTTGTTATCATGGCCTCCGAGGTTGGTGTGCTTGATATTGCACCAGAGCGGATTTTGAAGAAAGATCGCCTGCAGCCAGGTCGCATGTTTTTGGTCGATACCGCCGAGGGGCGCATTATCTCTGACGAAGAGATCAAGCAAACTATTGCCTGCGAGCAGCCCTATGGCGAATGGATTGAGCGGAACATTATCGATTTGGAGGAGTTGACCGATCATGCTCCCCTGAATAATCCTGATGAGGACAAGTTCAGCATTACCGCCCGTCAGAAGGTCTTCGGCTATACCCAGGAAGATTTGAACCTGCAGATAAAAGCGATGAGTGAAAAAGGGGTGGAGCTGATTGGCTCCATGGGTAACGATACCCCCCTTGCAGCGCTTTCCAACAAGCCGAAACTGCTCTACGACTATTTCAAGCAGCTTTTTGCCCAGGTGACCAATCCTCCAATTGATTCGATACGCGAAGAGCTTATCACCTCGACGACGGTGATGCTTGGTACCGAGGGAGAGCTTCTTGAGCCCACAGAGATGAACTGCCGACGCGTTCGCCTGCCTCATCCGATTTTGACCAACCAGGATCTGGAAAAAATTCGCCATATCGACAAGCCTGGTTTCAGGGCTGTGACTCTTCCTATCTTTTATGAGGTTGCGCGTGGTGGCAAGGGTATTGAAGCGGCAATGCACGACCTTTATCGCCAGTCCGAACAGGCGGCGAGCAAGGGTGTCAATATTATTATACTTTCCGACAAGGGAGAACTTAACAGTGACCGTGCACCGATTCCAGCGCTTCTTGCGGTTTCCGGCCTGCACAACTTTCTGATCAATGCCGGTATCAGAACACAGATCGGCCTCATTCTTGAGTCGGCTGAACCGAGGACAGTGCACCATTTTGCCATGCTTATCAGTTATGGCGTTGGTGCAGTCAACCCCTATCTCGCCTTTGAGACGGTTCGTTCGCTGGTTGCGGCGGGCCATATTAAACTGAGTGAGAAGGTTGCCCTGAAAAATTATATCAAGGCTGCCGTCAAGGGCGTGGTGAAGACCATGGCCAAAATGGGTATTTCAACCATCCAGAGCTATCGCGGTGCCCAGATTTTTGAGGCGGTTGGTCTTAACACCCAGTTGGTTGATGCCTACTTTACCCGTACCCCTACCAGAATTGAAGGTATCGGCCTCGATATTGTTGCCGAAGAGGTACGCCGTCGCCACGAAGCGGTCTTTCCGGCGACAGGCAACAAGGTCGATCGCGGTCTTGAGGCTGGCGGTGAGCGCAAATGGCGTCACAGCGGTGAATACCACCTCTTCAGCCCCGAGGCGATCCACTTTTTGCAGCACTCCTGCAGAACCGGAAACTATGAGCTGTTCAAGAAATATGAGAACCTCATTGATGACCAGAGCGAGCACCTCTGCACCATCCGTGGCCTGATGGATATCAAGTTCAGCGACTCTGCTTTGCCGATTGAAGAGGTTGAGTCGGTTGATGCAATTCTGAAACGGTTCAAGACGGGAGCCATGTCGTACGGTTCCATCAGTCAGGAGGCGCATGAAACCCTTGCCATTGCCATGAACAGGCTTGGAGGCAGGAGCAACACCGGTGAAGGCGGCGAAGATGCAGCACGCTTCAAAAAAGATGCCAATGGCGACTCAAGAATGTCGGCCATCAAGCAGGTTGCTTCGGGCAGGTTCGGCGTCACCAGCGAGTACCTTGCAAGTGCCAATGAGATCCAGATCAAAATGGCCCAGGGCGCAAAGCCGGGCGAAGGCGGACAGCTTCCGGGCTCGAAAGTCTATCCCTGGGTTGCCAAGGTGCGTCACTCGACCCCTGGTGTCGGTCTTATTTCTCCGCCACCCCATCACGATATCTATTCCATTGAGGATCTGGCACAGCTTATCCACGATCTTAAAAATGCCAACCCGGTTGCCCGTATCAACGTCAAGCTCGTTTCGACGGTTGGCGTGGGTACCATCGCTGCCGGTGTAGCCAAGGCTCATGCCGATGTCGTCCTTATCAGTGGCCACGACGGCGGAACCGGCGCATCGCCTGTTTCGAGCATCATGCACGCGGGTATGCCCTGGGAGCTTGGCCTGGCCGAAGCGCACCAGACTCTTGTGCTCAATAACCTCCGCAGTCGTATTGTGGTTGAGGCTGACGGTCAGTTGAAAACCGCCCGCGATATTATTATTGCCGCGTTGCTTGGTGCCGAAGAGTTCGGCTTTGCCACCACCACCCTTGTGGTGATGGGCTGTATCATGATGCGCTGCTGCCAGGACGACTCCTGCCCGGTTGGCGTCGCTACCCAGAACCCGGAGCTGCGCAAGCACTTCAAGGGCAAACCGGAGCATGTTGAAAACTTCATGCGCTTTCTTGCCGAGGGTGTTCGTGAGTACATGGCACGCCTTGGTGTACGCACCCTGAACGAGCTTGTCGGACGCGCCGAACTGCTCGGCATGAAAAAATCGGTCGATCACTGGAAAGCGCAAGGTATTGATCTTTCAAAGATTCTTTACCAGGCTGAAGTGAGCGAGCATGAAACACGCTACTGTACCATCAGGCAGGAGCACGGCCTTGACGACAGTCTGGATCGTACCACGCTCCTCTCCATCTGCGAGCCCGCCCTCAAAAGGCAGGAGCGGGTTGTTTCAACGCTTCCCATACGCAATACCAACAGGGTTGTCGGCACCATTGTCGGTTATGAAGTGACCAAGGCTTACGGCTCTGCCGGATTGCCGGACAACACCATTCACCTGAAATTCATCGGCACTGCCGGTCAGAGTTTTGGCGCCTTTATCCCCAACGGCATGACCCTTGAGCTTGAGGGCGATGCCAACGACTACGTAGGCAAGGGGCTCTCCGGTGGCCGGATTATTGTTTACCAGTCCGGGGGCTCCTCGTTTGTTCCCTCAGAGAATATCATCATCGGCAATGTCGGCTTTTATGGCGCAACCTCCGGAGAGGCTTTTATCCGTGGTATGGCCGGAGAGCGCTTCTGTGTCCGCAATAGCGGTTTGACCGCCGTGGTAGAGGCCATTGGTGATCACGGCTGTGAATACATGACCGGTGGTACCGTGGTCATTCTCGGCAAAACAGGCCGGAACTTTGCTGCCGGTATGTCGGGTGGCATTGCCTACGTCTATGATGTTGATGGTACCTTTGCCAGCCATTGCAACCGTGAAATGGTCGATCTCTCGCCGGTTGATGATGTGCTGGAGCTTGCTACGCTTCAGTCACTCATTGAGCGCCATGTAGAGTATACCGGAAGCGACCTTGGCCAGGCAATTCTTGATGAACCGGAGGCCCTTCGCCAGCGTTTTGTCAAAGTGATGCCGCAGGATTACCGTCGTGCGCTTGAAGCGATGAGAGAGGTTGAGGCCGCAGGACTGAGTGGAGATGAAGCGGTCATGGCCGCCTTTCATAAAAATATTCATGACCCGGCGCGAGTTTCAGGGAATTAAGAGTTTCGCGTGGTGGTAGAGCCTGGTTGAAAAAGATTAAATTATTGATATGGGTAAAGTTAAAGGTTTCATGGAGTTCCAGAGAGCATTGCCCGCCGACAGGGCGCCTCTGGAGAGGATACAAGACTGGCAGGAGTTTCACAAGGAGATGGAGGCTACGGAGCTGCAGAAGCAGGGTGCTCGCTGTATGGATTGCGGCACACCCTACTGCCACACCGGATTCATGCTGAGCGGCATGACGAGTGGGTGCCCGATTCACAACCTTGTGCCCGAGTGGAATGACTATGTCTATAACGGATTCTGGCACGAAGCCTACGACCGGTTGACAAAAACCAACAACTTCCCGGAGTTTACGGGAAGGGTTTGCCCCGCTCCCTGCGAAGGCTCCTGTGTGCTTGGCCTCATAGAGCCCCCGGTCACCATCAAGAACATTGAGTGCTCCATTATTGAGCACGCTTTTGCTGAAGGGTGGGTAGAACCAAAAGTAATAAACAACAGAACCGGCAAACGGGTAGTCGTTATTGGCTCCGGCCCTTCAGGTCTTGCCTGCGCTGACCAGCTCAACAAGGCTGGCCACAGCGTCACCGTGTTTGAGCGGGACGATCGTTTTGGCGGCCTGATGATGTACGGCATACCCAACATGAAGCTCGACAAAAAGCTTGTTGTTGAGCGCCGTATTGAACTGATGAAGAGCGAAGGTGTTACCTTTGTCGAGAACACCGAGGTTGGGGTTGACTACCCGGCCGACAAGCTCCTTGAAGAGTTTGACGCAGTCATCCTCTGTACGGGTGCAACAAAGCCCCGCGACCTTGATGCCGAGGGACGCAAGTTTCCCGGCATCCACTTTGCCATGGACTTTTTGCGCTCAGGCACCAAAGCGTTGCTCGACCAGAGTGCACCGCAGCTTTCAGCCGAAGGTAAACATGTGGTCGTTATTGGTGGCGGAGATACCGGTACCGACTGCGTTGCAACCTCATTGCGCCAGGGGTGCAAGAGTGTGCTGCAACTCGAAATCATGCCAAAACCCCCCCTCGATCGCCAGCTCAACAACCCCTGGCCCGAATGGCCCAAGACCTTTAAGGTCGACTACGGGCAGGAAGAGGCGGCTGTTGTGCAGGGAGAAGATCCACGCCAATACTCTATGATGACCAAGAAATTTCTTGCCGACGCCACCGGTGCCCTGCAGGCGGTTGAGGTCTCCAAGGTTGAGTGGGTCAAAGAGGAGGGACGCTTTGTGCCCCGCCCGGTTCCGGGCACTGAAGAGATCATCTCAGCCGATCTTGTACTGCTTGCCATGGGCTTTATTGGCCCCGAGGAGCACCTTTTGCAGCAACTGCAGGTTCTTCAGGACGAGCGCTCCAACATCAAGGCAACAGAAAAAAATTATCGCACCAACCGCGACGGAATCTTTGCTGCTGGCGACGCCCGCCGTGGCCAGAGCCTTGTCGTTTGGGCTATCCATGAAGGCAGAGCTGCCGCACGTGAATGTGACCGGTTTTTGATGGGTGACACCAGTCTGCCCTGAACTTTATTTAACGAGAGAGAGTTATGGAACAGCAAAAACTCAAGGAGCTTCTTGATACCCTTCACCAGGAGCTTGAACAGGTAGACTCCGTTGATACAACGACGGAAGCGGTGCTGTCGAACCTCAGGGCGGATATGCAGCGGCTTTTGGATCAAAAAGCGGGTACCGCCCACGAAGACGCATCTCTTGTGGAGCGCATGAAAGAGGCCCTCGACCATTTCGAGGAAGGACATCCCAAACTGAGCCTGAACCTGCAACTTCTGCTGGAAAGCCTGGCCAAAATGGGATTTTAGAGAAGTATCAGCTTATTAACTTGACGGAAAGTGTGATTGTTTCATGACGAGAGAACGAGAACCAGGAAGAGGTAAAATGAAAGGCGGTAACGACACGACAGACCAGGTTTTCTGCTCGTTCTGCGGCAGAAGTGCCAACGAGGTCAACAGCATGATTGCTGGCCCGAAAGCCTTTATATGCGACCGCTGTATCAAAACATCCTTCGATATTCTGCGTAAAGAGGTCGGTGCACCTGCAGCCCCGGTTGAACGGGTTCCCGAAAAGCCCTTTCAGCCCCGCCTTGCAAGCCCCAAAGCGATCAAGGATTCGCTCGACCAGTACGTGGTAGGCCAGGAGAGAGCCAAAAAGTCGCTTGCCGTGGCGGTCTACAACCACTACAAGAGAATCGACTCACAAGTGCAGCCGCATGATGGTGACGAAGTGGTCATCGAAAAAAGCAATATCCTCCTCATAGGGCCAACCGGTACAGGCAAAACCCTTCTTGCCCAGACGCTGGCCAACCTGCTTGAGGTGCCCTTCTCCATCGTCGACGCCACCTCGCTCACCGAGGCAGGCTACGTTGGCGACGACGTCGAAACCATTCTTGCCCGTCTGCTCCACGCCTCCGACTTCAACCTCGAACGGGCAGAGCGCGGTATCATCTATGTTGACGAAATTGATAAAATTGCCCGTAAATCGGCCAACGTCTCCATCACCCGCGACGTTTCCGGCGAGGGCGTGCAGCAGGCACTGTTGAAGATTCTTGAAGGCGCTGTGGTCGGCGTTCCACCAAAGGGAGGGCGCAAGCATCCCGAACAGCAGCTTATCAACGTCAACACCAAGAACATTCTCTTTATATGCGGCGGCGCCTTTGAAGGGCTCGACAAGCTCATCGCCAAAAGAGTCTCAAAATCTTCCATGGGCTTTGGCGCAAAGGTCAAAACCACCCATGTCGGCTACGACCCCGAAATCCTCAAGCTCGTCATGCAGGACGATCTGCACGAATATGGCCTGATTCCGGAATTCATCGGTCGTCTCCCCGTCATTTCAACCCTCGAAATGCTTGATGAATCGGCACTGCGCAACATCCTCGTTGAGCCAAAAAACGCCATCACCAAGCAGTACAAAAAGCTCTTCGAAATGGACGGCGTCGATCTCGAATTCACCGAAGAAGCGCTCGACAAAGTGGTTAAAATCGCCATTGAGAGGGGAACAGGCGCACGTGCCCTGCGTTCAGTGCTCGAAAACGTCATGATCGACATCATGTTCGAGATCCCTTCGATGAAAAGCACCCACAAATGTGTCATCACCGCCGACACCATCGAAAACAAGACCGAACCGGAATATGTAACCGGTGAAAAGAAAAAGAAAAAAAGTGCATGACAAGGCCCCATTACGCTTTGCAATTCACGAATGAAAGGCTATATTAACAACCTTTCAGAGAGGACGATTAGCTCAGTTGGTTAGAGCGCTACATTGACACTGTAGAGGTCAGAGGTTCGAATCCTCTATCGTCCACACTGCTGTACAAAAGCCCGCAAGTTTATCGCTTGCGGGCTTTTTTTGTTTGTGCGCGAAACCGTCAATACCACTTCATTCTCATTGCTTTCGACCTATTAATAGTACTGCCGGATATACCCATAAGCCTTGTCAAACAAGTCCTGGTCTTTGATCTGGTATTTCACGTAAATCACTTTGCGGAGCGCCCTTTGTACTTCGCGCTCTCCGGTTTTGGTGCTTTGCCAGCCGGGGAAACGAACCAGACGGACAATTTCGTCGATGTCGGTCACGATTTGCTCAACAACCATTGGCGTCGTTACATTTTTTACCTCCGCCAAGAGTTCGGTCAGAGCCGCTTTTGCCTTGCTTTGCTCATCGGGAGGAGAGAGCTCTTTTTCGGCCTGTAACACCTCCTTTGCGAGCATCAGCAGCTCTTTCAAAAAGTCGAGGCTGTGGAGCAATCCCTGTTCATGTTTCTCCCTCTGGTTTTTCAAGCCGCTTGCCCAATGCAATAAAAATCGGGTTGTTTTTGTGCTTGCGCAAGCGGGCAATGAGCTTGATCTCAATCTCTTTTGACTTCTTGCCGGGCTCTCTCGATTCGAGCAGACTTTCCAGTACATCAGCATCCATTACCAGTGTATCGAGATCGTCACGAAGCGTTTGCAGATGCACATTCCCCGGGAACCAGCTCAATCGTTTTTGCTCCAGGGGCGTGCCAGAGCAGTTTGCCATTCCCGCTCGGCGGCTTTACCGATTCATACACCTGAGTCAGCCACTTGTAATCGGCCTCATAAGCTTCGAGATCGTGGTCGGGCGACAACGCTTCCCAAAGTCTGGAGAGCACTGAGTATTCAGCCGCAAATTTGTCGCGAGTGTCGTTATCAGGCAGGCAATCCTGAACGGCAATCAACCCTTCATAACCACTAACGGAGCGATTTGAGAACCGCTACTCAAGTCAGAGAGGTTGAGCAACTGGTACTGCTTGAGGGATTTTTCGAATGCGTTGCAGGCCTTCATCTGCTCAATCACCCGATCCAGATCGGTGTAGTCGAACGCGGCGCTCCATTGCTGGATTTTCTGCATGGCGGAAATGAATGGTTCTGGTTTTCCTTGCCGCGACAGCACGCGCAGGCAGTCCAGATATTCCTCTCTGAATAACGTTGGTACAATTACTCTGCATGCATTGACTACAGACAATTCAGCGTTCATGACGAGGCGTGCCAGTCGGCCATTGGATGTACTTCCGAGACGATGAACATCGCAAGCAACGCCCTCGCTATGCCGGGTTGAACCGATGGAAGGAGCTTGCTGCCTTCAATCATTGTTCCGCGTACGTTTCTCGGTGAAACGAACGTGGTGTTTCCTGCAAAATTCTCCCGGTCTTTGAAATCACCGGGAGCCGCTTCCGGACGTTCTTTCATCAGATCCAGATGGCGTTGCCGCAACTGATGCAAGACAGCTTCTCCTGGTGCCATCGATTGGTTTGACCATCCGGGATCAATGACTTGCCGGAATACACCGAGAATATCGTGAGAGTCTTTCGGGCGTTGGTCGATAATTTTCCCTTCAAGTACAATTCGCCGAGCTTCAGAGAGATCGAATTCCGTACCCTCGATGAAGTTGCTGAAATAGGACTCCAGAAACGCAAAATTGAAGCGTGCGCTTCCGGTTGTGGTTGGTGATGGTTTTTGCATGAGAGGCATTGCTCGCAATGTGGCGGCCAACGTTTCAAAAAGGGCCAAACGCCGAGCGTCAAAAGGTGTACCTGCGGCCAGTGCTTGTCCTGCTGCAGTGGCGAGTTGGGCACTTTTTGTTCCGAGAATGCTTCCGATGAGGTCATGCAACACGCTGAATTCCTTCTCAAACTCCAGGGTGGCGGCAATAGTGCGAGCTTCATCCCTGATGCGGTTGAGAGCCTCAGGGCCTCTCGATTCGTAAATACTGAT
>CAIQGA010000179.1 GCA_903871235.1 uncultured Chlorobiaceae bacterium
ATTTTCCAAAGCCATTGCAGAAAGAATCCAGAACAAAGCGTAACGCCCCGTATCCTTTGGCGAACGAATAATTTTAAGGTCATCAAAATGCTGCTTGATTTTTTCGGCAAAGTCTTGAACTACTCCCTCATGCCAGAATCTTACGGAAATGCGGGCAGCATTTGGGGCAAGCCCAAGCACATAAAATCTTGTTTGAGAATCACTGCCCGTGTGTCCTGTAAACACTCCATCATAAAGTGCTTTGACTGCCCGGATGTCAGTATCAGGATCATTTTTTGGCGGAAAAGCAAAAAAAGACGAGAAAATATCTTCAAAAACTGTTGGCTTTTGCGCCCAAAAGACGGTCGTTGCATCGCCAGCCTGAACTTTGTTTTTAGAGTCCTTGCCAAGTAGCATATTCAACACAGTTGTATAAGCAAAAGCCGCAGGCTCACCCATCGGTGCATTGTAATTCTGGGATTTCCCATAAGACTCAAAAGCTTTTAGATTAAATGACACCAAAGCAGCCCCAGATGATTGAGCACCACGAACTCCTTTTATGGAGGCATTAAGTCGTGCAATCGGTGAACGTGACCCTGAAATAAGACAAATGCCGCCTTCTTCAAGAGCATTATTTTTAAGCAGATAGGGTTTCATCGTATCACAAAGGGTTGCATCCTGCGACCCCAAAACCCTGAAGATGACATTGGCATTATTGTCAAATATCTCTTTCCAAAGCTCGTTTTCTGCCTCTTTGTCAGTAATCTGCTTGACGGGATCATTTTGAAGGAATACAACCAATGGTGCTACAAGTGAGGACGAGGCATCATCAGTAAACGTTTCTTGTAATCGGTTAAGAAACGCATTCTTCCGGGCATTAATGTCGTCACGCTCACGAGGATTCGCACCAAGAGAATATTCGATATTGTCCCACAGCAAGTTTGCTTTAACTCCGACGGTTTTTTTTTCGGCAGCAGGGACTAAAAACGGTTTAGCCTTTTTCTTTTTTCCATCACCTTCACGTGTATCTTCAAGAGCAACGAAATTGCCCTCTTTGTCAATGACAATCACAAAAGGGATTTCCTTCCATTCAAATCCTTCCGGGGCAATGTTGCTTTCAGGGTCAGCGGCTTTACGCTGGTAATATTCGTAGAGTGCCTGTAAAATCATTTTCTTACCTCCTCACTTCCCCATTCCGGCACAGCAATTGCTCCCTTTTCCATGTGAGCCTTGAAAAATGCTGGGGTTGGATTTTCTATATCTTTAAAGTCAAGGTCATAGAGCATAAAACCAAAATCTCGTGTTTCATCAAGAGACTCAGGCTCATTTTTCATGTCATCGACAAGCCGAAAATCACAACTGAATTCACGACAGCCGAGATAGGGCTGATTGAAACATTGCCCCTTGCGGGCTCGGCGCTCAAACATAGCGTTGTATTTGCCTGGATTATCATCTTTTTGCCACTCCTCTTTTTCAGTGTCGTCAAGTAAAGACTCCGTAACCGGACGAATAACTTTTGGCCTACGTGGAGGAGGAATAAACTCAAGCTCGGCATAAAGGCGATAAGTAACGTCTTGCAAAAAAAGGCCAGCTCGTTGTTGACGGTTGTCTTCTATAAAAATACCACTGCTTCGTTCACTGGCTGTAATCCCTACTTCGTTACGTCGAACCGAAACCCATTTGATTGGTTTTAAAACTTCAATCTTCCGTATATGCCATTTGATGGCAGGCTTCCAGAAAATTGCCTCAAAGATGCCCCGGGCAGCCGATGGAGTAATCACATCATAACTGACGCGTTCGACCTTCATCTCTGGTCTTGTGAAACAGGCATAATCGCCCTTGACTTCGAGACAGAATATCTTGTTGCAGTATTCCATAGCACGCTGCTTTTTTTGTTCAGTTACCAGTACAAATTTGGGGTTGCTTTGACATCAAGACCGAATACCGGGTCATACAAATTTTTGTCAGTCTGTACCCAGATACCATTAACTTCTTCAATCAGTCCATTTTTTCGCATTTCCTGCAGGTCACGGTCGTACACGTTTACCGAAAAACGCTGCAACTTTCTCATCAAATCCCTGTTCGGACCACCATAACGTAGTTGCTGTATAAGTTTATTAATATCAATTTTGTCATCAGTTTTATCGGTAGTTTTGTCGGATTTATACCTGACGATAATGCCGTGCTGTTGCGCGTCGCTGATAAGTTTGAAACGTTGTGCTGCCGTGCGGAACTGGATTTGGAACTTGCAGGCATCCGTACCAGCGAGCAAATCCATAATTTCGTGTTCATCGAAGTTGTTCAGTCTCCCGTAATATAGATTGAAATAGAGCGAAAAAGCTTCGGGCAAAAGAGATAATGCCAATTCAGGAAAAGCACGGAACATCTCTTGTCCGGCGAGTTCAGCCTTTAGCAATCGTCCGGCCGGGGATGGTTTTGGCGGATTGAACACAAAGACATTACCACGATCCGCTTTCCCTTCACGGTTACAACGCCCGGCCGCCTGGGCAATACTGTCCAGGCCACTGAATGCCCGAAAAACAACCGGAAAATCAATATCGACTCCTGCTTCAAGCAACTGAGTGCTAATTACTTGTATAGAAGCATTGGCAATGAGTTTTGCCCTAATGTCATTGATAACATCACTCCGGTGCTCAGGACACATCAGGGCAGAAAGATGAATCGTGTCTTTTGGCATAAGCTTGTAAAGCTCCTTGCAATCGTTCCGCGTGTTAACTAGTGGCTGAACGAAAAGTCGTTATGATATTATAAAATAATAGCTTATATTGCTTTATGAAGATCGAAAATATTTGACAAACCCTGAGTTGAAGCGTAATAACACCCCATTAGAAGCATTTTTGACTGAGAAAAGGTGTTG
>CAIQGA010000180.1 GCA_903871235.1 uncultured Chlorobiaceae bacterium
ACACTCCAGCCCAAGTCGCTTCTCATTGGATTTGAGGATGTACAACAAATCCTCCTCCAGATCAGCTTTCGAATGAATCCCGCCGCTGAAGCTGATCTTGATGACCGGATATTTCACCCCCCAGTTCCATTGCTCCTCAATCAGCAGCCCCCGGAACAGCTCCCGTCTCCCCTCAAAAATATTTTTCAGCGTATCAAGAAAGAGGCTTTTGCCGAATCGCCGGGGCCGCGACAGAAAGACATATTTGAACCTGTCAATCAGGCGACAGGCTATCCCGGTTTTGTCGATATACAGGTAATCCTCGTTTATGATCTCGCTGAACGTCTGTATCCCTACTGGCAGCTTTTTCATCGTCAACCTCCATTACAACATTTACCCATCACAAACATCAATACATCAGCACCACAGCTTAACACTTTTTTACTACACGCTAAAATAGAGAACTTTTTGACCGAGAAAACTGAGCTGAAAATCCCCCTCATGATTACGCGAATTGGTGCTGTACTTGCCCTGCAACCGCTTCAGCTTTCTTAAAACGTCAGAAATTTTGCATTTTGCGTTGCAATCTTTTTTAACGAGTTGGCGTTAAAATGCTATTGAATATTATTTTAACCATGTAAAATAACTTTGTTATTGCCGTTTGTAAAACTTTGTTATTGCCGATTTTCCTCAAACTCAAAGCCCGGAGCCACTCCCATCTCTTCAGCAATAAAAAGTACAAGTGGTTTTATGTCACCATCACTGCTTGCATTTTCAAGCGCGGCCATATAGGCGCTGCGGCGCTGAACCCGAATCACTGTCCACGGATAACCACCGGATGCAAGCATGGCATTCATCAAAAATCGCCCCATACGGCCATTGCCATCGTAGTAAGGATGGATAAAAACAAAAAGCTGATGACCGAGTACCGCTCTGACTGCGGCTTCAGGCTCTTGTTCGATAAGGTTAAACAGTGTTTCCATTGAATCGGTAAGCGCCTCGCGTGGCAGAGGAGTGTGCATTGAATTGCGAATAAACACGGGCCCACTGCGATAACCAGCCAGTTGATGAGGTTCCAGAAGACCGGCGGTGACAGAGGGCGAAAAGAGTTCGGCATACCAGCGATGATGAGCACTCCTGATAACAGCTCCAGAATTTTCCCCTCTCAGGATTGCTTCCAGATTTGTTCTGACAGACTGGAATGCCTGATAGTAGCCACGTGCGGCAAGCGCATCTTGATCTTTTTTATCCTGCTGGTCGTCATCAGGATTCCACCCCTGTTGAGCGACTCGGTCAATCAGTGCATCAGTGACCTGATAGCCCTCTATGGAAAGGGAGTTATAAGCATCCACAACATAACGCTCATCCACATTAGCCATGTAGAGCGCAGCGTTCTGCGGAAGGCCCGGTGCTGGCGGGAAGAGCGCCAGTACCTCTTCCCGCCATCCCGACCAGAGAGATTGTAGCCGCATGGTGTATGGTGAGCGTTCGCGGGTATTTCCCAAGGTTGGCACAGGAATAAGAAACGGATTTATTTCACGAACATCGTATTTGCCCAACTTCATGGTGTGGAGAATCCGCTCAGCATCTTCAGTGCGTCCAACAAAACGCAGCGCTCCTGCCAATCGCCCGGCAGCAGCAACCGCTCCCTCTTTTGTGAGTAAAATTTCCAGAAGCTCTCCAGGATCGCCAATCATGTTGATGGCAATTTCGGCATCACGTGGATTGTTAATAAATGATTGTGGACTCAGCTTGCAGAGGGTTTCCGGAAGAGAGTACACTTGCAATCCGTTTATCTCCACTTGATGATGGGGCACGTTCTTTTTATCGGGGTAGATCAGCACTGAGTTCCCATAAGGCAGGTCGAGCAGCGAGGTGCCACTCTCCCTTGAGATGACGGTCACTTGCCGGGGTATACGA
>CAIQGA010000181.1 GCA_903871235.1 uncultured Chlorobiaceae bacterium
AACAGAAGCTGAGGATCTGTATTTGTTTCGGTGTTATCATAGAAATAGGCGCGATCAGCCAATTTCATAGCTTGACGAGCATTTGTAATAGATCGGTAATATCGGTCAATGATTTTCGGTATCGGAACATCATGCCCTCCTTCCATAACACGTTGGGCTACACGCTGAGCATTGATTGAGGGGTCATTGGTACACACGAAGAAGAAACGAATAAAAAATTCGGCATCTTTTGCCTGTTTGAGAAACTCCAGTTTTTCCTGGGTAGAGAATACCGTTTCAAAGGCGATGCTGATGTTATGAGCCAAGCAATGGTCTCTGGTGGCCTTTGCCCTGTTTGCTGCCTGAATCACAGCAACAGGGGAGTTCCAGTCTCCAAACTCTTGTTGTGCAATCAGATCGGGATTGATGTATTGACAATCCTCCATCCATTCGTGGCGGAGCAGTTTTTCGGTAATGGTGGTTTTGCCTGAACCATTCGGCCCTGCTACCACAATCAATCTTGGTTTTTGAGCATCTGTCATGCCGGCAGGGATTTTTTTTGAGATATAACTGCCTCAGCAATCATGTCGTTAAGTTTTTTGAAATGTGCGTCCAGCATTTTTTGTCTGCGAATTCTTGCATCTTCTCCTGCTTGATGGATTAAGAGGGCGAGATGCTTTTCATCCTCTTCACTGTCATCCTGTACTTTTGGATTATATGTAGCGCTTGTGTTCATGCGGTTCTCCTTATTTTATTTTGAGGGCAACTATTTTTATGGCTTTTGTTATCTGTTGCCATCAGCATAAAGGTTTCACTTGGCTGACAAGTGGAAACGCATTGGGGTTACGAATTGATTCAATGGAAAGATCAATATCCAATGATGGCCAATATAAGTGTTCCTGGTGCTGAAGTTCAACGTCACATATTTTGCTAACGGGAGCCTCTTTGAACCAGGGAAACTCACTGTAGGGCAAAAACAGCTCTTCTTCCCCAATCAAGAGCCAGAAGCCGTAAGGAGAAATATTTGTTACTTCAACGAGGGAAGTGCTGATGCCATGCGTTGCGTGTTTCACATCTGCTGGCATATCACCGTTATTCATAGTGACTCCACATTCGATATACCTTTATGGTTTTTGTGTCCTCAAAAACTTCATACACAAGACGGTGTTGCTTGTTTATTCTTCTACTAATCAGTCCTTGCATATCGCCTTTTAAATACTCAAATTCTGGAGGATACGTATATGGGTCAATCTGAATAAGCTGTATCAACTGTAATGCTTTCTTTTTCAATCCACTTGAGCTAAGCTTTTTGGTATCCTTTTGAGCTTGGGACATAAAAAGAATGCTGTACATCACCACTCCAGTTTGTCGAGACTAACTCCATATTCTGATTTCTCTTGGCGAGCCTCTTTGATAGATTTTGTCATACCTTCAATACTTCTAAGATAGTCGTCATCGCTGAGATATTCGGATTGCTCAAGTATTTTCACTTCACTTGATGAGAAGTGCTCAAGTAACCATATAAATTTTTCGTTAACGCTATCATCAATTCTCAGTGTCACTGTTTTCATGGCATTCTCCAGATTTTATGGCATAACTGCCTTTATGGCATAATACGCAAATTTCAAATCGTGTGAAACTGCCCGACCTTGTTGTGTTAATTTTCCTTCACCACCCCGCCACCACAAACCAAACCCCGGTCGCAATCATAATCAGGCTGGCCACCCGGTAAAACCATTTCCTTGTTTTGTTGCTGATACTATTTACCACCTTCCCGACAAGAATCAGCGCAGGGGCGGTGCCGATACCGAAGAGCATCATCATCAGGGCACCTTGCAGCATTCCTGCAAAGGGATGATGAGCCTCCATGGCGGCTCGTGCGGCGGCGAGGAGGGCGGTGTAGGTGAGGCCGCAGGGGAGAAAGCCGAGGACGATGCCCATCGGGTAGTATGCGCCGATGGAGCGGGGTGCCTTGAAGAGCGCCATGATTTTTTGCATGAGTGAGTTGCCGGGGGTGCATCCCTTTTTTTGAGAGGGAAGTGGCAGCCACTCTGCGGTGGAGAGGCCCATAAGGATGATGGAGAGTCCGGCAATGATCATGATGGCCCGCTGGAGCGACTCAATGGATGCTGTCAGGACGAGGAATGAGCCTGAGAGGCCGACCATTCCGCCGAGGATGGTGTAGGTAGTGATTCGTCCGAGGTTGTAGAGCAGGTGGTGAAGCACTCCCTGTCGGGTTTCGCCGACGGTGAAGGCGGCAACCACCGGCCCGCACATGCTGATGCAGTGGCCAAATCCTCCGGCAAGTCCGGAGAGCAGCATGGCGAGAAGGGGTGCGCTACTCATGAGCTTTTTTTCTTTTCTGGCTTTGCAGGAGTCGCGGGTTTGGCTGGCTCGTCGTCATCGTCAAGCATCCGGTATTTTGGGGCTTCAGGGTCGTCAAACTGGCCGCTTTTTACTGCCCAGATGAAGAGGAACCATGCAGCGACGCCGATAAAAAGACCGATGCCGATAAGGTAAAAGGTTGTGTACATGATGGTTATTCAATCAGTTTATTGCTCTGGCTATCAGTCATAATTGTCGTAAGCGTTTTGAGTGTGCGATGAAGAAAAAGTCATTCCATAATCACGGGTTAGACAGGTATGACTTCGTGGCGTCTTGTTACGGAATCAATTGCTGTGGAGCACTGTCAGATGTCTTTCACGCCCCCCCTCGAAGCCTCAATGAGTTGCTTACCACCACAAGGGAGCTGATAACCATGAGCAGTGCGGAGATGATGGGGTGCAGCACACCCGACATGGCGAGTGGCAGCGCTATGAGATTATACGAAAACGCCCAGAGAAGGTTCTGCCGGATGATGGAAAAACATTTCGTGGAGCTCTCCATCAGGGTGTTGATGAGCCGGAGGTCATCGTTGAGGATGGCGACGCTGGCGCTCTCAAGGGCAATGCCGGAGGCGTGGCCGAGGGTGATGCCGGTGTCGGCTTCAGTCAGTGCGGGAGCGTCGTTGATGCCGTCGCCGACCATCATGACGCACTCGCACTTTGCTTTCAGGGCGCGGATAACGGCGGCTTTTTCAAGTGGTCCGAGCCCAGCCTGGACGTCAGTGATGCCGCATTTGGCGGCGATGTAGTTGGCTACTCCCTGGTTGTCGCCGGTGAGAATTTTCAGTGAGAATCCTTTGTTGCGGAGCCCGGCAATGAGGGGAAGCGCATCCTCGCGCAAGTCGTCAATCAGGCCGATGATACCGGCAAGTTTTTGGCCGCAGGCGACCATTACCACGGTTTTTCCTTCAGCTTCGAGCGACGAGGAGCAGCTTTCATGGAGTGGCTGAAGCTCAACCTGCTCCTGCACCATAAAGGCTCTCGATCCTGCCCGCCAGATTTCTCCCTCGATGATTCCTGAAACTCCTCTGCCCGGTGTTGCCCTGAACTGCGTTACCGTAAGCTGTTCACCCTGCCATGCGGCCAGAATGGCGCGTCCGGTGGGGTGTTCCGAGGCGGCTTCGAGCGAGGCGAGATGCTGCATGAACGACGGGGTGAGGCCATACTCCTGCAGGTCGGTCATCGAGGGTTTGCCTGTGGTGAGGGTGCCGGTTTTGTCGAGCACGATGGTGGTGGTTTTTGAGAGGGTCTCAAAAATGTCGCCCCCTTTGACGAGAATGCCTCGTTTACCCGCTGCGGTGGTGCCGACCAGAATGGCGAGCGGGGTGGCGAGACCGAGTGCGCAGGGGCAGGCGATGACGAGCGCGGAGACGGCGTTCATCAGGGCTGTTACGGTGTTGCCAGTGGTGAGTTTCCAATAGAGAAAGGTGGCGAGGGAGAGGATGATGGTGGCCGGGACAAAGTATGCTGCGGTTTTGTCGGCAATGCCCTGAATCGGCGCCTTGCGGGCCTGTGCATCTTCCACTGTGCGGATGATACGGGCAAGCAGGGTGTTACCGGCATTTCCTGTGACCTGAATGCTGAGCCGCCCGTTCATCGAAAAACTTCCGGCAAAGACGTTGCTGCCAGGCTTTTTCAGCACCGGGTTTGACTCTCCGGTGAGCATCGCCTCGTTCACTTCTGCTTCGCCTTCCACAACGGTGCCGTCAAGCGGTATTCTGTCGCCGGGGATGAGTTCAATGCGGTCGCCGATCTTCACGGCGGCAATCGCCACCATGGTGGTTTCGCCGCTTTCGGAGAGCAGCAGTGCTTCGTGTGGTTGGAGTTCAGCCAGTTCGGCCATGGCGTTGCCTGCCTTGAGGCGCGACCCCGCTTCAAGAAACCGTCCAAGCAGAATAAAGGTGATAATCATGGCGGAGGTGTCGAAAAAGAGTTCACCTCCATAAAAAATCATGGCAATGCTGTAGCAGTAGGCGGAGAGCGAGCCGAGAGCGACGAGCACATCCATGTTGAGTGTCAACCGCCTCAGTGAACGGGCTGCGCTGGAGAGGAAAGGGTAGCCGGAGTAGAAGAGCACCGGTGTGGCCATCGCCCATGAAATGAGCTGAAAGGCAAGTCGGTACCGCTCCTCCATTCCGTCAAAAAATCCTGCGTAGAGCGCGGCGGTAAAGAGCATGAGCTGCATGGAAAAAAATCCGGCGGTGCCGAAGCGCAGGAGCAGCTCCTGTTTTTCATGCGCAAAGAGCTCGGCGCTGCTGTTGTGACGGGAGGGGTGAGGCAGGTAGCCGATGGAGTTCAGGGTCTGGAGCAGTGTATCGAGAGAGATGGTGTCGGAAACCCAGGTGATGGTTGCCTTGTGGGTGGCATAGTTGATCCTTGCCGAAAGAACCCCTTCGTGCTTCATCAGGAATTTTTCGATGAGCCAGACGCATGAGGCGCACCTGATGCCGGAGAGCAGCAGCTCAATGCGACTCTCGCTGCCGTTGATGGTTACGGTGTCGTGAAAGGCGGCGGCTTCGAGCTTTACCTGAGTGGCAGGAGGGCCCGGTTGCCAGTTGCAGCGCTGGCGGTAGAAGGCTTCAAGCGAGTTGCTGTGGACAAGCTGGTAGACGCCGAGGCAGCCGTGGCAGCAGAAGTAGCGGGTTTCACCCTCAATCAGGGCGGTAATGGCCGAGGCCCTGCTCGTCTCCTGTAGGCAGTGGTCGCAGTATACCCTTTCTGCAGAGAGTGGCTTGCTATTTGACATTAAAGGTAAAGGCGGGATTGTTGAGCTTATCGGAGAGAAGGGTCACTTGCCAGAGCGTGCGACCGCTCATGCAGCGGACAATGATTCCCTTTCCTTCGTAGCGGCAGGCGCTCTTTTTGACAAGCGTCACCTGATTTTTGCCCATCGCCATTCCAGGCATTGAAAGGTCAAGCAGCAGTGTGTCGGGCAGCCTGTTGCATGGTGTCACCGTTACGCTGAAGGTAAGCTCTTTCATGGCGCTCACCGGTTTCGGCTTAATATTGAGCGTGACGGTATGGCTGCCTGCCGTGATGGTGCAGGGGCTTTGGTGAATGGTGCACTCGCCAGCCATGAGTTTGCTGCCAGGAAGCATCAGTGATACGAAGAGCGCCAGTGAAACTATTATTGTACGTTGAAAAACCATTTTTTTGAGGTTATGAGTTGTTGTTGCTGGCGGAGGTCAACTCTCGCAAACCACACACCCTTGAAGGGAATGGTAGGGGTTGCCTGATAGAGGCCTGGAGAGATTTGATGCATGGTCAGGGTGGAGTCGTAGCCAGTGCTGGAGAGGTTGCCGACAAAGAGGGTGAGGGTGTCATCCTGAAGCGGTTTGCCGTGAGTTGTTGCCTTGATATTGATGACGTTATATCCCCTTTTCAGCGAATCGGGTTTGCTCACCTCAATACCAAGCCTTGCTTCATTGGCTTTTGCCTGAAAATAGCGGGTGCTGTTTTCATAATAGTTGTTGTCCACCAGCCCTTCGGCATCCCTGAAGGCCACGTAGATACCGCACCCCATGGCAAAGAAAAAAAGCGGGTAGATGATGTAGAAAAAAAGCTTCATAGAAAACCGGTTTCCCTGTTGATTGCAATGCCTTCACCGGAGATTTTGAGATGGAGATGCTCCCGTTTGCCCTTCGATTTAACCAGAATACTTCCATGAATGGCTGAAAATGGCTGCAACAGAAGGGCCCGCTCGCCAATAAGGATAACGCCGTTGTCAGAGGAGGAGAGTTCAAGTGTCCGTTTTTCGCCGCTGTTGTTATGGATGGTGTAGGAGTAACGGTTCAGCCCCGGTGGCAATGAACCATTGTCGCGGATGACAAGAAAATCAACCGGTGGACGGCTCCAGAGCAGCAGAACAAGGGCTATAGCTGAGGCGGCGGTTGCGCCACCAAGCCAGAATGTTTTCGGGCGCAGCACTTGGCCCCTGTAATTCGGAAAGGGGAGCATACCTCTTTTTGCAGTCATATTCCGGCAGGCATCAATACATTCGGCGCAGGCAATGCAGGCGGCGCTCAACCCTTTTTTGATGTCAATGCCGACAGGGCATACCGTAACGCAGGCATCGCATTTCATGCAGGTAGCGTCACGTGAAACATCATACTCGATCACAAGCGTCTCCTTGTCGAACAGGAGATTCTGCAGCATGGCGTAGGGACAGATTGAGATGCAGAATCCTCTTCCGAGAAAGGCAAGTTCAAGGTAGCCGAGCACCCACAGAACAAGAAAAAACGCGGTGATGGTTGGTGCAACAAAAAGGGTGCTGAGTGTCTCTGCAGGCGGGACGAAGTACCAGATCATGGTGACTGAGATCAGGGCGGAGAGCGGGAACAGGATGAGTTTCTGCAAGGTTTTCCGAAGTTTTTTCCCGGCCTTGTCAACAATGCTTTCACTCAGATCAAGCAGTACGGTCTGGGGGCAGAACCAGCCGCACCACACCCTTCCAAAAATAATGGTAACAAAGCCAATGAAGAGCAGGAAAAAAAGGGCGGTAGCAAGAATGAAATAAAATTCCCGCATCCAGAGAACGGAGCCGAAGATATGGAGTTTGAGGGTTGCAATGTCGAACCGGAGTGCACTTTCCCCTTTTATGGTTACAAACGGCAGGCCGGTTATGATGACGGCCTGCAAAATTTCAATGACCCGTCTCTTTTTTCTCCACACAATGGCATACTCCTGAATTGGTGGAAATTATTTCTTTCTAAGGGTTTCCAGAAAGGCAACAACCTTGCTGACTTTCTCTGCACCAATCTGCGGAAGGAATGAGGGCATTCCATTGGGGCGCCCTTTGGTCACTGTTTCGTAGAGATCATGCTGGTTCGAGCCGTATTTGAGCTTGGGCGCAGTCAGATTGGGGCCGATTCCGCCGGTCGCATCAGCGTTGTGGCATGGGGCACAGGTGTTCGCAAAAATCTCCTTACCCTCATGAATTGCTTCTTTGTCGTCGGAATACTCCTTCATGACAACAGGCTTCTCTGTTTTGGCCGCTGCTGCCATCTCCTTGTCATACTCCTTGTAGAACGACCAGCCGGAAATGGCCGGTGTGTAAGAGGCGATATAGCCTATCAGAAAAATAATTCCCCCGAAAAAAAAGAGCAGCCACCCTTTGGGGATTTTACCATGGCCATCCTGGGGTTCCTGGGTTTCATACATAGAGTTCTCCTTTTGGCGAATTCGGTTATTCATTGCTCTTCATCGAGCATTCTGCGTTTTGGCTCTTCAATCTTCTCTTTTCGCCCGGGATTGTAGTAATAAACAATTATTCCTCCCATAACAATAGCGAGAAGTATGGTAAAGAGGAGGTATGCCAAGCCTGAAAGTGTCATTTTTTTGCCTCCATATTTTTGACATCCCGTCCCAGTTTCTGGATGTATGCAATCAGTGCGTCCATCTCGGTGAGCTCCTTGCGCAGTTCCGGCGGGGTCACTTTGTCACGACTCCCTTTTGATGGATAGGCTCCATCGGTCACGGTTGCCTTGTATTGGCCAATCTGCTGCTCAACATCGCTTTTTGAATAGCCATAGCCGAGTACTGAGCATTTTTTATATGAGTAGCCAGTATCAAGCTTGTTCTTTGCAAGCCAGGCGTAAGGGGGCATGTTGGATTTTTCGAACATCCCCTGCGGGCTCATCAAATGGGTGTAGTGCCAGGAGTCTGGATACTTTCCGCCGACTCGGTTCAAATCAGGCCCGGTACGGCGGGAACCCCAGAGGAAAGGGCGGTCGTAAGCAAACTCTTCCGGCTTTGAGTATTCACCGTAGCGAAGCACCTCGGTTCTCAGTGGTCGAACGGTCTGGGTGTGGCAGTTGTTACACCCCTCACGCATGTAGATGTCGCGCCCCTCCTGTTCAACCGCTGTGTAGGGTTTTATGGAGGCGCTGATCGGCTGCGTCGAAGGCATGAAAAGAGGAATAAAGACGGTTGCCGTGGTACCGATCAGGATAACAGCGGCTGACAGAACAGCAAAAACAACCGGTTTTGAAGTGATCCCCATGATGGCAGCTCCTGATGGTTATGTGTCGGTTATGCTTCAACTGGGCGAGGTTGTTTCCTGACCGTCATAACCAGATTCCAGACAAAAATCAGTATGCCGATAAAGAAGACAAGCCCTGCCGCAAATCGCAGTTGGTAGTATGGATAGAGAGATGCGACGGTATCAAGAAAATTGTACATCAGCGAGCCGTCGGGGTTGGTGGCTTTCCACATGGCACCCTGCTGGATGCCCGCAATCCACATGGCGGTAGTCCATATCACCTGGCCGAAGAGTGTCAGCCAGAACTGTATATTGGCAAGCTTGATGCTGTAAATCTCGGTATTGGTAATATGTGGAATCATGTAGTAAAATGATGCTGCAACGACCATGGTAACCCATCCCATGGTACCCATGTGCACATGGCCGACAACCCAGTCGGTATAGTGGAAGAAGGCGTTGAGGGTTCTCAGTCCTTGAAGTGGCCCCTGAAGGGTTTGGAGTCCGTAAAAGGTGATGCCTGCAATGAAGAATTTTACCAGATAGTTTGAGCGCATCTGATCCCAGTTTCCCTGAAGCGTGTAATAGCCGTTGACCACCGAACCCCATGAGGGAGCAATCAGGAAGATGCTGAAACCCATGGCAACCGTTTGAATCCACTCCGGCAGGGGGGTGAGCATGAGGTGGTGTGCTCCTGTCCAGAGATAGGCGAAGTTCAGCGCCCAGAACGAGACGATGGAGAGGCGGTGGCTGTAAATGGGCAGGCCGGTCGCTTTGGGAAGAAAATAGTAGAACATCGCCAGTATCGGTATCGTGAAGATGAAGCCTACGACGTTGTGGCCGTACCACCACTCCACATTGGCGTCGTTTGCTCCGGCATAGATCGAGTAAGACTTGAACAGATTGACGGGAATCTCAAGGTTGTTGACAATATAGAGGATGGCAATGGCTACGGTCATGGAGATGATGTACCACAGAGAGATATACATCTGCTGCTCCTTGCGTTTGATCAGCGTGCCAAAAACATTGATGGCAAACATGACCCAGAAAATTACGACACCGATATCAATTGGCCACTCAAGTTCGGCATACTCTTTTGTGGTATTCATTCCGGCAAAGAGGCTCAGGGCTCCAAGAGCTATGACTGTGTTGAAGAGGTAGAGGTGTGCCTGTGCAAGGCGGGGAAAGGGAAGAGCTTTTCTTGTAAGCCGTTGCAGCATATAATAGGATGTGGCAAAAATAGCAGCAAGGGCAAAGCCGAGTCCCATTCCGTTGGTATGAACGACCCTGAGACGTCCGAAGCTGAGCCAAGGTGTAAGATTGAGCGCCGGGTTGAACATTTCAAAAGCAATCCAAAGCCCTACAACCAAGCCAATAACAAGCCAGAAAAGCGCCGAAAAGGCAAACCCGCGCACTACCCTGTAATTATACCCCGCATCGCTCATATATACTCCCGGCTCGTTATGTGATCTATAAAATAAATGTAATAAGAAATATCGATTGTTGTTCAGAAAAACTCCCCAGCCCCGAAGGGGCGTAATCCCTGAACATAGGGCGCAGCCCTATGCCCACCGCCCATCCGCCCACCGCCCATCCGCCCATCCGCCCATCCGCCCATCCGCCCATCCGCCCACCGCCCTAAGCGCTACGTATCCGCCCACAGCGCGTCACTACGCCTCGTCGCCCCACGAACAGGAGGTCCACCTCAGTCCCAAACATAACGTTCGTTATATTCTACGTTATACTTCTTCAGGTACATTCTGTACTCTTCCTGAAATGTTTTTTTCCGGTGATGTTCGTGTTGGTTGGCGATGTATGCAATGACTGTGTCAATTTCCGATGGTTTGACAGAAAATGCACCGTATCCGTCTTGCCAATAGAGATTACGATATTCGTAGCCTTTACTTTTTATCCATTTTGAGGAATGAGATTTTACCTCTTCCACCAATTTCATCAAAGCTACTTTTTTTGACAACATACAGAGGATATGAATATGCTCGGTATATCCTCCGACTTGAATAACCTGACAGTCGAGTTTGTTACAGATACCGCCAAGATAGCTGTGCAGTTCTGACTCTACAGGTGGGTGTATCAGCGGTTGGCGGTGTTTGGTGCTGAAGACGATGTGTACGTAATTTTTTACGAGTGACTGTCCCATGATGCTGTGCTATTCGTAGTGATCATCGATGGGCTTCACCCACCATCTGCGGTGATCATCGATGGGCTTCGCTTACCATCTGCGGTGATCATCGATGGGCTCCGCTTACCATCTGCGGTGATCATCGATGGGCTCCGCTTACCATCTGCGGTGATCATCGATGGGCTCCGCTTACCATCTGCGGTGATCATCGATGGGCTTCACCCACCGTTAACAGATTCCGCCCCTTCAGGGCTCTCATACATGTATAATACCACATTATTATCAGCCCTGAAAGGGCGTTATACACGAACACAGGGTGAAGCCCTGTGAAGGTGACCTCGAGCCCTCCATGTGTGAATCCCTGTGAAGGTGACCTCGAGCCCTCCATGTGTGAAGCCCTGTGAAGGTGACCTCGAGCCCTCCATGTGTGAAGCCCTGTGAAGGTGACCTCGAGCCCTCCATGTGTGAAGCCCTG
>CAIQGA010000182.1 GCA_903871235.1 uncultured Chlorobiaceae bacterium
GTCTGAACGCATTGCTTTTCAGTAAATAGTTAACTGGTTATTATGCAATCAATATACGACTTATCTTGTTTATAATAAAAGGTTTATGCAGCTATTTTTGTGCTTTTATCTTGCGGAATAATCCGACAGACTGCTATGGCATTGCCGCCGCCAATGAGATTTCGATTACAAATTTTTCCGGCACCATCTCGGCCACGGCAGGAGCTGGTGGTACCGCCTATTCATTATACTCCGGTAACCCTGTTTCTGATTCAGGTTCAGGTTCGGGCGACGACAGCATCACCATATCGGGTAACGGTAAACTGGTCGGCAGCGTTGCCCTCCATGGTGGTGATGATTATGTAACACTCAAAGGCCAAGCGGATATTTCTGGAGTTCCGTTGTTTAGCGGAGGAAATAACGATGACAAAAGCAGTGGTAACGATCACCTGCAATTTGACAGTTGGATCGGCTCGCTCGGCGACGTTGATGTCACCGGATGGGAAACCATCACGGTGAGTAACGGCTCAACTGTTGATCTCGGTGCTTCGACAAATTCATCAGATCCCAAAGTCATAATATTTTCGAACGGCCTCACCATTGACGCAACCTCTACCCTTCTTGCTGCCGGTTCATCTCCTGGTTTTTACACACTGACAGGTCCGATCACCAACTCCGGGACAATCAGTCTTGTCGACGACAACGATACCGAAGACCGGCTGACAATCAACGGCGACTATAACGGCGTCAATGGCGCCATCAATTTTGATATCCATACCAGCAGTGCTGAAAGCGATCAGGTAATCATTACGGGTGCGACATCCGGCACCACCAGACTGGAGCTTCATGAGCTTGGAGCGCCAACGAGTCCAGCAACACAGATCCTTTTGCTGACCACGACTCCTGCTGCTGATCCTGGCGTCTTCACTGCCGGGGAGTACATCTATCCCTATGGGCCAAAGCTCTACACCTTCACCTTGACTGATAATAACGGCCTTTATTATTTCAATTCTCTCCAATTTGACCGGTACCGCGAAGAAACTGCCCTTCTGCAAGGGTTAACCCCATTTGTTGAAAACCTCGGTTTTGAGTCGCTTGCCGGGTTCCACGACCGTCATGCCTATAACCATCTTGGTTGCGGTGAAAAAGAGTCTCCAATGTTCTGGGCCCGTGCCTATGGCAGCTCTTTTGCCATTGGTACTACGGGTGATGCCGCAACAACCATCAAGGGCTTCAGCGGCGGCACGCAAATCGGCGGCGATTTCCTTGCCCATGGCACAGGCAAGGAGGCTTCACAATACCACATTGGCGGCTATGCAGGAACCGGATGGCAGAAAGCTGACGTTGGAGGTATTTTAAAGTCGACGGCCGGAGAGTTGACACAGAACGTCTATAATCTGGGGCTCTATGCGAGCATTGAGCGTCCCGAATCCTACTATATCGAAGGGGTGGTTCAATTAGGCTACCATTACATCGATATCATCACTCCCGATGAGCCGGGAACCATCACAACAAACACCTGGAGCTTTCTCTCTTCGCTGGAGGCTGGCCTCACTCTGCAGACTGGCAGCTCGCTTAGGCTCGAACCCCAGGCTCAGCTTATCTACCAGCACAGTGGCGACATGCATCTCTCGACCCTCATTGGTAACGCCACCATCGAAAGCCATGACGGGTTGCGAGCCCGTATCGGTCTGACCGGCACCTTCACCGGAACAGGGGCTCCCTTCAATCCCTTCTTTGAAATCAACCTGATCAAGGACTTCAGCGACGAATCGCGAGTCGTCTATGCGGCAGACAACAGTATCCTCAACTCAAAACCGGAAACGACACAACTCGGGGGAGCGGTCGGTATCAGCAGTGCGAAAGCCAATAAAAAAGAGAGTGTTGCCTACTACGCCAAGGTCGGAGCACTCTACGGCATGGATGGTGGCAGAAATTCGTACGACTACACCCTGATGGCGGGCATCACTAAAGCCTTTTGAGCCGAACAGGCAAAAACCCCATTCCGGCCCGGCAATGTACCAGGGCAGGAATGGGGAACCCCCGGGAGTGCTGGCAGCATAGGGCAAATACACTCCCAACAAAAAGCATCACACAACCAGTAATGCCTTCAGAATCGGCAACTGTTTGGCCGCAAACACACTTGCCAGTTCTGTCAACTCCGCAAGATTTTCTTCCACACTCTCAAGAGTCCTGCTATCCTTGACAATTTTCTGGCCTTGACCGGCAAGTATCTGCCACACCAGCCAGGCTTGATCTGCTGCTGTTTTTTTACCCTGACTCAAAGCAAGCAAAAAAAGTTGCTGGAATCGCCCGACACTCACTCCGCCACCAGTGACAGGACTGGCAAGATAGTTGACGTCACCGCTGCCGCGAGCCTTATTGATCAAATAACCATTCAGTTTATCGGTATGCTTTTTCGCTTTATCAATCACCGTGTCGTCAATGTGTACCGATGCGATATGCCCTGCTCCCGAAAGAGCGATGACCGAGCGCGTCACCTGTTCAAGAGTAATTCCTTTCTCCTTGACAACACGCTCAATCTCCCCAAGAGATTTTGGTTTATGATCGGCAAGCGCATTGAGCACTGGATTATAAACCGCATCGCTGAAGGTCGCCTCACCAAGTGCACAAACTACCTTCAGCGACACATCAGAACGGTGGCTGATCAAAATGACCTGCTGCTGACGCAAAGCCTCTGCACGTTCAAATGGTGAAAGCCTTCGTACTCCCTTAACCCAGTAGTCTTTACGGAAATGCTGATTAACGATGACGTCACGCACCGACTGACGGAACGTCGGATCAGGAATCTCCCTGAGAAACGCCTGTTGCTCTTGCGTCATGTTTACGGTATCAATATGATCAAGATAGTTCGCAGAACAGGCGTACTCAAGTTTTGCCGGAGCGAGGCTTTCGGTTGCCATGGCAAAAGAAATAGGGTGCCAGTTGTGGTTACAGTACTCATGCACAAGATAATTGCGGTTCTTCTCTTTGAGTCGTTGCATTTGTTCGGTAACCGATGGATTGGCCTTGAAATAGAGAGAATTAAGTGCCATCAAACGCTCGGTGAACGCAAGCGCAGAATCAAATCGGGATGCCCTGTTTTCGCCAGAGACTCCCATAACAGCGCTATGCTGAAGAAGAAAATCCTGCATTGGAACAAAAGCAGCCCAGCCCGGCATCGTGTTGTAGCTGATATACACTACGCCGCCAACAGCAAGTTTGCGACGAATGAAGTCAACAATAATGCTCTGGTTTTCTTGAGAAATCCAGCTCCAGATACCATGTAAACCGATGTAATCGAAGTCAGGAAGGTCTGTCCGGTTTGCAAAATCAGCAAATGAATCATTATAAAGTTTTGCACCCGAGCCAGACACGGCAGCCAACTCCCGGGCAAAAGCTGCATGTGCCGGATTAAAATCGGTGCCATACCACTCCGTTATTGATGCCGATGCGTTGAGGTTAACACCCAATCCCTGACCAAACCCGAGTTCACAGGCTTTGCCAAATTCAGGAGATATCACCCCTTCATCCAGAAACGCGAGTTTTACCCGTAACGGATTAAGTTCAGGATAATATCCAAAGGTATAGCTGATATCGGTTACATATCCCTCTGTCCAGTCAACTGCCATAAAAGTATCTGTTATCAAGCATAGTTACCGTTTTGCACTATCCTGAACAACCGGCGCCTCTGTTGCAATCGCTATGGCCTCCTCTCGTTTTTTAAGCAACTGCGCCGCAAAAGGATGCTGTTTATTGCCCTGAATGTTCAACGGCAGTGCCACGCTCTGAAAAAGTTCGTTTTCAAGCGTCCAGGGCTCTTCATGTTCCACCCAGGTTACAAAGGCGTTTTTCTCCATCCAGGAGTCAAGCCACTGCTCACCCGGAGTGGTTAATGTCATTTTTTTGCCACTCCCCACCCTCCTTAACGGAAAATGACTCTCCGGAGCAAGCAGAATGCCCAGTGAGCGTCGAAGAGTTGATTTATCGGCATTCCCCTGAAAATGGTACCGAACTCGTTGCTGGAGCGTTTGAGTGGCGTCCGGCTTACTTTTCTTGTCTGGTGAACTTCCCACATAGAGCAAGCTTAACCCTTCGTGTACAAGGCACCCATCAACAGGAACACTACCGGGTATCTCTTTAAAAAAAAAGGCATAAAGACCGTGTACCCTTGGGACTGGAGATGGATTTGAGAGGACTTCCGCCCTTGAGTAAAGATGCTGCGGATTTGAAAAAATATGTTCCATCTCTTTTTGTTTGATTCAAAGTATTGGTGCGAGGATCTGCATGAAGCGAGATCCAATATAACACCATTCCGTCATTCAGCAATTGCCATACTTTGTGTTGAATTCACTGTCGCTCATAACCAGCAAGAGAATCCCTTCAATGAATCCTGCAAGCGCAGGTATGGCCGTCCAGAAAAACAAGAGGTAAACGATGCCCCACCCGGCATCTCCAAGGTAAAACTTGTGAATGCCTATTCCTCCCAGAAAAAGGGCAAAAAGGGCGGCTGCCAGTTTGCTCTTGCCATTAGGTGCCAACGCACCAAAAACACAGGGTGGAGGAAATTGCCGCACACCGCATTTCGGACATATCTCCGCACGAACACTGATGATCGAACCACAATCAAAACAAAACTTCTCATCAGCACCTTTAACAGTTTCAGTCATTCTCCCCTCCCCCACGTTTTAACTGTTTCAAATCAGACTTCGATCTTTTGACCGGGATTCTTCAGCCTTGTACACAACACACCCTGCCGCCGGAACCGTTATCTGCAAAGCTTTGCCGTTGAGGGCGGTCACGGTAACCTCAGAACCAATCTCTTTGCTGTCGGTCGAATAGAGGCAAGAAAAAGCGCGTCCCGCATGGTGCAAACCATCATCGACCGTGACCCATACCGTAAGTGGCTCATGATAATTGGTATTGATCGCAACAACAATTTCCTGCCTGTCAAAAATGCGGGACCACGGCACCACTGAACGGATTTCTGTCCCGAACATTTTCGGAAGGCCGAAATTGATCCCGTCGCCCGAAATTTCACGCAGATATTGACGTCCCCGACGTAAAGCGATTTCCGCCTTGCGGATTTTAAGGATTTTTGCAAATTCAACGTAAACAGTCGAACTGTCATTAAAAAAATGATATCCGGAACTTTCCAGTGCACCGTAGGCACCTCCAAACATGGCTTCACGCAAAAAAATATCATTCCCGTCACGCTCTTCGGTGGCATGGCCATTGAAATACTGTTCCGATCCATAGTAGACACATGGAATTCCGAGTGTCAACGCATTGAGGGCCAGTACATTCAAGATCACCCTCCACCCCTCTTCCTTTGCACAAAAACGGGCCTTCAACTTCCCTTTGCGCACCTGATCGTGATCATCAAAAACAGTGACGACCTTATCACGAAACCAGGTGTGTGACTCCTTGCCAAGAAGCATGGAGTTGCGAAACAGATCAAAATAATCTGACGGATTCCGATAGCCCTTTGCAAGATATTCCAGTTTATCAGGAATATCATCAATACCGAGTGCCGCATCAAGTCCCGTTGTTTCAAGAGTATCAAAGGCACGGGTTCGTCCCCCCGTAATTTCTCCAATAAGGAAAAACCGCTCCTTGCCGAGAGTCTGGGCAAATTCGTGGATTGCCGACGCAAAATAACGGGTTGCGCCAATATCCATGTGCTTGACCGTGTCAATTCTGAATCCGTCAACATCAGCCAGGGCAATCCAGTATTTGTACACCTCGGTCAATACCTTCAAAGCGCTGGATGGCTTATAGTCATCGGCAGAGCCCGAACCGTGATGCACATCTTTTAAATCACAGAAATCACCCTCACGAAATTCAGGATCATAATCCCAACTCTCGATTCGCCCTTTGCAGGTGAATGATGCCGGATCCTGCAGTTCAAGGGGGAATACCGCCTCTTTCACGTTATCGGTTGCATCGGCGCAGAACGGAATTGTCGGCTTCCCGGAAGCATCGTTGAAACCGGCAACATCGTACCGATTCCCATCCCAACGGGGATCATTGTAAGTGGACCCATCCTGCCTCGTCTTTTGGTAGCGATCCGGATTGTACGAAAAAACATTGCCAGTATGATTGAGGATGATATCAAGCACAACAACGATACCCATAGAATGGGCTGTTTTTACCAACTCCACAAGTTCCTGCTCGGTACCGAAATTGGGATCGATCGACAAAAAATTCTGAATACCGTATCCATGATAAGTTTCGGCAAATGCAACCTGCTGGAAAATAGGGCTGACCCACAATGCCGTAATTCCCATATGTTGCAGATATCCGAGTTTAGCGGTCAACCCCCTGATATTTCCACCCTTCCACCCCTGACTATTCGCCACCCACTTCTCGCGGGAGATATTTCCAGCCTGTTCCAGCGTAAAGGGCGGCGTACCAATGCCGCCAAAAACCACACCACTGTTATCACGATAACCGATCTCCTTTCCGTCAGAAAAACGGTCGACCAGCAGAAAATAAAAAACCTGATCCTCCCAGGCGGCTGGCGAAGGAGTGTAATTTTTTTTCGAAACAATTCCGGCGATATCGACATCGCCAATACGTGTCAATTCCATAATGAATCCTTTGAAAGTTAAATTTATACGCTGTATGTTCGATACGCCACCAAATTATAACAACAGAATATAGAATAAAACACACTCATTTCACTGCACAACCACCTGCCGTGTTTTTAAGCGCACTTCAACTCCGGAGCGACCGGCGGCGAAGCGCTGCATCACGGCGAGATGGGCGCGCGGGAGAAAAGAGCCAGGAATGAGGATACAGCGTTTCGGCTTCGCGTAATTGAGCCAGGAGGTTATCTGCTGCTGCTGTTTCGGGGCAAAGCGGTATACCCAGAGAAAAGCAATATCAGCCTTGTAGAGTTCCTCTTCCTTCAAACGGCTGGTGCCCGATATGATGAGCAGGGAGCGCTCACGGCTCCAAAGCTTGAGCACCTTCTCTTCCGGACGAAGAATAACCATGGAAGGCAGTGAAAGCGTCGTGTCAGCCCGCAGCATAAAACGGCGGGCAGGCACTTTTGCGATAAGAGAATCGGGTGTATAAAACTGTATGACTGCTTTTGGTGCAGCCAAGCCGTACCCGTCGATCTGCTGCGCAATACGCTTCTGGTCTCGCGGCGCCCTGCCAGCGTCAATCTGCACGGTTTCACTGCCCGAGGAGAAGAGTACGGCAAGGTTCCTTCCGAGGTTGACTGTCACCATATCGGGCGGAACAGGGCGCGTGTGCAGCAGAAGAGAGTACCAGAAGAGCAGGTTAAGACCAAGCAAAAGCGAGATGGCAAACCTCCCCCACGCTCTCCGGTAGCCGAAAAAAAGCAGGGCGGCAACAACCGCATAGTAAAGCCACACTTCCGTTCCATCAGGTCTGAGGGTTATGGAGGCAAAGGGAACCCGGCTGAACCAGAGAGCCGATTGGAGGGTAAGCTCTGCGAGGAAAAAGGAGGTTGCCGCAAAAAACGAGGCAGCGGACCCTGAAACAAGGTTGAAGAGCAGCATCGGCACAAGGGCATACATCAGGAGGGTCGAAAAAAGCACAACGGGGATATTGGCCAAAATGCTGATAACCGAAAAAGTGCCGAAATAGTAGGCAATAACAGGCGATACCCCGATAATGGAGGCAAGGGTGATCATGACGCCGCTGAACAGGATACTGCCTGCGCTCCGCAATATTCCTCCCCCTTTTTGCGGCGAATTGACAAAGCGGGGATAGATCAGAAGAATGGCCAGAACAGCACCGTTAGTCATTAAAAACCCCGGATTGAGAAGATCGAAGGGATCGAAAAGAAGAATCAGAAGATCGGCGAGGGCGAGCGAGTTGACGGGATAGCTTTTTCGTCCAACTGTCTCTCCGCCGATAAAGACCAGTGACATGAAGGCTGCGCGTTTGACCGACGGAGAGTTGCCCGTCACATAACAGTAGACGAGCAAAATGAAGCAAAAAAGCGCAAAAGAGAGCCACCTTCCGGCAGTGGTCATCTTGAAGCGTTGCAGAAAAATTTGAATGACAAGTGCAAGCAAACCAACATTAAGCCCTGAAACAGCAAGGATATGTGCCGTACCAGTCAGTTTGAAGGCTTCAAAAACCTCCTCCGACATCGACTCACTTTCGCCTGTCAGCACCCCGGCAGAGAGCTTTCGCTCCTCCCCGTCCGGCATAAGCTTTTCAAGACTCTTTGCAATGTAATCGTAAACTGGCTGCACAATGAATCGCTCGAACCCATTGAGCCGCGGCTCCCCTTCATGCTGCACCTGCCAGGGGCCAGCACAGTAAAGCTGCACCGAGAGCTGCTTCATTCGGGCCGCTCTTCGGGGATCGAACTCACCCCGGTTGGCCGCTTCCGCAACAAGATCAAGCTTTCCCTTCACGCGAACCATGTCACCATAGGCAATCTTGACCTCCGGCTTGCCTGTACTGCGCATGAAAATTTTTGCCCGGTCATGGAGTTTGACAATACGACCGTTTTCAAAGAGCTCCTCAACCTCCATAATCCAGCCAACTCCTGTTTTTGAAAAATTTGGCCGGTCGTCAATCCGCCCGTATAGCAGCACGTTTTTTCCAACAAAACGCAACAGTCCGTCGCGAGGCGCGTAATGAAGGCGGTAATCACTTAATGCTGCAAAACAGAAAAAGACAAAAAGCGAGTAGCTGAGTGCAGTGAAAAAGAGCGGGAATGGAGCTTTGCTGCGCATCTTTTCATACAACAAACCGGCCAAAAGAGCCACAAGGGCAAGGGCACAGAAAAGCAACCACCCCTCAACCTGAAAGGAAAAGTTTACCCCTGCAAGAATCCCCGGAATGACAAGGCAAAGCAACCGTACCGCCGGGTAAGGCGCAAGAGAAAAGTTTGCGGAGTGCCGCAGCTCCTTTATTTTTTCTACTTTAGGCAAATCTTTGTTTGTATATTCTTTTTTTCATTCAAGCCTCTAAACGTCACTCTCTGTATGCTTGTCAAAGAAATACTGGACTCTGCCACAAAACCTGTCTTCAGTTTTGAGTTTTTCCCCCCAAAAAAAGATGAAGAGTGGGAAACACTGTTTGAAACCATTGCCGCGCTCTCGCCGCTCAACCCCTCTTATGTCAGCGTTACCTACGGAGCCGGTGGATCGACCCGCTCAAGAACCCATAGCCTGGTGACAAGGATTCAGAAAGAGACCGGCCTGACCGTCGTATCGCACCTCACCTGCATCTGTTCCGACAAAGAGGAGACCGGAGCCATCCTGCAGAACTACCGGGAGCACGGCATCAACAACGTGCTTGCCCTGAGAGGCGACAAACCTGCCGGAATGGCATCAATGGCTGACGCCATCAAGGATTTCCCTTATGCCATCGACCTCGTTCGCTTCATAAAAAAAGAGTACCCCGACTTCGGCGTTGGCGTAGCTGGCTTTCCTGAAGGGCACCCTGAAACACCAAATCGGCTGAAAGAGATCGACTATCTGAAAGAAAAGGTCGATGCCGGGGCCGACTATATTGTGACACAACTCTTTTTTGATAACCGCGATTACTTTGATTTCGTTGAGCGCTGCACCCTTGCCGGCATTACCGTACCCATCATTCCAGGGATTATGCCCATCACCACACGAAAAGGGATGATCAGAATGGCGGAGCTCGCACTTGGCGCAAGGGTTCCTGCCACTCTCCAGAAAAAAATCCTCACCGCAACAGACGACACCGAAATAGCCTCAATCGGTATTGAATGGGCTACCGCGCAGGTGCAGGAGCTGATCGACCACCATCTCAAAGGCATCCACTTCTACACCCTGAACATGGCCGATGCAACCCTTAAAATCTTCAATAATATCCACCAGTAATACCTTTACAAAAGCGGCGATTCTTCATCCTCAGAGCAGCTCATTCTGTACGAGCTGTTCCAGAGTTTCGCGTTTGCGGATAAGGCGAACCTCACTTCCGTCCACCATAACCTCCGCCGGGCGAAGCCTGCCATTGTAGTTGCTGCCCATAACGGCTGCGTAAGCCCCTGATGACATCACGGCAAGCAACTCCCCCTCTTCTGCCGCACCAATTGAGCGCTGACGTGCAAAAAAGTCACTCGACTCACAAATCGGACCGACAACATCGGCAACAATGCTCTCCTCATGAAAGGTGACCGACTGAACTTCGTGATGCGACTGATAGAGCGCCGGACGAATCAGCTCAGTCATCCCTGCATCGACCACAAAAAACTGTTTTTTGGTATGATTGCTCTTTTTATAAAGAATTCTGGTCAACAGAACCGACGCATTGGCAACCAGGTAGCGTCCCGGTTCAAAAATCACCTTGACACCAAGAGGTTGAAGCATCGGAATAAGCTTTTCGGCAAACTGCTCTATCGGAGTGGCCGGTTTCAGTGGGTCGTAAGTTACCGGAAACCCGCCGCCGATATCGAGAAATTCAATAGCAAAGCCAAGCGCTCTGGAAGCCTTGAACATTGCGAGCAGCTTCATGGTAGCAGCCACATAATATTCGGGATCAAAAATCTGTGACCCGATATGCATGTCGAGCCCGACAAGCTTGATATGAGGCAAGCTGGCAAGAAGTGAAAATACCTCGGGAAGCTCAGCCTCATCAATGCCGAATTTCTCCTTGCTGTCGCCGGTAGTAATATAGGGATGAGTTTCAGCCGTCACATTCGGATTAATGCGTATGGCAACAGCGGCTCGCTGGCCAAGCTCTCCTGCGATCCGGTTGATGGCCTGGAGTTCCGACAAAGATTCAGCTTTCAGCATGAGCACCCCGCTTTCAAGCGCATACACAATCTCGTCAGCCCTCTTGCCGACACCGGCAAAAATGATTTTTTCCGCCGCGACACCCGCCTGCAAAGCCCGATAGAGTTCTCCTGCGGAATTAACATCGCAACCGCAACCAAGTTCAGCCAAAGTACCGATAACCGCCAAATTAAAGTTGGCCTTGACAGAATAGCAGGTAAAATGAGGCAACTCTTTAAATGCGTGCTCAAAAGTCTGACAGCTTTCGATAAGGCTCCTCCTCGAAGTCACAAAAAGAGGGGTTCCGAAAGTGGCGGCAAGCTCTTCAAGGCTGACCTTATCGCAATGGAGCTTTGCTGCGGTATAGCGAAAAAAATTACTGTCAAGCACAATTTCTACCTGTTAATAGGGTTATAAAAAGCCTAAAAATAACTTTTCTGGCGTTATCACAGAAAGAAAAAACCCATAACTTGCAAAATCGCCTTTTAACGCTTATATTAGAAGCTCTTTACAATTACAACCTGATTGAGGTTCCCATGGCAAAAGGCAAAGAAAACAGAATCGTTATCACTCTTGAATGCACCGAAGCAAAAAAAGAGGGAAAAACGGTTTCCAGATATACCACTACAAAAAACAAGAAAAATACCACGGAACGTCTTATCTTGAAGAAGTACAATCCTAATATGCAGCGTCATACCCTGCACAAGGAGATCAAGTAAGTTTTGTTTGTACTGGTCTGAGCATGAAGAAATGCCCGAATGGCGGAATTGGTAGACGCACGCGTTTCAGGGACGCGCGCCGCAAGGTGTAGGAGTTCGAGTCTCCTTTCGGGCACAAACAAATTTTCAGTCGATATAGACGTGAATATGCTCAACAACATAGCATCAATCGATTCAGCTCAGACCGGGTTTTTCACATACAACGCACAGGTATGCACCTTTTCTTAAGAGGGTGCTTTTTTTATTGTTTTAATAATCAAAAATATCAGGAGTAGTGGATCATACAAAAATAAACCTCCTTGTCAAACTTCAGCACCTTGACAATCAGATAGAGAGCATCGTCAGCCTTCAAAAAGGGCTGCCTGAAGAAATTGATGCACTGGATGAAGACCTGGTATTTACCTCTCGCCAGATCGAATCACGAAAAAAAATCGCTGACGATCACCTGAAAACCCGCACACATCTGCACGAAGCAATTAATGAGTGCAAAAACAAGATTTTGAACTTCAAGGAGAAGCAGACACTCGCCCGCAACAACAAGGAGTACGACGCTCTTTCCAAACAGATCGAATACGAAGAAAAAGAGATCGCACAAGCCGATATCAAACTTCAGGATATTGTGCATGCCATACAGCGGTCACAGGAGATCCAGAAAAAAGGACGCCTGCTCATTGCCGAGAATCGCTACGACGAGATTACTGAAGATATGATGCCTGACGACGTCCTGCATCAGCAGCTTGAGGATCTGAAAAAACAGATTGACCAGAAAAAAGAGGAGCTGGAAAGCATCGTCATTGAAACAGCCGAAGATGTCGATTCACTGAAAAAGAAAATGAAGGCACAGCGGTTACTCATTGCCTCTGAAGCAAAAAGGCTGCTCGACAAGTACGATCATCTCCGCAGCGGCGTTTTGAATAATGCCGTCGTAAAGCTCAACCGCAACGCTTGTTCCGGCTGCAACACGAGGGTTCCAACCAATCGGCACACACTGATTGTCCAGGGCGGATTCTACCTTTGCGAGTCATGCGGACGCATCGTTGTTCACGAACGACTTTTTGAAGAGGCCCAGGGATAAAAAAAAGAGAGGCGTTCAACACGGAGAGATCTCTGTTTATTACTGTTCTTTGTAAAACTGAAACCGCAAGTGTGCAGTCGCCGTACAACCGCAAGGTTGCGCGGAGGAAAGTCCGAACTTCACAGGGCAGGGTGCCGGTCGAGAGTCGCAAAACTCAAGCCCGGGGATGACGGCGCAAGCCGCTTGTCACAGAGAGTGCAACAGAAAACAGACCGCTCCGGATGACCGGAGTAAGGGTGAAACGGGGGTGTAAGAGACCACCAGACATTGCAGTAATGGAATGTGCTTGGCAAACCTCCCCGAAGCAAGGCTAAATAAGAGGACTTTTCCCTCCGGGGAAAAAGAGCGGCCCGTTCAATTCCGAAAGGAGAGTTCTCGGGTAAGCCGCA
>CAIQGA010000183.1 GCA_903871235.1 uncultured Chlorobiaceae bacterium
AAGCTGCAAGTGGTCAGTGAAGCACTCAAGGGCGAGGTATTTAACGTTCTTGGTGAAGTGTTTGATGGCATCAGCCTCAAGGATTTGCACAGGAAAGTTTCAGCACGGATCGTCTCTTTGCCGTGAAGGAAGAGATGGAAAAGGCTGAAGCCCGGCGGATGATGGCGATCAGCCCTCTTTGCTCTTCCTCCTTACCCACGAGGTAAAATCCGGTGATGGCATGGTGATTTCCAAGCGTCTGCAATTTGTTCGGGTTTTGCCCGATGGCAGCATTATTCCATTTCGCAATCAAGATAATCATAATGTATTTTCTGTTTGTGCCAATTATTGTTCATAATTTGACAACAAACAGAAGGATACTGAATATGGCTCGACCAGCAGTAATCACGGAGGAAATGGAATGCTTGGCCAAAAAGATTGTAAAAGAAGCAAATACCGCTCGAGAACTGAGAGCGGGCTTGAGTATTCTTATCCCGAAGACCTGTGATATCACATACTCTGAAACGGCAGAACTTCTTGGTATTGGTGTTGCGACTGTCGTGCGTATCCATCAAGATATTAGCAATCAAGCTGCTGGAAATGCGACTCCTAAGGGTAACTGGGGGGGACGAAGAAGGCAAACACTTAGTCTGTATGAGGAGGCCCAGTTTCTTGCTGAATGGTTAGAAAAAGCAGAACAAGGCGGCGTACTGGTTGTTCCGCCAATCCATAAAGCATTGGAACAACGACTGGGAAGAGCAGTTGCAGCGTCTACGGTTTACAGAATGTTGGCACGTCATGGTTGGCGTAAGGTCGAAGCAGATACGTGTCACCCAAAACAAAATATCGAGGCACAGGAAGAGTTTAAAAAAAACTCCCAGAGACACTGGTACAAGCCGCCAAGCAAAATATACTGAATCTGCCTTTGCGCTTGAGGTTTCAGGATGAGGCTCGGTTCGGAAGGATAAGTGATCCTCGAAAATGCTGGGCTCCAGCGCCTCTTCGTCCTATAGTAAAGTTAGCTCTTGTAAGAGAGTATGTCTATGCATACGCAGCAGTATCTCCACAAGATAGTGTGATTGATTGGATGTTGGGCGGCAAAATGGACACGGTGAGTATGGGCGCATTTCTCAGGCAGGTCTCAAATAAACATCCTGAAGGACTTCTGTTTTTAACTGGTTGGGATTGGATATTAAAATCAATTTGATTGCAATTTTGAATTAGATGGCTAAGAAAAGACCTGACATGAAACCTCTTATAGGTGAGACAAACCCCGTCATCGCTTGGCTCTGGACTCGAACTGTCAAAAGTCCAAACCCTGCGTTCTCTCATGTAGAAGTTCCACTTGCGTCGACATTTATGCTTGCTAACAAAGAAGGAAATGATTTTCAATATCTTCGGCACTCTGGCACAATTTGAGCGCCGCCTGATTCAGGAACGTACCCAGGCTGGCCTGACGGCAGCAAGGGCGAGAGGAAGAAAAGGTGGGCGACCAAAAATTTCGAAGGATGACCCGAAAGTGGAGATGGCAAGAAAAATGAGCAAGAACATGAACATCAGTATCGGCAAGATCTGTACAACGTTGAAGATTTCACGGGCAAGCTATTACCGATATTTGGGAATATAAAGTAAAAACTGGCGATTTATCATTCTTTCTGAACCGACAAAGCTATTATTGCGGGAAATATATCGTATACTTACATCTATAAAATGGTTTGCTCCCCATTTTGATAATCCGAGTAGGGTTATTTAATGGAAATCGTACCAGTCAGTGGACTGCACATACCGGTCACATGGTTTACCGCACAGCGATCGAAGGTGGAACAGGAGTTGTTTGATAAGTGATTTGAGAAAAAGCTCATAAACGAATCGGATATAAAAATGAAGCGGTGCCTTTCCGCTGCATAAATAGGGCTGGTTACTAATCATTGGGAGACCATCTTGTGAGGAAATTTGTGCTGATCATGCTGGCCTTGGGATGCTTGCTGACCGGTAGGGCCAAAGCGGCGGATTCCGGAAAAAGCAAGGGAGAGGATTCCGGCAGAAGTATGACGGGGGCACCTATCGCCGATGTCTCAATCCACTCGTCGCTGAACGAACTCAGCGATTATCGTCCGGGCTTCATTTACATCGTTGTTAAAAATCTTTCTGATTCTCTCCTCACTGTCAAGAAAATCGATATTGCTGAATACCCCGAATTTCTGCACATCCGTCCAGCATATCCGGGTGCGTTTTTCCTGACTCCTCCCGACAATGACACTCTCAAGACTCAACCAAGCATAAACAATTCACTGCTTTATCCAGACAGCATCTCGATTCTTTCAGGCGCCTCAGGTACATATGGCATTTTTATTGAAGCTCAAAACCAGCTACGTCCAGGTAAACATATGCTGTTGTTCAACGTGTTCCTGGCAAAAGGAAAACCAGGGAAATCACTCAGTACCAGCATACCGGTCTCGCATGAGTTCAAGGTTAATGCGTATGGAGAAAACGAGATTCTCGGGGCATTGCAGAACGCAGTTGCCTTTCTGGTTCTCCCGGGTTTCATCATACTGATCGCGGCAGGCTTGACCTGGCCCTGGATCGTGCCTGAACCCTACAAAAAGAGTTATCCGGAATGGCTCAGCAGCGCCAAGAAGGATGATTTCAGGTTCTGGGTCGTGGCAATAACCTTTTCGCTCGCCATGGTGGGAGTGCTCTATCCGTTTTATACGAGCCTCACCCCGTTCGGGAGGCGGAACTTCCTCTATGGGTACGGCTTTATCGACATTACCCTGATGTGGTCGTTCTCGTTGTTTACCGGCCTTCTTATATCAGCCACAGGATGGTGCGTTGCATGTCTGGTGATACGAAATAACCGCTGGAAAATCACGTCTAACGATCGCGATCCCGTAATTCTCTTGGCCAAGGTCGTGCATTTCAACGACCGGAGTCCGTCATGGTTCAAGATTGCAACTTTGCAAGGCCCACCCAATCTCAAAGGTTTTTTGATACCAAAAAAAAAGGCAGAAGATGAATCTGTATGGCTCATCCCCCACGTCAAGGTTATGTTTAAAAAAGATGCCAATACATCGATTGAAAATTTCAATGAAAAGATCAACGACAAGGACATCATCCTCGCTGACTTGCTTGATGATATCCGGAGTGGCAGATTGTCTCCAGAAAATAATCCTGCAGTCATTCAGTCTGTCGACTGGACGAAAATGGAAAAATTTATAACCAAGCCGATACAGGTAAAAGAAGAGGAATTGGGAAATATTGAGTCTGAGCAGAGCGTGTTTGTTACTGAACAGTTGGCGTAAAAAAAAGCGGATTCCGAAGAATCCGCAGCCGTACGAGAACACATCTTGAATGGATGGTGCCACGATCGTGGCGACTCTCGTTAATGGGATTATATCCCACGGAAGTCACTCACATATTAAGAAAAAATTCGTTACGATGGAAATCAAAAAACTACGAGTCTCTTTTATTTGGGTTCGCACCTCGTTTCGTCTCTTCGAACCCGTAGTGACGGCAACAGCCAACGACGAGCCCTTGTTTCCTTATCCCCTCAGGATCGGCGACTTCAAAGACACGATCAAGAAACTATATAGTGAAAATGATCTGCCGGTCACGCTTCCATGGAATGATGGAAGCAAGGGTAAAAGATACAACTGGTTCTGGAGATATTACTTGCGGGGCAATGACCCTATGGATGGTTATCCCCATATCTCTTCGGACACGATTGGCAAGATCTCCGGCCTCTGTGCCAATCTCATCATGCCGTTCCGTGTCTCCCTTAACCAGAATGTCAAGCTGGTTTTCGGTGATAAGCTGGTTTCCGGTAATTCCTGGAACAAATCAAACACCTTTTCATTCGAAGGTTACCTCTATCGGCACGGTGCCGCGTTGATCACCACGTTCAATATCTGTAACTGCGCCGAACTCGAAGAGGCTGTCGGCTGGGCTCGCGCCGTCCGGTTCAATCCTGTGTTTCAGTACAAAAGCAAAACCATAACTACCCTCAAGTCGCTTGCGGACGAATTGCTCAACGAGCTTTGCCAAATGATGAAGGTTCAGGACGGAATCAACGAAGACCACCCCTTCTCTATAGCTGCGATAGATGTCGGTGATCCCAATCTCCTTCTGCAACCCGTCCAGCAGAATAGCCCGATCCACAAGGCACTCGATGCATTGACCACATGGAGCTCTGCATGGGATCAAGTTACCTTGCCCAATCTGGCCGACCGTACGATCGACATGCAAAACAATAAGCAAGGCGACGTCATATACGGCGATAAACACAGCCGGGTACTGTGGTTGCCGAGATTGTTTGTTCCCGAGGATAAAAACGAAAAAACCTTTGCCTTGCGATGGTACTACAGGAATCTGCTGCTTGCCTCGATGCAGGTTTCAAGCCTTTCAGCATTCATGGCAAAGGCTAATTCTAATCAAAACATCCAAAACAACATGAATCTCAGGAATTACGTCTTTCGTGTTCGTGCAATCATTTCCGAGATGCAGGCTGACTCGAACGACACTTACCACAGCATGAGCATCAGCAAGCAGATAACTGACTTCCCATAAGTGTCATGTCACGCGTCAATGGAGAGCAGGCAAAACCGGGGGAGGCTAAGCAGACTGCAAAAGTTTTTCATCGCTCTTCTGTCGAAAACCTGAATGCCATTTGCGAAATGTTTGTTTGGCTCTGCTCACGAAACGGAAAAAATAGCACGTTAAGCCTCATTCTTCAGTTCGTAAAGGGCTGAATTTGCCTTTTTCTACCATTCTGCTCTGTTGCCAGATGTAATCACCGGTCAGGTTGATGCGTTCCCATCCCAATGGGGACAGATGTGACAACAGATTTCTGTCTATGTTATCTTCCATTCCTTGAATAGTTTGGAATTGATGACCTTGGTATTTCAAATGGGGTAGTAGACTGTAGGCCCGCTGTATAAGGGCTTCAGCTTTGTTTGGTACAGCATTATCCAGTGGAGTAATCTTGATACGTCACGTGCTCGTGATAGTAGCATCGGGCAATTCGTTTGCTTTTGCAAGTTGTTCCACTATCGCCATCTCTTGTTCCAGCAGGGAAATCCGGTTTTGAAGGAAGCTTTCACAGTCTGTTTCAACGGCAAGGCCAAGTTTTTTCTGTTCACGCTGTACCGTGAAGCGCGATGCCGGAAGAAGATATTCCTCAAAATCCTTGAACTGGCGAGAACCCTGCACCCAGATATCTCCTGATCGCAACGAATTTTTCAATTCGGAAAGTACGCATAGTTCATAGAATCGACGATCCAGACCACTCTCTGTCTGTACAAGACTTTTCCAGCGTTTCCGCACGAAAGATGTTGGAGCATCATCAGGTACTTTACGAGCCTGTCGCTCATTCATGCCCTTTAAGACCTCGATACCGCTCAACAGGTCACTCGCTACTTGTGCGGACTTCATGGTCAGAGCTTCAAGTAATGTTGGCGTGTAGCGCCTGAGCTGATTGAATCGTTCACCAATCAGGGAAAGGAAATCAAACTCTTCAGGCTGGGCAAGCTTTTCCGCTTCAGCGATACTCTCGCTAAAGACATCCCATGGGATAATGGCCTCAATGGCGGCGAATGGATCATGACCAGACCGCTTCGCCTCAAGCAATGCCCGTCCAATACATGAATACAGGCGAATCTTATTGTTGATCGCTTTACCCGATTCCTGGAAGCGGTCAGCGTGATGGCGTTTAGCTTTGCTGAACATCGCTCCTATAAACCGGTCGTGCAGGTCAATGACTTCGTCGATTAATGTGGCTCTGGTATCGAGTATTACAGCCATCAGTGTTGCATAGCGTCGTAATGGCTCCAGATCACGCAGGTGCTGCGCAGTCATCTGTCCACCTTCTCGGGCAAGCTTTAAAAGGCGATTTTGATGAATACAGTGTTCCATACCATCTGGCAGGGACAATTCATGGACAGTTTTTAGCCGCTCCAGATGTGCAAGTATGTGTTTTGGCTTCGGTGGACCTGGAGGCTGACGCAACCAAATCAGTCCACTGCCTTTCGTACCTTCACGGATCATCAACAGATTGTCAATCGCATGGAGGTGATGATCATCCAAAGGTGCGGTCAGTGCCTCATAGACAAGGGGAGTACCGCGTGTGAGTGCTTCACTACAGACACGTTCAATGACATCAATTGCAGGCAAAATGATGCTTTGATTTCGCAGCATATCAATCAATGCTTCAGCAAGCACAATACCTCGATCAGTCTGTTGGGCAAGTTCAGCGAGTTGATAAACGATTTGCCAGTATTCGGCGATACCGAATGGGGAAAGTATCAGCCACCCCTGCAACTCTGCAAGGTGTTCACGACGAGTTTTTTCGCGTTGTCCGTACTTGTTCCACGTATCAACCGTAACACCAAGCTGATCAGCAACCAGTTTCAGCAACGGCGGAAACGGGGTCTGATCAACACCGAGTATGATACCGGGAAAGCGCAAGTAGCAAAGCTGCACAGCAAACCCAAGTCGATTTGCAGAACCGCGATGCTGATTGATGAAGGACAAGTCTGCCTCGTTAAACATGTAATACCGAATCAGTTCATCTTCGGCCTTCGGCAACGCCAAAAGACTTTCTCGTTCGGCAGTGGAAAAGAGAGATCGACGAGGCATTGAATAATGGTACATCTAACATGAATTGGAAAATGCTGTTGCAGAAACGGACGTTTCCGCAACGATTATTGATCAACCAAAAATAAAGGCATTGCGCATTGCATAAAGTTATTGCGAAATTATAATCACTTGCAATAACTTTATGCACCAGGAAGGTAGAGATGCTTATCGGTTATGCGCATGTTTCCACCAAGGATCAGGACACCAAAGCACAAA
>CAIQGA010000184.1 GCA_903871235.1 uncultured Chlorobiaceae bacterium
CAGAAGGTGGTCATCCTGATTGATGAGTACGACAAGCCGATTCTCGACAATATTGAGAATATTCCTGAGGCTCTCATTATTCGGGATGGGATGCGTGACTTTTACACAAAAATCAAGGATAACGACCGGCATCTGCGCTTTGTGTTTCTCACCGGAGTGAGCAAATTCGCCAAAGTGTCGCTTTTTAGCGGCCTGAACAATCTTGAAGACATCAGCCTGAACCCTGACTTTGGCAATGTCTGCGGGTATACCCAGCTTGACTTGGACACCACGTTTGCCCCTTATCTCGAAGGGGTGGATATGGAGCAGGTTCAACGGTGGTACAACGGGTATAACTTTTTGGGTGACAAGGTCTATAACCCTTACGATATCCTGCTCTTTATCAGGAACCAGCGTACGTTCCAAAACTATTGGTTCGAGACCGGAACGCCAAAATTTCTGATTGATCTCATCAAAAAGAACAGCTATTTTATCCCAAAATTTAATGGATTACAAGTTAATAAGTCTCTTGTCAACAGCTTTGATATTGAAAATCTTAATCTGGAGACGATTCTATTTCAGACTGGCTATTTGACCATCAAGAGCTTGCTTCCGTTGGATACAGGATTTGGCTACGAGTTGGGATTTCCCAACATGGAGGTGCAGACCAGTTTTTACGATTATATTTTGCAATCGATGACCATCGTTTCGGAAAATGAGCCGATCCGCCGTGAGCTGCTTGCTCTCATGAGGAGTGGAGATGTTGGCGCTCTTGAAGCTGTTATCAAGCGCCTTTTTGCCAGCATCGCCTACAATAATTTCACCAACAATGATATTGAGCGTTACGAGGGCTTTTACGCCAGCGTACTCTATGCCTGTTTTGCCAGTATCGGGGTGGATATCATCGCCGAGGATGTGAGCAACAAGGGGAGAATCGATTTGACGCTAAAGGCCGGGGGGAAAACCTTTCTCTTTGAATTCAAGGTGACCGACGGAGAGCCACTTGAGCAGATCAAGAGGATGAAATACTACGAGAAATATAGTGGCGACCGCTATCTGATTGGCATTGTCTTTGACCCCAAGGCAAGAAACGTCAGCAAGTTTGAGTGGGAGAAGTTGTAGTACTCGCCTGGAGGTTCTCGAACTCGCTGGAAAGCGCCTTTTGCGTTGACTGCCAGCAAGAAGCATTCCGGAACTACGGAACACGGGAAATCTTCAACAAAACTCCATATACCCGGAGTATCCTTTAGAGTTCAGCACGCGGCCTGTGAAACACTGCCCGGTCAGCATTCGTGGAAAACAGCATCCAGAGTCGGAGCAGTGAGAACAGCATCACTCCATGCCTCCAGTTCTTCCTCTTTGGCACTCACTAACCGCTCCGCTGCCCACTCGGGCAACACGCCAAAGCGGCGCTCAAGCTGCCTTTTCAGTATCCGTGCTTCGCCCTCCACACGCCCCACCACACGCCCTTTGGCGATACCAATCCTCTCCACGCTTGTAACGTATTGCATTTTTTCTTTCTCCTCAATAGTTTCAAGTTCTTGCCAGACCTTATTATTCAGCACTTCCGGCAACTGCATCAGCCAATCAATTACGTTGAATAAATTGATAACGCGCTGTTTCTCCCAACGTCGTTCGTACAGTATGCGCAACAGACGGAGTTTCGCCTTGTACCGTTCCTCATCCTCTGTTCTGGTTTTTTGCGTTAAAATGTGTGCCGCCGTAATCCATCCAAAAGCGTTGTCCGACGCCAGAAGCTCATCAAGTTTGTCTTCGTAATCGGTCAGTTTTGCAATTGGAAACTCCAGCGTAAGGCGGCATCCCAGCACAGAAAAACCATAAGAGGAAGGCTTCCACATCTTGTGCTCATCGGCCAGCACCGCCAAACTTGCAACAGGCCGATCGTATCGGTCAAAAAGCCGGTTGTTGTACACAAACATCCGTTTGGCAAACTCAGGCTGCCTTGTTCCCTGCACCTCAACGTGAATGTAGATCCAGCTTTCATCGCCACAAAGCTCGGTCACCCTGACCAGCTTGTCAACAAAGCGTGTGCCCAACTCGGCATCCTGCACCACCGCCCGCAACTCTTTATCCAAAAAAATATGTTCTTTCGACCAGTCAATTCCGGCATAAGCTTCTGGAAAATAAAAGGCCAAAAACTCTGCAAAATATTGCTCTATGGCCTCTTTCCAGGGGCTGTCGTAATGATCGTTTGCGCTCTCCATACCCTTTTTTTGTTTTCAACACCACCATCTCAAAATATATCCACGATGACTCGTAAAACAAAATAGTTTACCCTGCCAGCTCCCCCCCAGCACCGAAGCCGGTTCATCTCATCAACCCCATCTCGCAGCGGCATGATCAGCGGACTGCTTGGCAAAAAAGAGCTGTTCCGCAAAATGAAAGAGTATTTTACCGAATAGCACTCAACGTTAAAGCAAATATTTCGCAAATGGCATCCAGGTTTTCGACAGAAGGGCAATGAAAGCCTGCCATGAGCCGGGTTCAACGGCAGGGGTGTTCCTTTATGCGCAGTGAGAGAGCCGTTTGTTTGACGTGATTGCCTCTCTCTGTTTTCCTGTCAAAAAGTTTTATATTTCGGCGTGTAGTTAAAAAGTGTTGCGTTTATGTGGCTGGTGTATTGGGGAGTTGATGCCCGTGATGGGTTCATGTTTTAAATGGAGGTTGACGATGAAAAAACTGCCGATAGGAATACAGACCTTCAGCGAAATTATAAACGAGGATTACCTGTATATCGACAAAACAGGAATCGCCTACAGCTTGATTGACAACTTTAAATATATCTTTCTGTCGCGGCCCCGGCGATTTGGGAAGAGCCTGTTCCTTGATACGTTAAAAAATATTTTTGAGGGGAATCGGGAGCTGTTCCGTGGGCTGTTGATTGAGAAGCAGTGGAACTGGGAGGTGAAATATTCGGTCATCAAGATCAGTTTCAGTGGCGGGATTCACTCGAAAGCCGACCTGGAAGCAGATTTGTTGTACATACTCAAATCCAATGAGAAGCGACTTGGGCTGGAGTGTGAAAATAGAACCAGGGCACAACACTTCTTCGCAGAATTAATCGAGAAAGCTTATGAGAAATATCATCAGAAGGTGGTCATCCTGATTGATGAGTACGACAAGCCGATTCTCGACAATATTGAGAATATTCCTGAGGCTCTCATTATTCGGGATGGGATGCGTGACTTTTACACAAAAATCAAGGATAACG
>CAIQGA010000185.1 GCA_903871235.1 uncultured Chlorobiaceae bacterium
CCTGGCGGTACGCAGTTCCAGAGGAAGCTTTGTCCACTGGTTGAAGACTGCCTGGGCACGCCGGAAGATATCCTCAACGCTCCGCCTGGTTCGGAGTTTCTTGCTGAGGTTCTCGGAATCCCCCTCATAAGCCAGGGCAAGCTGATTTCTCAGATCGTTGAAGCGATTATTGACCGGGGTGGCAGAAAGCATCAAAACCTTCGTCTTGACCCCTTCGCGTATAACCGCGTTCATCAGTTTTTGGTAGCGAGTCTCCCTTTCCTTGAACACATCATTATTGCGAAAGTTATGTGATTCGTCAATGATGACGAGGTCATAGTTTCCCCAGTTGACCCGGTTCAGAGGGATGCCGAAAGAGTCTCCCGAAGTGCGGGAAAGGTCGGTGTGGCACAGCACATCATAATTGAACCGATCTTTGGCAAAGATATTGGTTTTGAGGTTTCTGTTGTAGTTCAGCCAGTTATCGGCAAGTTTTTTGGGGCACAGTACCAAAACTGAGCGGTTGCGCAGTTCGTAGTATTTGATAACCACAAGAGCCGTGAAGGTTTTTCCAAGCCCTACGCTGTCGGCCAGAATGCAGCCATTGAAGGTTTCGAGCTTGTTGATGATACCGGTTGCCGCGTCTCTCTGGAAGTTGAAAAGCTTTTTCCAGACCAGCGACTCATGATAACCTGTGCGGTCGTTGGGCAGAACATCTTCATCAATACCCTCAAGGAATTCGCTGAAAATGTTGTAGAGCATCAAAAAATAGATGCGCTCCGGCGAGTTATCCTGATAGACTGAGGCAATATGATCGCAAATAACCGCAGTTACCTCTTCAAGCTTTTCCGGATCATTCCAAATCTGGTCGAAAAGGTGCAGATAGGTCGCTGTAAAGGCCGGTTCCTCAAACCGGTTGACAAGATTCGACATCGCGTCCCCTTGCTGATAACCCAGGTCTACGGCAGTAAAACCGTTCATCGGCATATAGGCAACACTCTGTTCCGGTGACTCAATGCAGGCAAACTGCTGCATGGGCGCTTTGGTCTTGTTCGAACGAAAAACCGCCTTTCGCCGCATCCACTCAGCACATTCGCGCGCAATAGCCCGCTGGGTAAGCTTGTTGCGAAGCTGTATTTCAAACTCTGAACCGTAAAGGCTCTTTTCCCTGGTTGACTTGGGAATGAAAAACTCGCGATGCTCCTTCCGGAATTTGTCGGTTACCTCGTTGGGAACAAATGTTGGCGCCGTGAAGATGAACTCCAGCGACTCAATCTTTGAGAACTCCCGCTTCAGAGCCTCATAAGCATAGATCGAAAAGCATGAAGCCGCTATCCTGAGCTTGTCTTTGGGGCGAATTGAAGCCTTCAGATCGTCGCCGAGCAGGGTGTTGATGTTGTCGATGATCTTCAATCGTGCAAAGGCTATGAGTTTGAAGGTACTGCGAGTGCGCTGAAACAATCCAAAAAGAAGGTACAAGAAAAAAAAGAGATTTTGCCCGGGTTATGGCGATAATCGGGGCACAGAAAACCAAACGTTTGTTGGACCGGGGAGAGAGCGTGCCATCTATCTCATATCCAGATTTCCATCGCCGACCCGCTCGATATACGTATGGTTGCGGATACGTTTTAACCAAAAAAATCGTTACAGATTGAAAGTATTTACGAA
>CAIQGA010000186.1 GCA_903871235.1 uncultured Chlorobiaceae bacterium
GGTTTCTTATCTACGACCTGACATATCAAAAGGGATTACGACCGATCGTCTTTTTTATAATGCTGACGATATCATTATACTTATCTACGACCTGACATATCAAAAGGGATTACGACAATCCGATCCGGCAGGTAGCTCAAACTTCACTTCGCTGCTTATCTACGACCTGACATATCAAAAGGGATTACGACAATCTTCTTTGAGTTCTTTGTTTTGAGCAATAAGTTTGTCTTATCTACGACCTGACATATCAAAAGGGATTACGACATAATATGAAATTCTTGAAACTCCTGCTGACATTTGTCTTATCTACGACCTGACATATCAAAAGGGATTACGACTTTCGTCCGCTCCCGTTATGAGCCGAACCATCCTACTCTTATCTACGACCTGACATATCAAAAGGGATTACGACTCCTTCGGCTATCGGGATAGTTACTTGCCCTTGGTAAGTCTTATCTACGACCTGACATATCAAAAGGGATTACGACAACAAGCGCAGTGCCAGCCGCAATACTGACTGTTCCACTTATCTACGACCTGACATATCAAAAGGGATTACGACGGACTTACTGCGCTCGATGGTTGATAACGCCATACATCTTATCTACGACCTGACATATCAAAAGGGATTACGACACAAGAGCAGCTTGCATTGTTGTTTTTTTTCTGTAACCTATCCACAACCTGACATATCAAAAAAGATTACGACTTTGATCTTTTTACTATGGAATTAATTCGTTTGGAGCGCTTGACAGAGGAGTCACAGCACGAGGGTATATCTTGATTGCAATTCAAAAATCTGCGGTTTATGCGGATCCATCTCATTATTATCAGACTCTATCTGGAGAACAAACAATGCGATATATTTTTATTTTCCTCACTTTTGCTTTATTGACTCAAAGAGCATTCGCTGACGACGTTTACAAGACTTACCACAATGCAAGGTTTGGCTATTCAATAGCTTATCCTGAAGATATCCTCTATCCGCAAGGCGAGTCAGATAATGGAGACGGACAAAAACTTGTGTCAAAAAATGCAGAGGCAAGCCTCTTGGTCTATGGCTCCAATAATGCTCTGAACCAATCACTGCAAGAGTTGTACCTTGAAGAATCAAGACGTGGGAGGGATGACAACCAGACAAAGATCGTAACCTACAAAGTGCTGAAAAATAACTGGTTCGTCATTTCAGGGTATAATCACAGGAACATCTTTTACCAAAAAACTATTCTGAACAATAATCAATTCAAGTCTTTTTATTTCGAGTATCCTGAAAGCAAGAGAAAGATTTACGATCCGATTACCAATCATCTTGCAAGGTCATTTAAAGGCTAACGGCTTTCTCTCTGTGAGCGTGTAGAGCGAACAGGGCGAAGCTAAACTCACTCAAGCGGGCATTGCACCGTAGCGGCTACACCGTCCGGCGAATTTAAACATTGGGCCTCTTCTTTATGGACGAAGGAGAGCTGATATATCTCAAAAGGGATTACGACTTTTGGGGGCCGAGCTGGAGCTCGGCGCTCCCAGGTACTTATCTACGACCTGACATATTCAATGGATTATGTCTGGATTGTGGGGATACGCCATGCCGTCTCCCTGCGGGGTATGGGGGGATTTATGGTACATTCACAATCGTCTCTTTTTGTTGAACGGTTGCAGGGAATTATCCGGTAGTGTTGTACGGACGTCAATTTGCCTCTTAAAATTATTGGCCTTGATATGAATAATAACATGTTGCAGCTTTCGCCGCCGCAGGTGTGGCGCAATTTCCACCTCTTGACCCAGATTCCCCGGACCTCCGGAAATGAGGAGAGGATCAGGGAGTTTCTTGCTGATTTTGGCAAAAGGCTTGGATTGGAGAGTATGGTGGATGAGGTTGGCAATGTGATTATCCGCAAGCCAGCTTCGCCGGGTATGGAAGGTCGGCGGGGGGTGATTTTGCAGAGCCATCTTGATATGGTGCCGCAAAAGAACCTCGACAAGCTCCATGATTTTATTACAGATCCGATCGAAACCGTTCTGGATGGCGACTGGGTGCGGGCCAATGGGACGACCCTTGGTGCCGATAATGGCATGGGAGTTGCGGCGGCGATGGCGGTGCTTGAGTCGCGGGAGTTGCAGCACGGCCCTCTCGAAGCGCTTTTTACCAGTAATGAGGAGAGCGGCATGACGGGGGCTTTCGGGCTCAAACCAGGTTCGCTCAGGGGGGAGATTCTTTTGAACCTCGATTCGGAAGATGAGGGGGAGCTTTGTATCGGGTGTGCCGGCGGCAGTAACGGGAGGATGAGCTTCGCCTGTCGTGAAGAGGCGTTGCAGGGTGAGTGGAAGGCTTTCATGGTCAGGGTGACCGGTTTGAGGGGTGGCCACAGTGGTCTGGATATTCATCTTGGCCGAGGCAATGCCAACAAGATTATGAACCGCATTCTTTATCATGGTCATCTGCACCATGGGTTGCGTCTCGCCTCCATTGATGGGGGAAGCCTTCGCAACGCCATTCCGCGAGAATCGTTTGCCCTTGTGGCTCTTCCTGGCTCGATGGTGCACCCCTTCCTGACGAGTATGACTATCCTCACCGCTACCATCAAAGAGGAGTTGTCGGCAGTTGAGCCAACCCTGACCATTGAGGCGGTTCCGGCCTCTCTGCCTGAGTCGGTGCTTGAAGAGGGTGCTGTTCTGCGGCTCATGCGTGCGCTCTACGGCTGCCCGAACGGGGTGATGCGCATGAGCAGCGAGATGGCGGGTCTGGTTGAAACCTCCAATAATCTTGCGATGGTGCAATCCGGCAATGGCGTGGTTACCGTCGAGATGTTGCTCCGCAGTTCGGTTGATTCTGCCAAGGTCGATCTTGAGGTGATGATCAACAGCATTTTTGATCTGGCCGGGGCAGAGACGCTTTTTGATGGTCGCTATCCTGGCTGGAAGCCCGACCCTGCGTCCTCAATTCTGAAGATCATGCAGGAGGTTTATCATAAAAAATTCGGCACCATTGCCGAAACAAGGGCGGTTCATGCCGGTCTTGAATGCGGGATTCTTGGCAGTATCTATCCCGATTGGGAGATGATCTCTTTTGGCCCGATCATTCGTTTTCCCCACTCTCCGGATGAAAAGGTCAATATTTTCTCCGTCCAGAAATTCTGGGAATTCCTTGTTGCAACGCTTCGCAGCATACCGGTCAAGTAAGCGGTTGGGGTTTGTTGTTGTATGCTGTTATTTTGCGTAACTTTTGCCACCTGTTCTTTACGGTTTGGCAGTGCAACTTTTAAACAGTGTGTACCATGATGAAGACAAGTGAAAAGGGGCTTGACCTTATCCGCAAGTATGAGGGGGTGCGGTTTGCGGCTTATGTTTGTCCGGGAGGAAAGCTTACCATTGGTTATGGCCATACCGGGCCAGATGTGTATGAGGGGAAAAAAATCGATGCTGAAGAGGCAAATGAACTTCTTGAGCATGATGTTGAGCGTTTTGAGCGTTCGGTCAATGAGCTGGTGCATGTGCCGATGACGCAGGGAATGTTTGATGCGCTGGTCAGTTTTTGTTTTAATCTTGGGGCAGGTTCATTGAAGAGTTCAACTTTGCTGAAAAAGCTTAATGGTGGTGACCGGGAGGCTGCAGCGGATGAGTTTTTGAGGTGGAACAAGGCAAAGGGGAAGGCGCTTGCCGGGTTGACTGCGCGTCGTGAGAGTGAGCGAGAACTCTTTTTGGCCTGAGCTGTCAGCGCCCTGGCATAAGGCTGACACACTCACCTCTTTGAAGCAAAAAAAATGTCAATTTTCCATTGGCAGATACCCGCATGAGGTTATATTGTGGGCTGTGTCGATGAAGAATTGACCATAAAATTTACTGCCTTTTGAAGGAGTAACTCTTTTATAAAAAAAGGGTTACTTTTTCAGTTCCATTTTTGACTCCGGAGAGTTCCAATGAAAATTTCCCGCTTGTTCACCACTGCCGGTGAAAATGTTTTTGACCGTTTTGAGTACGCCTTTCGCAGCTCTGTTTTGAGGAATCCTGATGGCTCGAAGGTTTTTGAAATGAACAATGTCGAGGTGCCCCGGCAGTGGTCGCAGGTGGCGTCCGATATTCTGGCCCAGAAGTATTTCCGTAAAACGGGCATTCCCCTTTATGATGAAAAGGGCGCTCCGGTGACCGACAGCGAAGGCAATGTGGTAACCGGCAGTGAGCATTCGATCCGCCAGGTTGTGCATCGCATGGCGGGTTGCTGGAAGGATTGGGGTGAAAAAAACCGTTATTTCGATACGCCGGATGATGCTTCGGCTTTTTATGATGAGGTGGCCTTTATGATGCTCAAGCAGATGGCCGCCCCCAATTCGCCGCAGTGGTTCAATACGGGGCTCAATTTTGCCTACGGCACCACCGGCCCGGCCCAGGGCCATTTTTATGTTGACCCCGAGAGCGGGGAGGTAAAGGAGTCGGAGGATGCTTACGGGCGCCCCCAGGCCCATGCCTGTTTTATTCAGTCGGTCAGTGACGATCTGGTCAATGAGGGGGGGATTTTTGATCTCGCCATTCGTGAAGCGCGGGTTTTCAAGTTTGGCAGTGGCTCGGGCACCAACTATTCCAACCTCCGTTCAGGCGGGGAGAAGCTGAGTGGCGGCGGAAGTTCCTCGGGCCTGATGAGTTTTCTGAAGATCTTTGATTCGGCGGCGGGTGCCATCAAGTCGGGCGGAACAACACGTCGTGCCGCCAAGATGGTCATTGTTGATATCGACCATCCCGATGTGGAGAAATTTATTGAGTGGAAGGCGAAAGAGGAGGACAAGGTGGCCTCACTGGTGGCCGGTTCAAGAATTTGCTCCCGTTTTCTTCAGGCAATTGTTGAAGAGGCTCTCGCCAATGGCGCCGACCGCAAGACGAACGCCCGTCTGCACCGCCTGATACAGAATGCGCTCAGCCGTGCCGTGCCGATGAGCTATATACTCCGTGTGCTTGCTCTTGTTGAGCAGGGTTACACCTCCCTTGATTTTGAAGAGTATAACTCTAATTACGAGTCGGAAGCCTATCAGACCGTTGGCGGGCAGAATTCGAACAATACGGTTCGGATGACCAATGAGTTCATGAAGGCGGTCGAAAATGACGACATCTGGCCACTTCGTGAGCGCACAACCGGCAAGACCGCAAGGGTGGTCAAGGCACGTGATTTATGGGAGAAAATTTTGCTCAGCGCCTGGAAGTGTGCCGATCCCGGTTTGCAGTTCGATACCACCATCAACGAGTGGCACACCTGCCCCAAGAGCGGACGCATCAATGCGAGTAACCCTTGTTCGGAATACATGTTCCTCGACGATACCGCTTGCAATCTGGCCAGTCTTAACCTGATCCATTTTATTGATGAGGCTTCGGGCAAGATGAAGGTGAGGGAGTTGCAGCACGCGTCGAGCATCTGGACCGTCGTGCTTGAAATTTCAGTCCTCATGGCCCATTTCCCGTCAAAGGAGATTGCGCGGCTCAGTTACGAGTTCAGAACCCTTGGCCTCGGCTTTGCCAATCTTGGCACGGTGCTGATGGTTTTTGGTATTCCTTACGATTCGCCCAAGGCGCTGGCTCTGTCGGGAGCAATTTCGGCGGTGATGACCGGCCAGGCTTATGTCACTTCGGCAGAGATGGCCCGTGATCTCGGCACCTTCAGCGGCCATGAGGCAAACCGTGAGGAGATGCTGCGCGTTATCCGCAACCATCGCCGGGCGGCAAAGAACCGCTCGGAAGAGGAGTACGAGCGCTTGTCGGTCAAGCCGCGTGGGATTGATTCGGAGTATTGCCCCGGTGAGCTTTTTGAAGCGGCTGGAAAGGTGTGGGACGAGGCGCTGGAGAGGGGAACCCGGTATGGCTTCCGCAATGCGCAGGTGAGTGTTATTGCTCCTACCGGCACCATTGGGCTGGTGATGGATTGTGATACTACCGGTATTGAGCCTGAGTTTGCCATTGTCAAGTTCAAGAAGCTCGCCGGGGGTGGCTATTTCAAGATTGTCAACCAGTCGGTACACAAGGCTCTTGAGCGGCTTGGTTACAGCGCGGCACAGATTGATGATATTGAGCACTATTGCAAAGGTCACGGCACCCTTGCCGGTTCTCCCTCAATAAACCGCTCATGGCTCAAGAGCCGTGGATTCCCGGACGACAAGATTGAAACTGTTGAGTCGCAGTTGGAAACCGTTTTTGATATCCGTTTTGCCTTCAACAAGTGGATTCTGGGTGAGGATTTCTGTGCCGCGCTCGGCTTTACCGAAGAGCAGCTCAGCGACCCTGATTTTGACATGCTGCAGGCGCTTGGCGCTACGGAGCGGGATGCCGAACTGGCCAATGACTATGTCTGCGGTACCATGACCATCGAGGGGGCGCCCCACTTGAAGCTTGAGCATCTGCCGGTCTTCGATTGCGCCAGCCGCTGCGGTCGCAAAGGGCTCCGCTACATCAGGCACATGGCCCATGTCCGCATGATGTCTTCCGTACAGCCCTTCATTTCTGGTGCAATTTCCAAGACGGTCAACATGCCGGGTTCCGCCACTACCATCGAAATCGGTGAAGTTTTTCAGGCGGCATGGTTGCAGATGGTCAAGGCGATTACCATCTACCGTGATGGATCGAAGCTCTCCCAGCCGCTCAATAGTTCGAGTTTGCAGGATCTCGACGAGATTATCATGCTTGGAACAGAGGAGAGCCTTGATGAAACCAGGGGGCCCCGGGAGGTTCAGGAGCGTATTGTTGAGCGGGTCTACCACCGTTCCGAGCGCAGGATGTTGCCGAAACGGCGGAAGGGTTATATTCGCGAAGCCCATGTAGGCGGCCACAAGGTCTTTCTCAGAACAGGGGAGTATGATGACGGTTCCCTTGGCGAAGTCTTTATCGACATGTACAAGGAGGGCGCTTCATTCAAGGGGTTGCTGAACTGTTTTGCCGTGCTCGCCTCCAAGGCGCTGCAATATGGTATGCCGCTCGAAGAGCTGGTCGA
>CAIQGA010000187.1 GCA_903871235.1 uncultured Chlorobiaceae bacterium
GCAAACCTCCCCGAAGCAAGGCTAAATAAGAGGACTTTTCCCTCCGGGGAAAAAGAGCGGCCCGTTCAATTCCGAAAGGAGAGTTCTCGGGTAAGCCGCATCAGATAAATGGCTGCAGCGTTACCCGGGGTTCCCGGGTAACGCACAGAATTCGGCTTATAGCTTTCGGTTTCAGTTTTTTTTATACCAGCCCGCAACAAGCTATTTCAAAAAATCCCCCCTTCTCTTGCTACTGAAAACTGACCTCTACCTCTTTTTGTGATTCCAGCTTGATTCCCGGAATATTTTTGAAGATTTTTTGCATCTCTCTTGATGACGGATCAGAACCAAGAGTTGTAAATGATGCAAACTGTTTCGGATTGGCCAACAGCTTGTCAAAATCCACATCCATCAAAGTGATTCTCTTCTCTTTTCGGTACGTCGCATTGGTGCTGACAATTGAACCATCGATATCAACCGCCAAGAACACCCTCATTCCTTTAAGAAACTGTTTCATGATACTGGTTGCCATTTTCAGTTGCTCCGCATTTTGCTGAGGCTTTGCGGCTTCTGGAGAGCTGAACGATTCTGCCTCCTTTTCCTGATCCATCACGATGACAAGCCTGGATGGAGTCCCCTCTTTAAAGATAAAATGGACATATTGTTTTTTCTTTTTCGGAGCTTGATTGCCTGATGCTGAATCGGCTGAAACAGCGGAATCAGGATTACGATTAAGCTGCAACAGGTTGATATCCCTGAACGCATAGAGCGCCTCATATCCTTCATGAGTTTTCGTCACTACCGGGCGAACCGAGATAAAGCGAACCCCTTCGCCTATTTCCTGAGACTTCTTTTCCAGTGCAGCCTTGTCGGGCATCTGACCTGCTGGCCCTTTTTTACCGGCCTCGGCAAGAGAGTTCATCTGGCCAAGTGACGCCTTGCTCATCAACAACCGCTCAGCAATGGTTCCGGTTCCATCAGGCTTGACGCTGACTACGGTACTGACCTCCAGGCAGCCTGCCATCGTAAACAGTAGAACAATAAAACCGGCAACCCTGATCAACCCTTTTCTGACCATACGTCCTCCCCTTGTTTAGTTAAAAAATTCAGTCAAGAAGCTGCAGGCGACGAATGGCCTCATCAAGCACAGCATCCTCCTTGGCAAAACAAAAACGAACCATCTTCTCCCCTCTCCTGTCGTGATAAAAAGCACCACCCGGAACACTGGCCACACCGGTTTTCTGCAGGATATGCATTGCCCGCTCCTTTCCTGTTGTGCCTGCAATACGGGAGACATCAGCGAGCACATAATAGGCGCCGTCGGGAATAGAGGGATGCAGGCCAGCAAGAGAGAGTGCCTCACAAAAGCGGTCACGCTTTGCCTGATATTCCACCGCAAGATTGTGGTAATAATCGTCACCAAGTTCCCGCAATCCTGTGGCAACACCAGCCTGCAAAGGTGCAGGTGCGCAAACATAGACGAGATCATTGAAATAACCGATCGCCTGGGCCCAGCGGGCATCGCAAAAGAGATAACCGATCCGCCACCCTGTAACACTGAACGTTTTTGACGAACCTGAAACAGTAATGGTACGTTCCCTCATCCCCGGCAAGGAGGCAAAAGAGCGATGAATGCAGTCACCGTAAACAAAATGCTCGTAAATCTCATCAGTAAAAACAAACAGGTCGAAGCGTTCGGCAAAACTGGCGATGATCTCAAGTTCATCAGACGAGAAAACTTTGCCTGAAGGATTTGCTGGAGTATTGACAATAATGGCTTTTGTTCGCGAAGTAACCGTACGCTCAAGATCATGAGCACTGAATGACCAATCCGGCAAATTGAGCGGAAGGTAAACCGGTACAGCTTCCGCAGCTTGTAACGTACTGATATGATAGCCGTAAAAGGGTTCAAACACAATCACCTCATCGCCGGGATTAAGCAGCGCCTGAAAGGCACAGTACAATGCGCCCGTCGCTCCGGCACTGACAATGATCTCACTCTCCGGGTCAAACGTCAGAGAGGAAAATTTTTTCTGCTTGAGAGCAAGGGCCTCGCGCAACTGAAGCAAACCGGCATAATGGGTATAGATGTTCATCCCCTGCCATAGCGCCTCCGCCGCACCCTGAAGAACAGCTTCAGGGACAGGAGTGTCGCAAACCCCCTGGGCAAGATTGATTCCGCCAACCCGACGACACTCAATCGACATGTTGCGAATTTCCGACTGCAGCACGCAAGCATGCCGATTACTTAAAGTCAACCCCATGAATTAATTTTTTTATAGCCATCAAAAAAATGCACTCCGTTCAGAAAGGAAATCGAAACTCGCGATACACAGCATGAAATCTCACAGACATTTTCAGTTCATCGAAAAAAGTAATGAAAGGAAATTACGAAAACAAAAGAAGATGCGGGAATATTTTTTAAATCCCCAAAGGGAGCTTCATGACAAAAAAACATTGTATCACCTCAGACAGCAAGAGGTTATCATTATAGTATCATTGAATTTTAATCTATTTTTAAGGATGTTTTCAGACTCTTTTAAGCAGCAAAGAATATCTTCTCTGAAAGAAAATGATGATCTCTTAACGATGCTGAACCATGTGGAAATCTATACTTGTACAACGAACATTACCGCTGACGATCTCATATCTCCTGCTGATTATTGCCGCAATATCACTTGATTACATCCTGCATGTTGCTCATCTTGTATGGATCGGGCGATATCTTGGAATTGCCGGAACTCTGTTTTTTGCACTCTCCTTTGGCTATTCTGCCCGAAAAAAAAAGGTTTTCAAAAACGGGCCACTCAAATTTTTTCTCAAACTCCACTGTAATACCGGCTGGATAGGAACCCTGATGATCATCGTCCATTCAGGAATCCATTTCAACGCAATTTTACCGTGGGCAGCTACTTTTCTGATGATGGTGGTAACCGCCAGTGGCCATGTTGGGCAATATCTGCTCAAAAAGGTCAAGGAAGAGGTGAAAATGAATATGAAACAACTGGGAATCAATGCCACCGTAGACGAGGAGATGGAACAACAACACTACTGGGACAGCCTCACCATCAAAACGCTTGAACAATGGAGAATGGTACACATGCCCATGGTTTCACTTCTACTCGCCCTAACCGTGACACACGTACTCTCCATACTTTTCTTCTGGAACTGGAAATAATAGCCTGATGAAACCCCTTTATACCTTTATCGTCTCTCTCATCATTCTTGCAGCGCTTGCCATAAAATTTCCCGATCTGCTGCTCGACCCCGGCACCCTCATGAAGGGCCATCATGCACTGCAAAAAGAGTGCCTGAGCTGCCACACTCCATTTCGAGGGGTAACGTCAGTGCAATGCGTCACCTGTCACAAAGAAGATTCCATCGGCATCAAAAATGTCGCCGGAGCATCTCTTCCAAAAGATTCATCGAAGGTTCTTTTTCACAAAGGACTTTCTGCCAACTCGTGTATAGAGTGCCATACTGACCACAAGGGAGCAGACGCATCAAAAGCGATAAAAACCTTCAAACATACATCGCTGACACTATCGCTCCAAAAAAACTGTGTCGCCTGTCACAAAAATCAAAAACCGGCAGATAACCTGCATCGCTATGCAACAGGAAATTGCAGCGAATGCCATACCATAAAGGAGTGGAAGCCCGCAACATTCGACCATAAACGGCTTGCCGCATCAATTCAAAAGAGCTGCATCACATGCCATAAAACCGACGAGCCAAATGACCGGCTGCACAGTGAGACGACGGCATCCTGCGCCGACTGCCACAGCACCAGCCGCTGGGAACCAGCAACATTCGATCACAAAAAGTTTGCCGCTTCAGGAAAACAGTGCATCAGTTGCCACAAGGCTGACCAGCCCAATGACAAACTGCACAGAGAGGTAACTGCGGCCTGCGCGGAATGCCACAATACGACAAAATGGAAACCCGCAACCTTCAACCACAAAAAGTTTGCCGCTTCAGGAAAACAGTGCATCAGTTGCCACAAGGCCGACCAGCCCAATGACAAACTGCA
>CAIQGA010000188.1 GCA_903871235.1 uncultured Chlorobiaceae bacterium
AGAATGAACTACTCCGTCAGCGATACGGCTGAGTATGGCGGCATGACCCGTGGACCACGCCTTATCACTGCGGCGGTCAAGGCTGAGATGAAGAAGATTCTGGAAGAGGTTCAGGATGGTCGTTTTGCCAAAGAGTTTATTGATGAGTGCAATGGCGGCTACAAGAACCTGAGCAAACTTCGTGAAGAGAACAGCGGCCATTCAATTGAAACGGTTGGTGCAAAACTTCGCAACATGATGAGCTGGCTGATCAAAAAATAATTTCTTCCAAACAACGCATGTACAAGATTGTTTCAATACCGGGCGATGGTATAGGCCCGGAGGTGGTTGCAGGAGCTGTTGCCGTACTGGAGCAGCTCTCCAAAAAACATGGTTTTGAAGTTTTGATTGAGGAGCATCCCTTTGGCGGTGCTTCTTATGAACTGCATGGCGAAATGCTCACGCAGGCGACGCTTGATGCCTGCCGGAAGTGTGACGCCGTGCTGCTTGGAGCCGTTGGCGGCCCGAAATGGGAGAGTTTGCCACACGCGCACAAGCCGGAAGCGGCGCTGCTCAAAATCCGTAAGGAGCTTGAGCTTTTTGCCAACCTCCGGCCTGCAAAGGTCTATGACGCACTGCTTGACGCATCATCGCTCAAGGCGGATGTGGTTCGCGGTACCGATTTCCTCGTTTTCAGGGAGCTTACCGGTGGCATCTATTTCGGCCAGCCTCGCGGCTTTGATGAAAACAAGGGGTGGAACACCATGGTCTATGAGCGCTATGAGGTTGAGCGGATTGCCCGCCTCGCTTTTGAAGCGGCCCGGAAACGGAAGGGCAAGGTGATCTCCATCGACAAGGCCAATGTGCTTGAGGTTTCGCAGTTCTGGCGCAATGTGGTGCATGAACTGCACAAGGAGTTCGCAGATGTGGAGCTGAGCGATATGTATGTCGATAATGCGGCAATGCAGATTGTGCGCAACCCGAAACAGTTTGATGTTATTGTAACGGGCAACCTCTTTGGCGACATTCTGAGCGACATCGCGGGTATGATTACCGGCAGTCTCGGTATGCTCCCTTCGGCAAGCATCGGCACCAAACATGCCCTCTACGAACCGATCCACGGAAGTGCGCCTGATATTGCGGGCCAGAACAAGGCCAACCCGATTGCCACCATTGCATCGGTTGCCATGATGTTCGAACACAGCTTTAATTTGCCGGATATTGCCCGTGAAATCGAGCAGGCCATTGAGGCGACCCTTGCTACTGGATTGAGGACCGCCGACATTGCCAATCCGGGAGAGAAGACAATTTCAACGACAGAGATGACAGAAGCAATTGTCAGGCATCTCGGTGCCTGATCATAACAAAGGCAGCGATGGCAGAAAAAGAGAAGATTATAGTATTTGATACAACCCTGCGCGATGGCGAACAGTCCCCCGGGGCGTCGCTCAATGTGCAGGAAAAGGTGGAGATTGCCCGTCAGCTCGAAAAGCTTGGAGTAGATGTGATTGAGGCCGGTTTTCCGGCTTCGTCACCTTTGCAGCTCGAAGCGGTGCAGCGGATAAGCGCCGAATCGAAAGCCATTGTGGCAGCACTGGCACGGGCGGTGGAGAATGACATCACCGCATCCTGGAAGGCGCTGCAGCAGGCTCGCAAACCCCGCATCCACACCTTCATCGGCACCTCCGATATCCATATTACCGGAAAATTCGGCAGCGACCGCTATGGCGTGAGCTTGCAGGAGAAGCGGCAAACGGTGCTCAAAATGGCCGTCAACGCGGTCGCCTTTGCCAAAACCTTCACACCCGATATCGAATTTTCGGCTGAAGATGCAGGTCGCACCGATCAGGGCTTCCTTGCTGAAATCATTGAGGCGGTTATTGCCGCAGGTGCAACAACGGTCAATATCCCTGATACGACGGGTTATACCTGGCCTTCAGAGTTTGGCCGCAAAATTGCCGATCTCCAGATCCGCGTCCAAAACATCGACCAGGCCATTATCAGTGTCCACTGCCATAACGACCTCGGTCTTGCGGTGGCCAACACGCTCAGCGCTGTTGAACACGGTGCACGCCAGGTGGAGTGTTCCATCAACGGCATCGGAGAGCGGGCCGGAAACGCTTCGCTCGAAGAGATTGTGATGGCGCTCAAGGTGCGCAGCGACCTGCACAACTTCTACACCGGCATTGTCACCGAAGAGATCTACAATACGAGCCGCATGGTCTCGACCTTTACCGGCATCATTATCCAGCCGAACAAGGCCATTGTGGGCGACAACGCCTTCTCGCACGAGTCGGGCATTCACCAGGACGGGATGCTGAAAAACCGGCAGACCTACGAGGTGATGACGCCGGAATCGGTTGGAGTGCCGCAAACGAGCATTGTGCTGGGCCGCCATTCCGGCAAGCACGGCCTTAAATCGCGTCTCTTCACGCTCGGCTACAACCTTGACGACACCGAACTCGAAGCGGTCTACAAGCGCTTTGTTGAGGTTGCCGATAAAAAGAAAGAGGTCTATGACGACGACCTGAGAGTGCTGATGGGCGATGAGCTGAACAAGCCGAGGAGCGCCTACGAACTCGATTATCTCCATATCAACAGCGGTACGGCCTCAATTCCTACGGCAACCATCAGAATCCGGCACAAGGATCAAATCTTTGAAGAGTCGGCAACCGGTGACGGCCCGGTGGATGCCTGCTTCAGAGCCATTGAGCGTGCCCTTGGCCTCGAATCGATGGTCACCTCCTACTCAGTACGTTCCGCCACTGCCGGGCGCCAGGCTCTCGGTGAGGCGCTGGTACGCATCAAAGACAAAAACCTCTCCTTTAACGGAAGAGGAGTCTCAACCGATATTATAGAGGCGAGCGCCAAAGCCTATCTCCAGGCTCTCGGCCAGCGCCAGTACCATTTTGATAACATCACTACTGAACCTGAAACCATAGAAAGCGGGGTTTAAGAATACCATGGCACAAACAATAACCCAGAAGATCCTTTCAAAAGCGGCAAACAGAACATTTGTCGATGCGGGCGAAAGCGTCTGGCTGAATGTCGATATCCTCCTCACTCACGATGTCTGCGGTCCGCCAACCTTTGATATTTTCAAGCAGGAATTTGGCCCCGACGCAAAAGTGTGGGATCCGGCGAAAGTGGTCGTTTTACCTGACCACTATATTTTTACAGCCAACGAGCACGCCCACCGCAATATTGATCTGCTGCGCCAGTTTGCCAAAGAGCAGCAACTTCCGCACTACTACGATGTCGGCACCGACCGCTACAAGGGAGTTTGCCATGTAGCCCTGGCCGAAGAGGGATTCAATCTGCCCGGCACGGTGCTCTTCGGCACCGACTCGCACACCTGTACCTCGGGAGCCTTCGGCATGTTCGGCACAGGAATCGGCAACACTGACGCCGCCTTCATTCTCGGCACTGGCAAACTCTGGGAAAAAGTCCCGGAATCCATACTCTTCACCTTTGAGGGCAAGATGCCTGAATACCTGACGGCAAAAGACCTCATTCTGCACATTCTTGGTGATATCACTACCGACGGCGCAACCTACCGCGCCATGGAGTTTGACGGCGAAGCCATTTTTTCACTCCCGATGGAGGAGAGAATGACCTTGACCAACATGGCCATCGAAGCGGGTGGGATGAACGGTATCATCGCCGCCGACGACATTGCCGAGCGCTACGTCAAGGCAAGAAGCCAAAAACCCTACGAGCTCTTCCAGAGCGATCCTGATGCCCGCTATCACAGCAAGTACCGTTACAACGTTGCTGAGCTGGAGCCTGTTGTTGCCCAGCCGCACAGCCCCGATAACCGCGCTACGGTAAGAAGCGTCCAGGGCACCAAGATCACCAAATCCTATATCGGCTCCTGCACCGGTGGCAAGCTGACCGATTTTGTGATGGCTGCAAAAATCCTGAAAGGACAGAGGGTTTCGGTAACCACCAACATTGTACCGGCCACGGTTAAAGTTGCCCGTGACCTCGAAACTGAACTCTACGACGGTCAGAGCCTGAAAAAGATTTTTGAAGATGCAGGTTGCACCATTGCACTCCCCTCTTGCGCCGCCTGTCTTGGTGGCCCGGCTGATACGGTCGGTCGCTCGGTTGACAATGATGTCGTGGTCTCGACCACAAACCGCAATTTCCCCGGACGGATGGGCAGCAAACATGCAGGGGTCTACCTTGCCTCCCCGCTCACAGCCGCCGCATCGGCAATTACGGGTAAACTCACCGATCCGAGAGATTTTCTCTGATCGCACTTGAAATTCGGGAAAACAGAACGAAATAATGGAAACCATCATTCAGGGAAAAGCCTACGTTTTAGGCAAAAATATTGATACTGACCAGATTATTCCTGCCGAACATCTGGTCTACAGCCTCTCCGATCCCGAAGAGGTGTTGCTCTATGGCAAATATGCCCTTTCAGGAGTACCACCCGAACAGGGAGGGCTTCCTCAGGGCAACGTCCTCTTTATTGAGGAGGGAAGCTGCCACTCCGAGTTCACCATCATCATTGCCGGGCCAAACTTCGGCTGCGGATCGTCGCGGGAGCACGCCCCCTTCGCCCTCAAGGTTGCCGGTGTTAAAGCCATTGTGGCCGAATCGTACGCAAGAATTTTTTACCGTAACTGTGTTGACGGCGGCTTTGCCATTCCCTACGAGACGGCTGAAGCGCTCAACCAGCTCATCAAAACCGGTGACGAACTGAAAATTGACGTCGAGGCGAACACCATCGAAAACCTGACCAGCAAGGTCACCTACAAGCTCAATCCCCTTGGCGATGTTTTCAACATTGTTGAGGCTGGCGGTATTTTTGCTTACGCCCGGCAGGAACACTTAATGCCCCAAGGCTGATTTATGACTGCAACAAACAAAAAAATCGAACTGTACGATACCACCCTGCGTGACGGCACACAGGGTGAGCACATCAACCTTTCTGTTCAGGACAAGCTCCTTATAGCCCAAAAGCTTGACGAGTTCGGTATGGATTATATTGAGGGCGGATGGCCAAGCAGCAACCCGAAAGATGAGGAGTTTTTCATCAAGGCACGGCAACTGAAGTTCAGCCATGCCAAGCTCACCGCCTTTGGTTCAACCGCCCGCTTTGTCAAGAGTGTTGAGAGCGACCCCAACCTGCTCGGGCTTCTCGAATCCGAAACGCCAGTTATCACCATCTTCGGCAAAACGTGGAAAGCGCACTCCGAAAAGAGTCTGGGAATTTCCGACGAAGAGAATGCCGAACTGATTTATCGCTCAGTCAGCTTCCTCAAGCAGGAGGGTCGCGAGGTCTTTTTTGATGCCGAACATTTTTTTGACGGCTACAAAAACAACCCTGAATTTGCCCTGAAGATGCTTCTCTCTGCCGTTGAGGGTGGAGCATCAAGAATTGTGCTTTGCGACACCAACGGAGGCTCACTGCCCCATGAGGTGACCGATATTGTCGCCCGTGTCCTCGCCGTTACCGGAGTACCCGTGGGCATTCACAGCCACAATGATGGCGACCTGGCCGTGGCAAACTCCATCGCCGCTGTCATAGCCGGTGCAACCCACATCCAGGGAACCATCAATGGTATCGGCGAACGGTGCGGCAACGCCAACCTGATCAGCATTATTCCCAACGTCATGCTGAAGCTGCAACGCTCATTCACCTTTGTTGAGCATCTCACACCGCTCACCTCACTCTCGAAGTTCGTCTACGAGATTCTGAATATGCCATCAAACACCCGGGCACCCTTTGTCGGGAAATCGGCCTTTGCCCACAAGGGCGGCATTCATGTCAGCGCCGTTATGAAGGAGAGTTCACTCTACGAGCATATCGACCCCGCACAGGTAGGAAACCGCCAGCGGGTGCTCGTGTCTGAACTTGCCGGCCAGAGCAACATCCGCTACAAGGCGCATGAACTTGGCATCACCCTGCCCGATAAAAGCGAGCTCTTCAAAAATATTGTCCACCACATCAAGGAGCTCGAACACGAAGGGTACCAGTTTGACGGAGCCGAAGCCTCTTTTGAACTGCTTCTGCACAAAGAGCTTGGCAACTTCACCCCCTTCTTTGAAGTGCTTGAAACCAAGGTGCATATTGAGTCGGGCAAGGATGCCAAAAACGTTGACCAGGCGGTACTCAAGGTCAAGGTTGGAGAGGAGATCGAGCATATCGCCGCCGATGGTGATGGGCCGGTCAACGCCCTCGACAAGGCGCTTCGCAAGGCACTGATCCACTTCTACCCCGAAATCAAGAGCATCAAGCTGGTTGACTACAAGGTGCGGGTACTCGAAGAGAAACGGGGAACCAGCGCCAAGGTGCGGGTACTGATTGAATCGAGCAACGGCCACTACACCTGGGGCACCGTCGGCGTCTCGACCAACATCATCGAAGCGAGCCTCCATGCGCTGCAGGACAGCATGAACTACCACCTCTTTACCCTCAAGGCCGCACAGCCCAAGGGCGCAAAAACCGCTCACACATAAGCTGATACTGATAAAAGCGGGGCAAGCACCTTTTTGCACTTGCCCCGCTCCATTCAACCCCTTTTGCTCCCCCTTACCCTGCAGGATCTCACTGATTTCAGGCAATGATATGGATGTCCGTATACTGCAATACGGGATGTGTGGCTGTTCCGATGATGGCAACCTGCACCGCAGCAGTGGCTCCCGTGCCGTCAGCATCGTAGTAGAGCGCTCCTGTCGCTCCATTGTATATGATTCGGTCGGCACCGTCTTGAGCAACAGGCGCTATATCACTTGACCAAAACGCTGATGGACTCAAATCACCCACCAGGCCAAGAGTAGTAAAAACAGCCCTGCTGAACTGAAGATCATCCGTCCCCGGTACAAAATCAATAATGGTGTCCCTGTTTGTTGCTGCATTGGGCGCGAAATTAAAGACGAAATGATCATTGCCGTTACCACCGGTCAGGGTGTCATTGCCATTGCCGCCAATCAAATTGTCATTACCGTCGCCGCCAATCAAATTGTCATTACCGGCCCCACCATCAAGAGTATCATTACTGCCTGTGCCTGTCAATGAGTTTGCTCCGGCATTACCGATAATCCACAGAGCATTGGCCACTGCGGAGGCATCCACATTCAGCGCTGTTGTGCCGGTCGTCACTGCGACTAATGCTGCTGTGCCGATAACCACTTTCTCGATACCCGTGTCGCCAGCAGAAAGGGTCAAGGTGCTTGCCGTGGTGGAGGTGAAGCGAACTTCATCGGTGCCTGATAGACCAGTGTCATTAAACTCTGCCGCAGGATGATGTGCCGCAAGAGAGACAACATAGAAATCAGAACCCTCGCCACCATTCAAACTGTCAGTCCCGGCTCCGCCATCAAGGATATTGTTGCCGCTGTTGCCGGTGAGGATGTTGTCGAGGGCGTTACCGGTTCCGTTTATCGCGGCTGTACCCATAAGCATCAGGTTCTCGATATTTGCCCCCAGCGTGTAGGTGACGCTCGAAAGCACCGTATCAATACCCGGAGAAGTGGCTTCTGTTACAACGTCAGTGCTGCTGTCAACAACGTAGGTGTCGTTGCCAAGACCGCCCAGCATCGTGTCGTTACCACCTCCGCCATCAAGGGTATCATTGCCATCTGCGCCAGTGAGAACATTGTTGCCCGTGTTGCCGGTAATGATATTGTTGAGAGAATTGCCGGTTCCGTTTATCGCGGCTGTACCGGTCAGCGTCAGATTCTCGATATTCACCCCCAGCGTGTACGTAACGCTCGACCGCACTGTATCAATACCCGGAGAAGTGGCTTCTGTTACAACGTCAGTGCTGCTGTCAACAACGTAGGTGTCATTTCCATCCCCACCCTGCATCGTATCAATGCCAGCTCCGCCATCAAGGGTATCATTGCCCAATGCTCCAATGAGGATATTTTTGCCCGTGTTGCCGGTAAGAATATTGTCGGCATCATTACCGGTTCCATTAATGGCCGTTGCCCCGGTCAACGTCAGATTTTCGATATTGTCTGCCAGTACATAGGTAAAACTTGAGCGCACCGTGTCGGTACCTTCATCAAGATTTTCAATAATCACGTCACTGCTGCTATCAACAACATAGGTATCGTTGCCAAGACCGCCCTGCATCGTGTCACTGCCAACGCCGCCATCAAGGGTATTGTTGCCACTGTTGCCGGTGAGCAGGTTATTGAGTGTGTTGCCAGTTCCATTAATGGCCGCTGTACCCGTCAGCATCAGGTTCTCGACATTGGCTGCCAGCGTGTACGTGACGCTCGATTGCACCGTATCGATACCTGCCGACGCAGCTTCTGTTACAATATCAGTGCTGCTGTCAACAACGTAGGTGTCATCGCCACCACCACCCTGCATCGTATCGTTACCAACTCCGCCATCAAGGATATTATCTCCGCTGTTACCTGCAAGTATATTATTGAGCGTGTTGCCGGTTCCATTAAGATCCGTTGTCCCGGTCAATGTCAAATTCTCGATATTGGCTCCCAGCGTATACGTAAAACTCGACTGCACGCTATCGGTACCTGCCGATGCTGCTTCTGTTACAACGTCATCAGTGCTGTTCACAACGTAGGTGTTGTTACCCGAACCACCCTGCATGGTGTCATTGCCAGCTCCGCCATCAAGGGTATTGTTACCACTGTTACCTACGAGCATGTTATTGAGAGCATTGCCGGTTCCGTTTATAGCCGTTGTCCCGGTCAGCGTCAGATTCTCAATATCGGCTGCCAGTGTATACGTAAAACTCGACAGTACCGTATCAGTACCTTGATCAGAATTTTCAATAATCACGTCACTGCTGCTATCGACAACATAGATGTCATCTCCATCACCACCCTGCATCGTATCGTTACCAGCTCCGCCATCAAGGGTATCTTTGCCCAATCCTCCACTGAGACTATTGTTGCCCGTGTTACCGGTAACAAGGTTGTCGACATCGTTACCAGTTCCATTAATAGCCGTTGTCCCGGTCAGCGTCAGATTCTCGAAATTGTCTTTCAGGGTATAGGTGAAACTTGAGCGCACCGTATCGGTACCTTCATCAAGATTTTCAGTAATCACGTCACTGCTGCTGTCCACAACGTAGGTATCGTTGCCAAGGCCGCCCAGCATCGTATCATTACCAACTCCGCCATCAAGGGTGTTGTTCCCGCTGTTACCGGTGAGCAGGTTATTGAGCGTATTGCCGGTGCCGTTAATGGCTGCTGTACCACCCGTCAGCGTCAGGTTCTCGACATTGGCAGCAAGCGTGTACGTGACGCTCGACTGCACCGTATCGGTACCCGCACCAGTGGCCTCTGTTACAACGTCACTGCTGCTGTCAACAATGTAGGTGTCGTTGCCAAGACCACCCTGCATCGTGTCGTTACCACCTCCGCCATCAAGGGTATCATTGCCATCTGCGCCAGTGAGAACATTGTTGCCCGTGTTGCCGGTAATGATATTGTTGAGAG
>CAIQGA010000189.1 GCA_903871235.1 uncultured Chlorobiaceae bacterium
ATGCAGAGACGGCAGCCGGGATGCAGCACCCTCTCGCATTCGTTCCAGACAAGGTTCAGGTTGTTGATGTCGCTCTCGTAACTCTCGTGAAAGCCGATCTGGTTCTCCGGCCCGTAGTCCTTGAGCTGCCAGTAGGGTGGTGAAGTGACAACAAGATGCACCAACCTGTCAGCGAGGAATATACTTGAACGGCATTGCGTGAACATGAAGAGGTGAGTATAGAGAGTTTTTGCTCACTATCTGAACGTGACAAAGGAATCGGTCAGCCAATGGAAATGCGGACAAAAGATACCTGCCTGAACAAACACTGAAACTTCTTTCTCTTGTAGAACGGAGAGGAATTAGCACTATTGCCTGAGACTGCTGACAAGTAACTGGTAAAATGTCCCCTTCTCTTTTGCATCTTTTAGAATCTGAATTTGATACATCTCTTGATAGATACCAAAATTATATTTAGATTGGGAAAATGTTTTTTATCAAGGGGGATTACCTATGCCTGTTACTGCAAAGATTTTTATATCAGGGCGAAGTCAAGCCGTCCGAATACCGAAGGAGTTCCGTTTCGAGGGAAAAGAGGTCTTTATCCGTCGTGATGCAATTTCCGGTGATATCATTTTGTCACACCATCCCGATTCATGGTCAGGGCTGTTTGAGCTTGATACAACAACTGAAGTGCCTGCAGATTTTATGCAAGCTGACGATCGAACGCAGCCAGAGCAATTGCGAGATCCTTTTGAAGGGTGGACAGAATGAGCCTCTACATGCTGGATACGAATATTGCCAGTCATATTATCAAAGGTGACATTCCTTTTGTTCGTGAGAGGCTTGTTGCTGTACCAATACAACGTGTTGTAGTGTCATCGGTTACGCAGGCTGAATTACTCTATGGCTTGGCAAAACGCGCCTATCCAAAGGGTCTTACAGCCCGAGTCCATGAGTTTTTGATTCGGGTAAAAATATTGGCTTGGGATAAAGAGGTTGCCGTCTTCTATGGTGATCTTCGAACCAAGTGCGAAACCGCAGGTGTGACGCTCTCACCACTTGACCTTATGATTGCGGCTCATGCTCAGGCAGTCAATGCCGTTCTTGTCACGGGAGATAAAGCGTTTACCAGAGTCCCGGATCGGTTAATTATAGAAAATTGGACACTGTCACCATACTGATCATCATCTGGAACAATCCTGCAAGAATAATTCGTGGGATATTCGGAGGTACGGAAGATCGGCATCTTTGATGAGTGCTCCCTCTTGATTTTTTCGGTCAAATAGCTAACCGCTTTGTCGTGCGTGAAAGGTTCGCTCTTGATACCGATCAGTTTTACCGTCAACCCGTTGGATAGCCTCACTTTTTCAGGGCTGAGTATCTCCTTGACGGTGAAGAACTCTTCGCGCTCTACCTTGCTCTCCTTCTCAATCCTGGAGCCAAAGGTGAGTTTTCGGGAATCTGTTTTTTTGTCGAGCTTGTGGGGATCTTTGAACTGGTAGGGTAACTGCTCAATGGCTGCGGCAAGTGAGGTTGTCTCGCTGATGCTGAAACTTTCAAATAATTGCATATCTTGCGTATAAATACGGAAACTCTCTCACCTTTTCCACCATGCTCTCAGTACTGAACGCTGCTGCGCTGATTGGCATTGATGCCATGAAGGTTACGGTTGAAGCCAATGTGGCGGGCGGCATCCCCTCGTTTACGGTTGTGGGCTTGCCGGATAATGCGGTTAGAGAGAGCCGGGAGAGGATTCTTACCGCGATCCGGAATTCAGGCTTTACCATTCCGCCAAAAAAAATCACGGTCAATCTGGCGCCTGCTGATATCAAAAAGGTGGGTACAGCATTTGACCTGCCGGTGGCCATCGGGCTTCTTGGTTCGCTTGAGCTGATCGGCAACCAGTTCGAGGAGACGCTCATTATGGGCGAGCTTGCGCTTGATGGCTCGCTCAGGAGAATCAACGGCGCACTCCCTGTGGCTATCATGGCGGGAAAGGAGGGAATAAAGCGGCTGATTGTGCCAATGGAAAATGCGGCGGAGGCGGCGGTGGCGGTCTCTGCCGCAAAGTCGGCCATTGAGGTCTACGGCGTGGAAAGCCTGAACGAGACGGTGGCCCTGTTGAAGAGAGAGAGAGTCTTCACCCCGGTGAGCGTCAATATTGCGGAGCTTTTTGAGGGTGAGCAGGAGTATCTGGTTGATTTTGCCGATATCAAGGGACAGGGAGCGGCCAAAAAAGCGCTTGAAATAGCCGCCGCCGGGGGGCATAACGTCATCATGATCGGCCCGCCCGGCAGCGGAAAGACCATGCTGGCAAAAGGGTTGCCGGGAATTTTGCCTCCCCTCAGTTTTGAGGAAGCGCTCGAAACCACAAAAATATATTCGGTGGCCAGCCTGCTCGACAAAGAGCACCCCCTCATGGTGGTGCGTCCCTTTCGCAGCCCGCACCACACAACAAGCAATATCGCGCTCATCGGCGGCGGCTCCACGGCAAAACCGGGAGAGGTGAGCCTTGCCCACAACGGGATTCTCTTTCTGGATGAACTGCCCGAATTCAGCCGCAACGCCCTTGAAGTGCTCCGCCAGCCCCTTGAAGAGCGGGAGGTAACGGTGTCGCGAATCTCCGTTACCACCCGCTATCCGGCAGGCTTCATGCTGATCGCAGCCATGAACCCGAGCCCGGCTGGGGCCCTGAAGGACAGTGACGGCAATTTGACCGCCCCACCCCAACAGATTCAGCGCTATCTTTCAAAAATTTCCGGCCCGCTGCTCGACCGTATTGATATTCATATCGACGTACCGAAAGTTGAAAACAGTGATCTCTTTGCCGCATCGAGCGCCGAAAACTCACTGACCATTCGCCAGCGGGTCATCGCTGCCCGGAAAATCCAGCAGGAGCGCTTCGCCTCTACAACAGCGCCGAAAATCTATACCAATGCCCAGATGAGCTCCCGCCAGATCAAAAGCTACTGCCAGCTCGACCGGGAAAGTTCGCAAAAGCTGATGGATGCGATGAACCGCATGAACCTTTCCGCAAGGGCTCATGACCGGATCATCAAGGTGAGCCGCACCATCGCTGACCTTGACGGCTGCGAGCACATCGCCATGAAGCATCTCATCCAGGGCATTCAGTATCGTAACCTTGACCGGGATTTCTGGAGCTTCTGAACCGGGGTATTCTCAATCATGGAGAATGGCCTTAAGTTCATCTACAACCGCATCAATCAGCAGTGCTTCCCCCACAACGTAGAGACTCGACCTGACAGAGTTAAAGCCACAGCAAGCTCCACACAACATAATGACTCCGCAAAAAAGGCAAAGAAATTGGCTGTTGACTGCCTATATTTCCGCTTCAATTTCAAATCCAGACAGATAACCAAACCATACCACGGAGAACAAATCCATGAATGCAAGGGGAAAATTCCGTTACACCCTGCTGCTTGCCAGCTCACTCTGCACCGCTGTGCCCTCTTTTGCCGCAGAAACTGCTGAAAGTGTTGAAACCCGCATCAGCCGTCTTGAGCAGGAGCTTGCCGAGCTGAAGGCTCTGGTGGGCAACAGGCCGGCTGCCGAGGCCCAAACAGCGCCTGCACCTGTTAAAAAAGCTGATACCTCAAATCCAGTCACGCTGTCAGCCAGTTCGGGCGTCAAAGTACAGCTTTACGGCTTTGCCCGTTTTGACGCATCATACGATACGGGCAAAATTTCTCCCGGAAATATTGCACTCTATGCTCAACCTGAAAACGGCAGAAATAATGACTCAGAATGGAATCTCACAGGAGGTGCCACGAGAATCGGACTGAACCTTAGCGGCCCTGATACAGAGAGTATGAAATTGACCGGCAACATTGAGTTTGATTTTCTCACCGCTGTTTCAACCGAAAACAACCAGACCCCGCGCCTGCGTCATGGCTACGTCAAAGCCTACTGGCCAGCCTCCGATTTCAGCATCCTTGCCGGCCAGACCTGGGATCTGGTCTCTTCGCTGATTCCGTTTGTGGATGACCCGGCCCTTCTATGGGAGGCTGGCAACATTGGTTCACGCCACCCACAGGTACGACTCACCAAGGGATTTGCAACCAACAACGACGGGCGCATCGAGATGGCAGTTGCCGCATCGAGAACGATTGGCGAGAAAAGCAGCCTTGATGGGACGCCTACTCTTCAAGCTGACACTGGCAAGGATGCGGCCATCCCATCCATTCAGGGGCGCGTTGCCTTTTCCAAGCCGCTTATCGTGAAAAATCAGCCTGCGACCATTGCCATCTCGGGCCATTATGGGCAGGAGGAGTGGGACACCAATAAAACAACAGGAAGTTACACAACGCTTGACTCATGGTCGTGCAACCTTGAACTCTCAATGCCGCTCAGCGAAAAGATGCTCTTTGCTGGTGAATACTTTACCGGCACCAACCTTGATGACTATCTGGGTGGAATCGGGCAGGGAGTCAACAATGCGGCACCAACGAACCCAAGGGAGATCCGTGCACAAGGTGGATGGGGAGCGCTCAGGTATACCATAAACCCGGAAACATCGGTCAGTCTCGGAGCTGGTATTGATGATCCGAACGATAATGATTTGAACGGCATGGCGACCACTACACGCTCACGGAACCAAAGCATCTTCGCCAATGTCATCACCAAGATAACGCCAAACTTTATTCTCGGCTTTCAGCTCTCGGATTGGAAAACCGACTATAAAAATGCTGCTGGCAGCGATGCCCTGCGCGCACAGAGTTCGGTGACCTATAAATTTTAGGGCACGTAACAACGGAACGGGTATGGTATTATTGCAAATGTTGTATGGGCGAGGAGGGGGAGCTCGGCGTTCCCGGGTATAGGTGGTTACGGTGTTTATGACGTCAGGCGGGCGTGACCCCGCCCGTACAGGGATTAATCAATAATGATTTCAGATGGCATGACGGTCAGCATCTGCAACTGCCCTGAACTTTCGAGCATCTGGTAAAAGGCGGCCATGGAGCTGAAGTGCCGCCTTGGGATGACCTCATGCAGCACCTGTTGTTTCACGGCAGCGGCCACTCGGGCGGAGAGACTGGCACCCTTACCCTGCAAAAGAGATTCCATCCAGCTTTTCTGTACCGGATAGAGCATGATTCGGGGCTTTTTGGTCATGTCCATTTTGGCGAGGAGTTCTGCTGCGTGAATGGCGTCAAAAAGCCCCCCCATACGGTCAACCAGACCAACCTTCAGGGCGCGGCTTCCTGTCCAGACCCTTCCTCCGGCCACCGAGTCTACAGCGGCAACGCGCATTTTTCTTGAAATAGCCACTTTCCCGACAAAGTCATCATAAATTTCGCCCGATGCGGCCACAAATTTGCTGTAGGCCTGCGGCTCAAGCGGCTTGAAGGGGGTATTGGCATCGGCGTAACGGCCACGCGTCACAACAGTGCGACCGAGACCGATTGTTTCGGCAAGTCCGCTGATGTTGGGCTTGAGGGCATAGACACCAATGGAGCCGGTAATGGTCAATGGCTGCGCATAGATGGTTTTGCCAGCAAGAGCAGCCATGTAGCCACCCGAAGCCGCAACACCCGACATGGAGACTACGAGAGGTTTTTTTACCGCAGCGGAATCAAGCATCTGGAGCATATCAGCCGAGGCAAGGGCATCACCACCCGGGCTGTCAATACGCACCACAAGAGCTTTGACTGCCTTGTCTTCCAGAGCCGAATCAAGCGAATTTTTCACAGTTTCGATATCAATCCCTTCACCCATCTCCCCTGCTGAGCGCACAATGGTGCCGGAGAGGGTGATAACGGCAATGCGCTCATCACTCTCCGCTTTTTGGGGCCAGGCAACCGAAGAACGGTAGCGGGCCGCGCTGACAAAAGCATCATTGTCACTGGTGAGCTCTTTTCCCGTTATTTTTCTGGTCAGGGTGCGCTGTAACTCCCAGAACGAGGCAATCCCGTCAACCAGCCCCAGCGTTTTGGCCTTTTTGGCGGAGAGCAGAGGATCGTTGTTGATAAGCGCCTCAAAGGAGTTGCGACTCATAGCGCGCCGCTTTGAGACGTAACCAAGATAGTCATCGTAAACCTCATCAAGCAGTGCGTTGATTTGCTCAAAGTACTCCTTGCTTGCCCCGGTTCTGACGAAGGGTTCAATACCGCTCTTGTAGGTTTTCCACTGCGCAGCCTGCACATTGACCCCTATTTTTCCAAGCGGGGTGGTATAAAAGAGCGTTTCCGCCTTCAGGCCATCGAGCAGAAGATAGCCGCCGCGCTCTACAATGATGGAGTCACATGCCGTAGCAAGGAGATAATCGGCATCCTCGGCAGAGCGAAGAAATGCGGTGACCTTTTTTCCCCCTTTGCGCATACGTTCGATCGCCGCCCGCAATTCGGCAATCTTCGCAGGAGTGGTCTCAACACCCCGAATATCGAGCAGCACCTCCTTGACCCGCTCATCCGCCACGGCATGATCAAGCACAAAAAGCAGCTCCTGAAGAGAGAGTGACTGCGATGAAGGCAAAAATGGGAGCGAACTGCTTTCATCGCGCACTTCTTCAATACCACCGCTGAGAGGGAGTACCAGCACAAAACGATCGGCAAGGGCGTGTGTGCTGTGATAAGCCCAGAAGAATCCGGCAAAAAGGAGAACCGGAAAAAGAACAAGTGCAAAACAACCGGTGCGAAAAAAACCCCACCTTTTTTTGGGTGCGTTCATATTATTCATAAAGCAGACAGCTTACCTGGTGACCATGAGTTGAAGTAAGTTCTTGAAGCTTGGGTTCCCTTGTGCTGCACTCGGCCTTGGCGGAGGGACAGCGGGGATGAAAGCCGCACCCGACGGGAATATTCATTGGGCCGGGCAAGTCTCCATGCAGCAGAATCCTCTCCTTTTTTCCTCCGAATTCAGGATTGGGAATGGCCGAAAGGAGCGCCCGGGTATAGGGATGTTTTGGATTGGCATAGAGCTCGCCGGAGTCGGCAATCTCAACAATTTTACCAAGATACATGACTGCAACCCTGTCGGAGATGTATTCGACAACCGAGAGGTCGTGGGCGATGAAAAGATAGGTCAACCCCAAATCACGCTGGAGATCTTTGAGGAGATTGATGATCTGCGACTGAATCGAAACATCGAGTGCGGAAACCGGCTCATCACAGATAATAAATTTTGGATTGACTGCCAGCGCCCGTGCAATGCCTATCCGCTGCCGCTGCCCTCCTGAAAATTCATGCGGGTAACGATTGCTGTACTCCCTGTTCAAGCCAACCACATCAAGCAGCTCCTCAATCCGGCGACGGGCGGCCTCCCCACGGGCAATGCGGTGAACCTGCAAAACCTCTCCAAGAATCTGGCGGACCGTCAGACGGGGGTTCAGTGAGCCGAAGGGATCCTGAAAAATCATCTGCATCTCTTTGCGCAGCGCACGGAAGTCGCGGTTGCCGATTGTCGATATCTCCCGCCCTTCAAAGGCAATACTGCCGCTCACCACAGGATGGCCAAGGCGAATCAAAGCACGGCCAAGAGTGGTTTTTCCACAACCCGACTCGCCGACCAGACCGAGCGTCTCGCCCTGAAAAACATCAAAAGAGACCCCATTCACCACCCGTATCGGACGCGGCTTGCCCAGAAGCCCGCTCTTTTTTCCGGGAAAATAAACCCGCAAGTCGTTGACCGACAGTAATCGCTGTTGTTCCTTCATTTTTTGACTGAACGCTGTTTATCGTATTTTTTATTATTATAGTAAAACGATTGAGAATCTCCCATAAACAAACTTTTTGTTCAAGTTCCCCTTTTGCCCTTGCACACTGATCAGTTACATACCGGAACGCTCTACGTTGTTGCAACGCCGCTCGGCAACCTCGAAGACATTACCCTGAGAGCGATAAGAATTTTGAAGGAATCGGGCGCAATAGCCTGTGAAGATACGCGCCGCGCCTCAATTCTGCTTCGCCATTTCGATATTTCCGGCAAAAGGCTCATCAGTTACCACAACTACAATGAGCCGAGAGCCATCAGCCAGATTGTGGCCCTGCTTGAAGAGGGCACCGATGTTGCACTCATCACCGACGCAGGAACCCCCGTCATCAGCGATCCCGGCTATGCCCTCCTGCACGCCCTGCATGATCGAGGGCTGCTGGTTATCCCCGTTCCCGGGCCGAGCGCTCTCACTGCGGCACTTTCAGCCTGTCCGCTTCCGGTCAACAACTTTTTTTTCGCAGGCTTTCTGCCGCATAAAAAGGGGCGCAAAAGCCGTCTTGAATACCTCGCCGCGCTGCAAACCACCTTTGTTGTCTACGAGTCGCCTTTCAGGATCATGAAGCTGCTCGACGAACTGGGCAACGTTGTACCGGATGCCCAAATTTTTATTGGGCGCGAGATGACCAAAATACATGAAGAGTACATAACGGGCACCATTGAAGAGATCCGCCAGCGTCTTGCCGACGGCAAAACACGGGGAGAGTTTGTGGTGATTGTTCACCCTCCCGGAAAAAAAACAGTCAAACCAGAAGAAGAAGATGCAGATCATCACTGAACCCTGCCAGATGCAGGCAATCGCCGAAAAACTGCGGCTCAACCGCCAGCTCATCGGCGTCGTCATGACCATGGGGGCATTGCACGAAGGGCATCTGAGCCTTGTCAAGCTTGCACGGCAAAGCTCAGGCACCGTTATTCTTACAATTTTTGTCAACCCTTCGCAATTCGGGGTGAACGAAGACCTTCACAAATACCCCAGACCATTCGAACAGGATGTAGCCCTTGCAAAAGCTGCCGGAGTCGATTACCTCTTCGCCCCCGAAGCCAAAAACATCTACCCCGAAAACTATCAGACCACCCTTGAGTGCGGCGCTCTCGGCAAGCGGCTTGAAGGAGAGCGAAGACCGGGCCATTTCAACGGTGTGGCCACTATCGTGACCAAACTCTTTCATATCACCAAACCGCACAGGGCGTTCTTTGGCGAAAAGGATGCGCAGCAACTCGCCATTATCCGCCAAATTGTTCAAGATCTTGATCTCGACATAACGGTTATTGCCGCGCCAGTTGTCCGAGAAGAGAGCGGGCTGGCGATAAGCTCAAGAAATATCTACCTCTCAAGCCAGGAGCGCAGCGCCGCCACCATCCTCTACCAGGGAATTTGTCATGCCGAAAAGAGCATGACCAGCAACAAGAGAGACCTTGTGGCGATTGCCGCAGAGATTGAGCAGATGATTGCTTCAACACCGGGATGCCGCACCGATTATGTCCTTTTTGTTGATGAAGAGCGCTTTGAACAGGCAGAGAGAGCGGAAGAGGGAAAAGAGTACCGCCTGCTTCTTGCAGCTTACTGCGGAGCGGTCCGTCTTATCGATAATGGTAAAATCCGGGCCTGTTAAGAGCCTGAGATCAGGTTACCGGAAGAGATTTTTTTGTGTTATATTTCGGGACTTGTTCATTGCCTGAAAACAACCGGACAACATTTTTATCACTTACTATCACACGATATCCATGATTATCAACAAAGAAATTGATCTCGGCCAGGGCAAGATTATCTCGATTGAAACCGGAAAAATGGCAAAACAGGCCGATGGCGCTGTCGTTGTCCGTCTTGGCGACACCATGGTCATTGCAACGGTTGTTTCAAGCAAAAAAACACCTCCCCCCAATCAGGACTACTTTCCCCTTCAGGTTGAATACCGCGAAAAATATTCGGCTGCCGGCAAATTCCCCGGAGGTTTTTTCAAACGTGAAAGCCGCCCTTCCGAAAAAGAGATTCTTTCAGCCCGCCTTATCGACCGTGCACTCCGTCCGCTCTTTCCTGACGGCTACCTCTATGAAACCCAGATCATTATAACGGTAATCTCTTCTGACCAGATCAATGATGCCGATGTGCTCGGCGGCCTGGCAGCATCAACGGCCATCATGGTCTCCGATATTCCTTTCCACAACCCAATGTCTGAAGTGCGAGTAGGCAGAATCAACGGCCTCTTTATCATCAACCCTGATATCAATGAACTGGCCAAGAGCGACCTTGACATCTGTATCGGAGGCACAACAGATACCATCTGCATGCTCGAAGGCGAAATGAAAGAGATTTCTGAAGCAGAGATGCTTGACGCCATCAAGTTCGGTCACGCAGCCATCCGCAAACTCTGTGCCCTCCAGAATGAGATTGCGGCAGAAGTGGCAAAACCAAACCGCCCGTTTGCCCCGACCATCATTCCGGCAGAGCTTACCGAAACTGTCCGTGGACTTTGCGAAAGCCGCCTCAAGGAGCTTGCCTACACTCCGCTCCAGAAGGAAGAGCGCGCTGACCAGACCGCCCATATCTATCGCGAAACCATAGAGGCAACTATTGAGCACTTCAAGTCGGCCATCAGCAGCGAAGATATCGCAGCCGACCCCTCAAAAGCACTCTGCCTGAACCATCATATCATCGACGAGCAGATTCATGCCGTCGAAAAGAGGATGATGCGCCACATGATTCTTGACGACGCAAAACGCCTTGATGGCCGCGCCCTCGATCAGGTACGCCCTATCAGCATCGAACTTGGTATCATCCCGAGAGCCCACGGTTCCGCCCTCTTTACCCGGGGAGAGACTCAGGCACTTGTCACCATAACGCTCGGCACCAAAAAAGATGCCCAGTCGGTTGATACCCTCACCAGCAGTGCCGACAAACGATTCTATCTCCATTACAACTTCCCTCCTTTCAGCGTCGGTGAATGCGGACGCCTTGGAAGTATCGGACGCCGCGAAATCGGCCACGGTAACCTTGCAGAGCGCTCCATTAAAATGGTTGCCCCGACCGAAGAGGAGTTCCCCTACACCATCCGTATCGTCTCAGACATTCTTGAGTCGAACGGCTCATCATCAATGGCTTCGGTATGCGGAGGAACACTTGCCCTTATGGATGGTGGTGTACCCCTCAAAAAGCCGGTATCAGGCATCGCCATGGGACTCATCAAGGAGGGAGCCTCTTATGCCGTACTCTCCGATATCCTCGGCAATGAAGATCACCTTGGAGATATGGATTTCAAGGTATCAGGCACCCGGGACGGTATTACAGCCTGCCAGATGGATATCAAGATTGACGGACTCGACTATCATATCCTCGAAACTGCCCTTGAGCAGGCACGCAGGGGCCGCCTCCACATTCTTGATGAAATGGAGAAAGCGATCCCTTCAACCCGTCAGGAGCTTGCAAACTTTGCACCAAAACTGACAACCATCAAGGTACCGGTTGACTGTATCGGCATGATTATCGGCAAGGGTGGAGAGACCATCCGCAGCATCACCGAAGAGACCGGTGCAGAAATCAATATTGATGACGACGGCACCGTCACCATCGCCTGCTCGACCAGTGAGGGCACCAACGCCGCGCTGGCCACCATAAAGAGTCTGACCGCCAAACCTGAGGTCGGCACAATCTATATTGGAAAGGTGCGCGACATTCGTGATGAGCTCGGTGCTTTTGTGGAATTCCTTCCCAAAACTGATGGCCTGGTCCACATCTCTGAGATATCAACCACAAGAGTGACGAAAGTGAGCGATCACCTGAAGATTGGAGAAAAAGTAAAGGTCAAGCTGGTGGATGTCCGTAAAGATCCCCGTACCGGAAAAACCAAGTTTGCCCTTTCAATAAAAGCTATTGAACAGGATGCGGCAAAAGAGAGCAGCGCAGAAAACAACTGAATCGCAACATGAGTCAAAAAGCAGTACAGGTAACACTGTGCTGCTTTTTTTTTAAGGAAAACAACTCTCATTCATCAACACACCATGAGGTACGATTTTTCAAATACAGAGGCGAAATGGCAGGCCCGGTGGCAGCAGCAGAATACCTTTTCAACCACTGAAGGGAGCGACAAGCCAAAATACTATGTCCTCGACATGTTTCCCTACCCCAGCGGTACCGGGCTCCATGTCGGCCACCTTGAAGGGTACACCGCGTCAGACATTATCGCTCGATACAAAAGAAGTTGCGGCTACAATGTGCTCCACCCTATGGGATGGGACGCCTTTGGGCTGCCCGCTGAACAGTTTGCCATCAAAACAGGAACACACCCTAAAACCACCACAGAAGAGAATATCCGGAGCTTCAAGGGAACCCTTCAGGCTATGGGCTTCTCCTACGACTGGTCACGGGAGATCAACACCACCAATCCGGGGTATTTCAAATGGACACAGTGGATTTTTCTTCAGCTCTATGATCGTGGGCTCGCCTATATGTCGGAAGTGGACGTCAACTGGTGCGAAGAGCTCAAAACCGTTCTGGCAAACGAAGAGGTTGATGAAAAAATTGCTGACGGCTACACCGTTGTCCGCCGTCCCCTGCGGCAGTGGGTGCTGAAAATCACCGCTTATGCCGATCGCCTGCTTGCCGACCTCGATGAAGTCGATTGGCCGGAAAATGTCAAACAGATGCAGCGCAACTGGATTGGTCGCTCGGAAGGTGTCGAAATTGATTTTGAACTCCGCTGCCACAACAAAAAAGTGAGAGTCTATACCACAAGGCCCGATACGCTCTTTGGAGCAACCTACCTTGTGCTTTCTCCAGAGCATCCGCTTGCCGAAAAGCTTGCCACCGCCGCGCAATTGGTTGCAGTGAAAGAATATATCAGCAAGGCAAGGCTGAAAACAGAGCTTGAGCGGACGGGCCTGCAAAAAGAAAAGAGCGGCGTTTTTACCGGCTCTTATGCCATCAACCCTGCAAACGGCGAGCCCCTTCCTGTCTGGCTCTCCGACTTTGTTTTGACCAGTTATGGAACGGGAGCCATCATGTCCGTCCCGGCGCATGACAGCCGCGACTGGGAGTTTGCAAAACAATACAACCTGCCCATTATTGAGGTGATCAAAAGCCCGCACGATGTCCAGGAAAAGGTTTTTGACGGTAAAGAGAGCGTTCCGGTCAACTCTTCAAACGATGAACTATCTCTCAACGGGCTCGCGTTCAGTGAAGCTTTTGAGCGGATGGCATCATGGCTTGAAACCAAAAAAGTTGGCCAGAGAAAGGTCAACTACAGGCTCCGCGACTGGATTTTCAGCCGCCAGCGATACTGGGGAGAGCCGATCCCGATCAAGCATTACCTGGACGGCACCCTTCGCACGGAGACTAACCTGCCGCTCACTCTGCCTGACGTAGAGGCTTATCACCCCTCATCAACCGGCGAATCGCCCCTTGCCAACATTCCGGACTGGCTCTATGGAAACGATGAGCACGGAGCATTCCGGCGCGAAACCAACACCATGCCCCAATGGGCGGGCAGTTGCTGGTACTACCTCCGCTTCATCGACCCTGAAAACAGCAGACAGTTGATCGACTCGGAAAAAGAGCGCTACTGGATGAACGTCGATCTCTATATCGGCGGCGCTGAACATGCCGTTCTTCATCTGCTCTACGCACGCTTCTGGCACAAGGTGCTTTTCGACATCGGCCTGGTCAGCACCAGGGAGCCCTTCAAAAAACTCTTCAACCAGGGGATGATCCTTGGTGAAGACAATGAGAAAATGTCGAAATCGCGTGGCAACGTTATCCCGGCAGACCACGTCCTGCAGCGATACGGAGCCGATGCCGTGCGTCTCTACGAGATGTTTTTGGGTCCTCTTGAGCAGGTCAAGCCCTGGAACACCCATGGTATTGAGGGCATAAGCCGTTTTCTGTCGAAAGTATGGCGACTGGTCTACCCGGAACCGGAAGGGCCGGCAAAGCAACTTACACTCGATGCCATGCCGGACGAGCTGCTCAGACGCATGCATAAAGCCATTAAAAAGGTTGGTGAAGACACCGAGCAACTCAAATTCAATACCGCCATTTCCGAAATGATGGTCTTTGTCAACGAGCTGCACAAAGCGGGCTGCACCAATCGCACGGCCGTTGAAACGCTGCTCACGCTGCTTGCACCCTACGCACCGCACATCACCGAAGAGCTTTGGGAGAGCATCGGCCACACCAACTCCATCAGTCTGGCACCCTTTCCCTCCTTTGACAGAAAACTTGTCGAAGAGAGCGAGTTGACCATTGCCGTGCAGATCAACGGAAAACTGAGAGGCACATTTTCGGCACCAGCCAAAAGCCCGAAAGAGTTTCTTCTTGAAAAGGCAAAAAAGGTTGAATCGATCGGTAAATTTATTGAGGGCCAGACCATTCTCCGCGAAATTGTGGTTCTCGATAAACTGGTCAACTTTGTTGTAAAACAAGGCTAAAGAGAGATATTATAGAGTGCGATTATTGCCGAAGAGAATTATTTTATGTAAAATCCATTCAGGACGCATAAAATTGACTCTCCGGCTTTTTATCTCCGTTGCAACAAGTTATTTTTCACGTTCCCGAAACCCTGTAATGGGGTGAAGTATCCTTTTTTTTAACACATAAAACATGGGTATCAATGGCTACAGACGAAACAACATCCAACGCACAGAACACCGTGCCCCCCACTGTAGAAGTATCAATCAGCTCTGTTCTGTCTGAAAAGCGGAAATTTCCGCCTCCGGCCGATTTTGCACTCAATGCCCATGTTTCCTCCATGGCAGAGTATGAGAAACTCTATGCTGCCGCTGAAGCAGACCCGGAAGCCTACTGGGAAGGACTTGCTGAAAAGTTCCACTGGTTCAAAAAATGGGATAGCGTTCTTGAGTGGAATTCTCCCTTTGCAAAATGGTTTAAGGGTGGAAAAACCAATATCTGCTACAATGCCCTTGATGTCCATGTCAACAGTTGGAGAAAGAACAAAGCGGCTATTATCTGGGAAGGCGAAGAGGGTGATGAGCGGGTTCTGACCTACGGTGAACTGCACCGCCAGGTCAGCAAGTTTGCAAATGTGCTGAAAATCGCTGGCATCAAGCCTGGCGAAAGGGTTGCAATCTACATGGGCATGGTTCCTGAGCTGATTATAGCCGTTCTCGCCTGTGCACGTGTTGGAGCAGTCCATAACGTTATTTTTGCTGGCTTCTCGGCTCATGCCATTACCGAGCGTGTCAATGATTCACGTGCAAAAATGGTTATCTGCGCAGATGGCACAAGACGCCGTGGCGGCTCCATCAACCTGAAAAATATTGTTGATGAGGCTATTGTCAACACTCCCTCAGTTCGCAGTGTCGTCGTTTTGAAAGTGACCAATGAAGAGGTCCACATGCATAACGGGATGGACCATTGGTGGCACGATCTCATGGGCCTTGCTGCTGATGAATGCGAACCGGCACAGCTCGACGCAGAACATCCGCTCTTCGTGCTCTACACCAGCGGCTCCACCGGAAAACCAAAAGGTATCCTGCACACCACCGCCGGCTACATGGTCCATGCTGCAAGTTCATTTAAATATGTTTTTGATATCAAGGACGAGGATATCTACTTCTGTACAGCAGATGTCGGCTGGATTACCGGACACACCTACATGGCCTATGGTCCTCTGCTCTGCGGCGCAACCATGCTGATGTACGAAGGCGCTCCAAACTATCCTCAGTGGGATCGATTCTGGGATATCATCAACCGCCACAAAGTCACCATCTTCTATACCGCACCAACTGCTATCCGCGCCTTTATCCGCGCCGGAAACGAGTGGGTCACCAAACACAACCTCAGCTCGCTCCGCCTTCTCGGCAGTGTAGGCGAACCGATTAACCCCGATGTATGGATGTGGTACCACAAGGTCGTTGGGCAGGAAAGATGTCCGATTGTCGATACCTGGTGGCAGACTGAAACAGGCGGCATCATGGTCTCTCCGCTTCCTGGCGCAACCCCCACAAAACCCGGCACGGCCACTCGCCCACTGCCTGGTATCATGGTAGACGTTGTTCACAAGGACGGTACCCCATGCGTAGCCAACGAAGGCGGATACCTCGTTATCAAAAAGCCATGGCCCTCCATGCTCCGTACCATCTACGGCGACGACGCACGGTACGAAAAAACCTACTGGTCGGACTTTAACGACATGTACTTCACCGGTGACGGTGCCCGCAAAGATGAGGACGGATACGTCTGGATCATGGGACGTGTTGATGATGTGGTCAACGTTTCAGGTCATCGCCTCGGTACAAGTGAGGTCGAAAGCGCACTGGTTTCGCACGAAGCGGTTGCAGAAGCTGCCGTTGTCAGCCGTCCCGATGAGCTGAAAGGCAATGCCCTTGTCGCCTTCGTGACCCTGAAAGATGAATATGTCGGCGACATGACACTCCGTGAAGCCCTGCGCAACCACGTTGCCAAGGAGATAGGACCTATTGCCAAGCCCGATGAAATCAGATGGGCCAAAGGACTTCCAAAAACTCGCAGCGGAAAAATCATGCGCCGTCTCCTTCGGGAACTTGCCACAAGCAATGAGATCAAGGGGGATGTTACGACACTTGAGGATTTTGGTGTTCTTGAAACCCTTCGCGATCAGGAAAGCGACTAACGCTTCATCGCCTTTGATCGGAATCCAAAATAAAGCCGGAAAAGCGCAGCAACTGTCTGCGCTTTTCCGGCTTTTGTTTTCATCTTCAGCGCCTGACTTTCAGAAGCAGGAAAGAGGCACCCTTCTCACACTCAATTGAGCTGCACAATTGTAATATTCAGAGCAGCAGCAAACGTCACCCACAAAAGATAGGGAATGAGGAGATATCCCGAAATCGGTGAAACCGCTCTGAACTTTACGATAGTCTCCAGAATGACAAACCAGAGCAGTACAATCACTACCAGCGCAAGCAACGGAGAGTGTAGCCCAAAAAATGCCGCCGACCAGCCAAGATTTAGCAGCAGTTGTACGCCGAATGCAAGAAGAGCGTCCAGAATCTTCGGCTTGTCAGACCACGGACGAACGACAAGATTGAAAAGAGCAATACTCATGAGCAAAAAGAAAAAAGTCCAGGCTGGAGGAAAAAGCCAGTCAGGCGGATTCCAGGAAGGTTTATTGAGCAAATGGTAGTACCACTCAGAACCCGGTACGGGAGTATACGTGCTGCCCGCGTATGCAAAGGCAAAACACAAACCAACACAAAGCACGAGCTTTGAAACATTAAATTTCATCATAATCTGCATTAAGGTTATCAAACAGGAACATAAGTATAACTCAAAAAACAGAGAGATCTTACTTATAAATCATGTGAGTTCTATAAGGACGATAAGAGCTGCATGCCCCATAGCCCCTGAAACCTACATTACTTCACAAATAAATGTTATATTGAAATCCTCTTACACTGATTAAACAGGCGGCCTGATTTGAACAGGAAATTGTTCTTTCTTATCTTCCGGCGCCGACAATTTTTCACCATTACAATTTGTCTTCATTTCCTGCAAGGATCCAGCCCGGGCAGGAGCAACGCGATTCCACTATGCTCATTCATCAGCGTACGCTTCAAAAAGAAGCTTCTCTCTGTGGTACAGGACTGCACACCGGCAAAGAGTGCGTGATCACCTTTAAACCTGCACCGGTAAACTATGGATATCGGTTTGTGCGCACCGATGTTGAAAACAGCCCGGAAATACCCGCCCTGATCGAAAATGTGGTTGATGTCCTGCGCGGCACCACCATTGCACTCAACGACGTGAAAGTCCATACCACAGAGCACGTTCTTGGTGCACTGTACGGGCTTCAGATCGATAACTGCCGCATAGAAATGAGCGGTCCGGAACCACCGGTCATGGACGGAAGCTCACACCCTTTTGCTGAAGCACTCCTCGAAGCTGGCTTCCAGGAACAGGATGAACCTAAAAACTACCTCGTCATTGATGAAACCATTGAATACCATGACGCGGAAAATGGGGTGGATATTGTAGCGCTGCCTCTCGACAGCTTCAGAATAACCGTCATGGTGGATTACAAAAATCCGGCACTCGGCTCACAACACTCAGGCCTATTTGACCTTGACAAGGAATTTTTCAAGGAGTTCTCATCCTCCAGAACATTCTGTTTCCTCAGCGAAGTTGAGGAACTTGCAAACCAGGGCATCATCAAGGGTGGCGATATCAACAACGCTATTGTCATCGTTGACAAAACCATGTGCGAAGAGGAACTTGCCGAGCTTGGCAAAAAACTCGGTCTGGAGAGCGATAATCTTGTACTCGGCGAAAACGGTATTCTCAACAACCGCGAACTGCGCTTCAAGAACGAGCCTGCACGCCATAAACTGCTCGACCTTCTCGGCGACATTGCACTCCTCGGTATGCCACTCAAGGCACAGGTACTCGGTGCCCGCCCCGGCCACGCATCGAATGTAGAATTCGTCAAGCAGCTTAAAAAATATGCCGACCGCAACAAGCTTGCCCGGCAGTACCAGCACGAAAAAAAGGCGGGCGTCATTTTTGACATTAACGCGATTCAAAAAATCCTCCCCCACCGCTATCCCTTCCTTTTGATCGACAAGATTGTGGAGTTCAAACTTGACGAAAAAATTGTATCAATTAAAAACGTCACCATTAACGAACCCTTCTTCCAGGGCCATTTTCCGGGAAATCCCATCATGCCCGGCGTCCTCATTCTTGAGGCCATGGCCCAGACCGGCGGCATCATGATGCTCAACGGCAACGACAATATCAAGGAGAGCGTCGTCTACTTCATGGGTATCGACAAGGCCCGCTTTCGCAAACCGGTGCTTCCGGGCGACACACTGGTCATTGAAGCAACCTTGACCAACAAGCGCCGAAACGTCTGCCAGTTTGACGCAAAAGCATTCGTAAGAGGCGAGCTTGTCTGCGAAGCATCCCTTATGGCAACAGTCGCACCGAAAAACAAGTAAGAGTACATCATCCTGCATTGCTGACCGCGCCCGGCCAATCAAAAACCGGGCGCTTCTCTCTGTTGACCAGCAATAAAAAAGCCGTTTAAAGGCTGCCCCAAAAGCCCACTCCACAATCCATCAACAAGTTATCAACATTTCATACTCCGCGACAGAACGCAGTTTAACGATATTAAGTCACAACAAATAAATGATTTAAAAGATTGTTGCGGAAAAATTCATCCTGCGCCTGCAAAGTTGTCAATATCAAGGGCAGATAATTGAGTGTCTGTAATAACAAGGCATAACAGCAACAATAACAAGAGGTAAAACTTCCCTTCAAAGAGAGTGAAACGTTTATCGAAACTCAGGCATTGTACTCCATCCCTTTATGAATTTTGAAGAATCTCACGCAATAGAGGAGAAATGAGTAAAAAAGCATAAGGGTAGAAAGGTAGAGAAAAAACTCTTTCAGATGATATTGCCGGAAAAAAGGGTGGGGCCAAACCATGGCAATAAACATCATGGAGACAAATCCTACCGCCCATTTTCCCGGCCAGAGAGAGGTGGTCACCACTGAATGACGAAATTTTACATACCCCGCACCGATAAAAATCAGGATATCGCGGAGCACAGCAAAAAGGACAAACCACAGCGGAAGCTGGTCAATCCAGAGAAAATAGAGGGCCACACTGGAAAGGCAAAGTTTGTCGGCAAGGGGATCAAGAATTTTACCCATCTCTGAAACCTCATTCGTCCACCGGGCCGCCTGGCCATCAAACCAGTCGCTCAGGACAGCCACAATCATGATGACAATGGCAATGTCGAGATGACCAGTATGAAAATAGTAGAGAAACCAGGGTATCAGGAGTATTCTCAGAAAACTGAGAAAATTCGGGAGATTAAAAATACGACCTTCCACAGCTTTGAATTTAGTATTAAATCACCGACACTCTTTGTAACAGGGACAGAGCCCACCACCTCTTCACACGTCTGAAACCTACCGGATAACCATATCAGGAGAGGCACGGACAAACGCCGACCAGTTATTCCCTACCTTCCGGCTTTTACCTGGCTGGCGGAGAGTGTCGCGGCTTTCACCTCTCAGCAGATCGCACAGCGCGATACCCAGAGCATCGGTGACATCGAAAGGCTCCGGTACCGTATCAAGGGCAAGTATCCTTGACACCATAGATGCAACCTGCTCCTTGCTTGCCGCCCCCTTTCCAGTCACGGCAAGCTTCACCTCACGGGGAGCATACTCATGGAGCACAAGCTTGCTGTTCATCGCAAGAGCGATAACTGCTCCCCTAACCTGACCCAGTTTCAGGGCCGACTGCACATTTCGGCTTAAAAAGGCGGTTTCAAGAGCGAGGCGCGCAGGCCGAAAATCAGCAATAACTCCCTCAAGCTCGCGGTATATCTGACCGATCCGCTCGGCATGGGTGCTGCGGGAGTTAAGGCGGATAACACCGCATGCGAGCAGAGCAAAACTCGCGCCATTGTGACGAACCACACCATAGCCGGTTATGCGACTTCCAGGATCAACTCCCAAAACAACCACCTCTCTACTCGTTTAAACTGCTCATTGCACTCTCACTCAGCTCCATATTGGTGTAGACCGACTGCACATCGTCATTGCTTTCGAACGCATCAATCAGCTTAATCACCTTGCGGGCATCCTCGGCTTCAAGCTCGATATAATTTTCAGGCACAAGATCAATTTTTGCATTCTCATAAGCAATACCTGCACCATCAAGCGCTGTTTTAACGCGTTCAAGATCCTTGAAATCGGATATGACCGTTATATAGTTCTCATCTTCGCTGCCAAGATCTTCAAGACCGGCATCAAGAAGAAGTTCCATCAGTTGATCCTCGCTGGCAGCAGAGCGGGGAACATCAACCAGGCCCTTGCGCTGGAACATCCAGGCAACACTGCCACTTTCACCAAGGGAGCCATTGTTACGACTCATAATGTGACGGATATCGGCAACCGTACGGTTTCGGTTATCCGTTGCCGTCTCAATGATCAAGGCAATTCCGGCAGGGCCATACCCCTCGTAGGTAATTTCGTCCCAGGTCACGCCCTCAAGCTCCCCTGTTCCCTTCTTGACCGCACGCTGGATATTCTCCATCGGCATGGAATTGTCTCTTGCGGTATCAATCGCAAGCCTCAGACGGGGATTACCCGAGGGATCACCTCCACCCATTTTTGCCGCAATGGTAATCTCCTTGACCAGTTTGGTGAACAAACTGCCTCTCTTCTGGTCAGTTACCGCCTTTTTTCTCTTAATGGTTGCCCATTTACTGTGTCCTGACATAATAAAAAATGGTGATTTATTATTCCCGATTAAACGTCTGCCTATGATAATAGATTTATTTTCTTTAAATAAAATCAAATCTGACGGCATTCGTGCAAGTTACCAACAAGAAAAAACAATGACAAACGTGATGATCGCCTATCAGGGTGAACCTGGAGCGTACAGTGAAATCGCCGCGCTCCGAATTGGAGAGCCAAAACCCTTCGAATCATTTGACGAGGTCTTTGCTGCCGTTGAAAACCACGAGGTCAATTATGCCGTTATCCCTATAGAAAATTCACTGGGCGGCAGCATTCATCACAACTATGACCTTCTGCTTCAGCATCCGGTCACGATTGTGGCAGAAACCTTTGTCAAGGTGAAACACTGCCTGCTCGGTATTCCTGGAGCATCAATAGAAAATAGTGTGAAGGCACTCTCCCACCCACAGGCATTGGCCCAGTGTCGCAACTTTTTTGCCACTCACCCTCATATCAAGGCTGAAGTCGCCTACGATACGGCGGGCAGTGCTAAAATGATTGCCGCCAGCCGGGATGCAACAAAGCTTGCCATAGCCTCAAAAAGGGCCGCAGAACTTTACCATCTTGAAATTTTGCAGGAAAACCTGGCTGATGAAGAGTGGAACATCACCCGCTTTTTCTGCATTGCCCATGCAAAAAATCCAGCACCTTTGCCGATTGAAACAATACTGGAGAGTGCTCAACGCAAAACATCCATCGTCTTCACACTTCCCAATGAACCGGGTTCACTGTTCAAGGCACTGGCTACCTTTGCGCTGCGTGATATTGACCTTACAAAAATTGAGTCACGGCCATTCAGAAAAAAAGCTTTTGAGTACCTCTTTTATGTCGATTTCATAGGAGAACAGAACGACCGGAACATCCAGAACGCTATCAGCCACCTCCGGGAATTTGCCACCATGGTCAATGTCCTCGGGAGTTACGGAGTGGTTGCAGAATGAACAAACATCAACTGGATTTTTTTTCACCCGTCACCATGGAGGGGAAGCCTGAAAAAGCGGCAGCGCTCACCCAAAAACCTGCGCTTTTTCTGCTCGACGGCATGGCCATCGTCTACCGGGCCTTTTTTGCCCTGCAACGGGCAGGCATGACCAGCCGGGATGGAATGCCCACCGGAGCGATTTTCGGCTTCACTTCCGCACTGTTGAAAATTTTTGAAACCTGGAAGCCGCAATACCTCGCTGCGGTATTCGACAGCAAAGAAAAGACCTTCCGGCACAATCTCTACCCCCTTTACAAGGCCAATCGCCCCTCACCGCCTGAAGATCTCATCATGCAGCTTGATGCCATTTTTGAGCTTCTTGAAGCTTTCGGCGTTCCGCTTATTAAAACCCCGGGATACGAGGCCGACGATCTTATCGGTACCGCGTCGCATAAGTTCGCGGAAACATGCCAGATCTACATTGTCTCTCCCGACAAGGATCTTGCCCAACTGGTGCATGAAGGGGTACAAATCCTCAAACCCGGCAACAACCAGAATGAACTTGAGCTGCTTGGAAAAAAGGAGATCACCGAGCAGTTCGGAGTTCCGCCGGAGCTCTTCACCCAGTTTTTGACCCTTACCGGTGATACTTCTGACAACATTCCCGGAGCGAAGGGAATTGGTCCAAAAACCGCGGCCTCCCTGCTTGGCAACTATGGCTCTCTTCAAAATATCTATGCACATCTCGACGACATTTCCCCAAAAAACCGCCACAGCCTCCAGGAATTTCAGCCAAGGCTTGGCTTGATAACCGATCTGGTCACCATACGTACTGACCTGCAGATTGATGTAACCCTGAAAGAACTTGCCTGCACCCAACCAGACCCGGAAAAACTTTTTCCACTGTTGCAGAAACTCGGTCTTAAAACCGTTGCTTCAAGAGTGTCAGCACTTTTTGGAGAACTTCCGCCAAATTTTGCAACAAAAGCTCCACTCCCTGAAGAAGCCGATTCCCAGTTGCAAGGCTCTAAAGAGTGTGCACCCCTTCGTTCTCCTCAAGAGGGGGCCGACTATGCACGTGTCGATACGGAGGAAAAGCTGCAAGAACTGATGACGTCGCTCCAGGGGGCCCGACGTATCGCCGTCGATACTGAAACCACCAGTCTTGATACTTTTGAGGCCGAACTGGCCGGTATCTCGATCTGCAAGGAGGCTGGAGAGGCGCGATTTATCTCTTTTACAAAAAGCACACTGCACCGGGAAATAACGCTTAAGCTTCTCAAACCGCTGCTTGAAGATGCTTCTCTGCCAAAAACAGGCCAGAACCTTAAATACGACATGCTCGTCCTGAAAAAATATGGCATAGAACTCTCTCCCGTTGGATTTGACACCATGCTTGCCAGCTATGTGCTCAACCCTGATGAGCGGCACAATCTTGATGACCTGGCTGCCCAATATCTCGGTTATCAAACAACAACGTTTGATGAATTGGTCGGAACGGGAAAAACAAAAGTACATATTTTTGAGGTAGAGGCTGAAAAGCTCTCAGCTTATGCCTGTCAGGATGCTGATCTTGCCCTTCAACTGGAAGAGATCTTCCGCAAAAAACTGGACGAGGAAAAAGAGCTGCTCTGGCTCTGCGAAAATATTGAGTTTCCGCTGGTCTCCGTTCTTGCCGCAATGGAATATGAAGGTGTCTGCATTGACATCGAACATCTTGAAAAAGCCTCTGGAAAAGCAAAAATAGAGCTCGAACAGTTGACAGAAAAAATTTATGCTGCCGCCGGTTCCCTTTTCAACATCGACTCCCCGAAACAGCTTGCGCATATTCTCTTCACGGTTCTTGGTATTCCACCAAAAAAAGCGACAAAAACAGGCTACTCAACCAATGTCGAAGTGCTTGAAGAGCTTGCTGTAACCTATCCCATTGCTCGTGACCTGCTCGAATACCGGAGCCTCCAGAAACTCAAAAGCACCTATATCGATGCATTACCAGCAATGGTCAGCCCACTGACAGGCCGACTCCACACCACGTTCAATCAGTTTGTCACCGCAACGGGCCGACTCTCATCATCAAAACCGAATCTCCAGAACATCCCCATACGTACTGCGCTTGGAAAAGAGATTCGCAAGGCATTCATCCCCTCATCGCCTGAAAAATGGCTGCTCTCGGCCGATTATTCGCAGATTGAGCTGAGAATTGCCGCCGAAATTTCAGCAGACCCACAACTGCTCGAAGCATTCCAAAACGGCGAGGATATTCATACCGCAACCGCAAAGGTGATTTTCGACACCGATGACATTACCGGCGATATGCGGCGCAAGGCAAAAGAGGTGAACTTCGGAGTCCTGTACGGCATCATGCCTTTTGGCCTCGCACGAAGACTCAATATTGCGCAAAAAGAGGCCAAGGCAATTATTGATACCTATACTTCGAAGTACCCCAAACTCTTTGAAGCATTACAGGCTATTATTGAAACCGGAAGAGAAAAAGGGTATGTTTCAACCATCCTTGGACGGCGCCGTTACCTTGCTGACCTCAACAGCCGGAATACAAACCTGAAAAAAGCGGCTGAACGGGCAGCCATGAATACGCCCATTCAGGGTACAGCCGCCGACATCATTAAATGCGCCATGAACCTCTGCAGCGCAAGAATGCAGCATCAAGAAATGAAATCCGTCATGCTGCTCCAGGTTCATGACGAGCTGCTCTTTGAAACTACTGATGAAGAAAAAGAGCTGCTTTCAGCGCTCGTTGAACAGGCAATGATTGATGCAGCAATAAGTTGTGGTTTAAAAAACGTGCCGGTACTGGTCGATACCGGTATTGGAAAAAACTGGCTGGAAGCCCACTAATCATTGATTTATACACAAAAGTTTTTTTATATTTGACCTTTGATGAAAGATCCTGTTCAGACCAACGACTTCCGATAGACCATAACTTCGGAAAACAATGTATGGCTCCATCTGAATACGGTAAAACAATGAAAAAATTTCTCTTTATGCACATCCCCGCAAGAGCACTTGTTCTCTCTCTTGCTCTTTTCTCCACTTTTTTGTCGAATCCGGCAACTCTATTGGCTGAAGAAAAGACGCATGTTGAGAACAAGATCACTACCCGGGAGAACAGTCCCGAACAACTGCTTGCAAATACCGAAAAAATGATTGAGCAGTTAATCTTACAAATAGAGTCAGAGAAAAACAGCACTACAGAATCTGGTGGAATTGATGAAAACCCCAATCCAGCACCCTTATTTTCCAGTATACCTAACATGAAGCCTGTCAACGGCTCAATTACCAGCGCATTCGGTCGTCGGCTGCACCCGATCTATAATGTCACTCTCTTTCACACTGGCATCGATTTTGCGGCTTCACAAGGAACAAGAGTTCATTCAACAGGTGATGGAATTGTCGCTTTTTCAGGATATGACAGAGGGTATGGACAAAAAATTACCATCAATCACGGATATGGCTATAAAACCATCTACGCCCATCTTTCAAAATCACTGGTTCGCCAGGGAGAGAGAGTCACCCGGGGAGAGGTCATAGCGCTTTCTGGAAACACGGGAGTGTCTACCGGTCCGCATCTGCACTACGAGGTACAGAAGGACAACGTAAAAGTCAACCCGACCGCTTATTTCTTTGATAAAAACAATCCGGAGAAGCTTATCACGAAACAAAAAATTTCGTCGGAACCAAGTGGCAATAACTCGTAATTCGAATAACTCAATCAAAGTAGTATGTACTGGAATTTAGACCTTGCCCGTCATATAGCTGACGCTCCGTGGCCTGTAACAAAAGATGAACTTATCAATTACGCAAACAGAAGCGGTGCGCCCCAACAGGTTATCGAAAACCTGAACGACTTGCCTGAAAGCGATGACATGTATGAAAGTCTTGACGAAATATGGCCTGACTATCCTACTGACGAAGACTTTGGTTACGGTGATGAAGATCCATTAACATAGAACAAAACGGGATTCATGCTTGGCAAAAGCATTCACTCTTATAGCCCTTCTTCTGCTCTGTGCATCTCTGGCACAGGGCAGAGCTGCTGATACCGGGAAGAACGGAGTCGCTGCGTCACGTTCTGTTGACAAAATCCACTTTTTCGGCAATAAGGCGATCACTGAAGAGGAACTCCGACTGATCATCAGTACCTCAGAGCAGCGCTCCTTTCTTGGGCTCGGTCTCTTGGGAAGATCAAGCAAACCCTTCAACTCGGAGGAATTTGAAAAAGACATCTTCCTCATCAAGAAACTCTATACCTACAAAGGCTATTTTTTCGCCGACGTCGACACCACCGTTATTCGAAAAAAGAGTAACCGGAAGTTAACCATCAACATTACGATCCATGAAAATGATCCTACAAAGGTTGACTTCGTCACGTATGAAGGACTTGAGAATATTTCTGCAGAACTCAAAAAAGAGTACCTCACAAAAAAAAGGCTGAATGTCAATGATCTTTTTTCTGTCGAGCGATTGATTGAAGAACGGGATCGCACGCTCTCTTTTTTCAGGGAGTATGGCTATACCTTTTTTCATCAAGACAGTATTCGCATTAAAATTGATACCGTTGGAACACGGGCAGGCCTCCTCTTTCAACTTAAACTACCGAAACAACTGCGTTATGGGCCTATCAATGCTATAGTACACAATTCGTCAAGAGGCGACAGCGCACCAAAAACCAGGATATTTACACAGGATACTATCACGGGAAAAATTCTTGGCAACCAGAAAATTTCCTCTCGTCTGATCACTTCGGCTATTGAATTTCGCCCAGGCAACGTTACACGCCAGAGTCTTGAACAGCGAACGATGCAAAATTTTGGTGCAACCAATCTCTTTTCATCTATTTACATCAACCCTGATTCGGTGCACGCCGACCAACTCTACACCACTATTCACCTCGAAACGGCCCCCAAGCACCAGATAGAACCAAAGATACTGATCGACAACCGATACGGCTCCCTCTTTTTCGGGACTTCTCTTGCTTACGAAAACAAAAACCTGTTTGGAGGAGCTGAACAATTTCGTACATCGACCGAATACGGACGTCAGGCTGGTTACAACAACAAATTACTGCTAAACCTTGACGAAGGTCAATACGCCAAGGTGATTCCTTACGAATTCAGCCTTAAAAGCAGCCTTGTCATGCCAGTTCTGAAAAAACCAGGCAATTTCTACTCAACAACGGTTGAATACTCCACCTCAAAACTGCCTGTGCTGCTCTCCAACAAAAACGGACTGATCCGCGGAACCTACAGCGCCCGGCTGAACCCCTCATCGCGCCTCAATTTTGATTTTTTTGAATTTGAGTGGGTTAAAAAAGACTCGCTTAAAGGGTTCAAACAGCTTTTCAAAACCGATCTTGCCAATAACATCGGCATAAACCCCGCCGATGAGGCCGCAATTAACGCTGGAATTGACAGCCTTCTTGAAACCCATGTCAACCAGACCTTTCGGCTTCGCTACAACACCACAAACCGTCAGCGAGTGTTGCCGGAACAGACAATCTGGAACCTCGATCTTCTGCTTGAAGAATCAGGAAGCCTTGCATGGTTGATTGACAACTATCTCGATACAAAAACATATAGCGGATTCAGTGACAAGGAGCCCCAGATATTCGGCACCACCTATTCACAGTACGCAAAATTTGAAAGCGGCCTTGTGATCACAAAAAGCCTCTCTCCGCACAACCAGCTTGCCGGAAGATTGGTGACTGGATGGATGATGCCCTATGGTAAAGCCGAAACAACTCCTGAAGAACGCCGTTTTTATGCAGGTGGGCCAAACAGTATGCGGGGCTGGTTGTTCAATACCCTCGGACCTGGCCGAAGCACCAGTCAGGCAGCCGCCAATTTCGGCGCAGATATCAAGTTTGAACTTAATGGCGAATACCGGAAAAAATTTTTCACAGTCTTTAATCAGCCCTCTGGTATAACATTTTTTACGGACATCGGAAACATCTGGGACAGAAAAGGGCCCTATGGCTTCAACCTTGGAGCCCTGACAAAAGAATTTGCCTGGGATGCAGGCGTCGGGTTACGGATAGGCTCCCCCATAGGCCCGTTCCGTTTTGATTTTGCCTACAAACTCCATGATCCGGCTCAAGAGAAACCATGGCGCTTCTCAACGTTGAACATCGGTGACTACACCTTCAATTTTGGAATTGGCGAAGCTTTTTAATTATTTCAGCAGATTATTTTTTTCACGATCAAGAAAGTATCACCATGCCTGCACCATCCACGCTTCTTGCACCATCCATTCTTTCGGCTGACTTCACCCGGCTTGAGCACTCAATCGAGATCGCCACAAAAGCAGGAGCTGACTGGATGCACTGCGACATAATGGACGGCAACTTTGTCCCCAACATCACTTTCGGGCCACTTATCGTACAGGCAATTGCATCATGCACGCCAATGATTATCGATACTCATTTGATGATAGCCAATCCAGACCGCTTCATTGAGGAGTTCGTCAAGGCTGGCTCACACCAGATCACTGTGCATCAGGAAACCTGTCCACACCTGCACCGCACCATTCAGTTCATTAAAAGCCTTGGCGCAAAAGCGGGAGTCTCAATAAATCCCGGAACAGCGGTATCGACACTCGAAGCCATCCTGCCGGATCTCGATCTTGTCCTTCTGATGTCGGTCAATCCAGGTTTCGGTGGGCAGAAATTCATCCCCTCATCACTTGCAAAAATCCGCCAGCTCCATGAGATGCGCCTGAAGCTGAATCCACAGATGATCATTGCCATTGATGGCGGCATAACGGAAGAGAATGGGCAGGAGGTCGTTTCGGCTGGAGCCGATGCGCTGATTGCCGGCACAGCCTTCTTCAAAGCGGCAAATCCGGCACAAACAGCCCAAAAATTCAGAGCTATGACCAGGTGAGTCCGCGAAGCTCTGCGCTTGTATGCAGCCCCTCTCCTATCAGCACGGCATCAAACGATGCCGCGCCGACAAGGGCAATATCTGACGAGCTTTTCATGCCACTTTCGGAAACAGCAACAACGTCGGAAGGAATAAAAGGGCGAAGCGAGAGCGATGTCTCAAGGTTGAGGGAAAAGTCTTTCAGATTCCGGTTGTTGACACCGATAATCGGCGCTCCTTTTTCAAGGGCTCTGTCAAGCTCATGGCGGTCATGCACCTCCACAAGCACGTGCAGGCCTATGGCAGCGGCCAACTGCAGGTAATCGGCAAGCTGGGAGGGTTCCAACGCAGCGACGATAAGCAGAATTGCATCTGCACCAATCAGGCGTGACTCAAAAATCTGCAACTCATCAATAATGAACTCTTTGCGCAGCACTGGCAACGAAAATGAACGGCTTACCAACTTGAGATAGTCATTCGACCCCTGAAAAAAAAGCCGGTCAGTCAGCACCGAATAGGCGGCAGCACCAAGCTCGCCATAACAACGCGCAATAGCAACGGGATCGAAATCAGTGACAATAAGACCCCGTGAAGGAGAGGCTTTTTTTATTTCTGCAATAAGCCTTAATCCCCCGTCGCTACGCCGGAGCGCAGCACGAAAATCTCGAGTCGGAGCAAGAGAACCCTGCCGCTCCATATAACGCTGCTCGGGCCTCTCTTTTTGCAGCTCCCCTGCCTCCCGCTTTTTCTCCTCCAATATTCTGCTCAAATAGCTCATAGCACACTCAGACTACGGAGGCCAGTTCGCGAAGATCGTCTTCAAGCTCAACAATCTGAAGAATATTGTCGAGGAACCAGCGGTCAATACCGGTTGACTGATGAATCTCTTCAATGGTCGCTCCAGCCTGAAAGGCATAGCGGAGATAAAAGAGGCGATCAGCTTTCGGGATTTTGATTTTTTCAAGAATGTCCTCTTTCGCACACTTTTTCTGCTGCGGATTCATATCAAGCACATTCATCACATCCTTGCCGTCGGAGCCAAGCCCTGCACGACCGATTTCAAGGCCGCGCAACGACTTCTGTAACGCCTCCCTGAAGTTCCGTCCAAAGGCCATCACCTCACCGACCGACTTCATCTGTACACCAAGACGGGCATCAACATTCTTGAACTTTTCAAAATCCCAACGGGGAATTTTGACAACACAATAGTCGATGGCCGGTTCAAAACTGGCCGGAGTTGTTTTGGTGATGTCATTGAGAATTTCATCGAGCCGATAGCCAACAGCAAGTTTGGCGGCAACTTTTGCAATAGGAAAACCGGTTGCCTTTGAAGCCAAAGCAGAGCTGCGCGAAACACGAGGATTCATCTCGATAACCACAATACGGCCATCAAGAGGATTGATCGCAAACTGAATATTGCTGCCGCCGGTCTCAACACCGATTTCCCGGATAATTCGGACTGAAGCATCCCTTAGTTGCTGGTACTGGCGGTCGGTGAGCGTCTGAGCCGGTGCAACAGTGATACTGTCGCCGGTATGCACCCCCATCGGGTCAAAATTCTCTATCGAACAGACAATGATGACATTATCGGCCAAATCACGAATAACCTCAAGCTCATACTCTTTCCAGCCCGACAGGCACTCCTCAACGAGCACTTCACTGATAGGGCTTTCAGTAAGCCCTCTGCGAACAGCATCATAGTAGTCAGCTTTTGTTTCGGCAAAACCACCTCCGGTGCCGCCAAGCGTAAAGGATGGTCTGATAACAATCGGAAGGCCGATTTCCTCCAGAGCCTCTTTTGCCTCTTTTTCATTGCGGACAAAACGCCCCTTGGCCATTTCAAGGCCAATTTTTTTCATAGCATCGCTGAAAAACTCACGGTTTTCAGCTTTTCTGATTGCACGAAGCTTCGCGCCAATCAGTTCAACGCCGTTCCGTTCAAGAATACCCGATTCAGCCAAAGCAACTGCAATATTCAGCGCCGTCTGGCCGCCCATGGTTGGAAGGAGCGCATCGGGCTTTTCCCGTTCAATAATTTTCTGCACATATTCCGGCGTAATCGGCTCAATATAGGTTGCATCAGCAAACTCTATATCAGTCATAATGGTTGCGGGATTACTGTTCACCAACACAACCCTGTACCCCTCCTCCTTAAGGGCCCGGCACGCCTGAGTACCTGAATAATCAAATTCACAAGCCTGACCGATCACGATAGGACCGGCACCAATCACTAATATCGACTTTATATCTTCCCGCTTTGGCACGTTATTCAGGGGGTTTAATACTTGGTAAGCTTAAAAAAAGGTAATGTACAAAATATTTGAAGAGTTTTTCTCCACCGGAGAGGGCAATCTACTCAATCACACGGATCTGCTCCTGATGAAACCCTCCCGACTCCCGTCTCAACCATGCCGTCACCTCTCTTGGTCGCGCATTGGTCAATGAAATAATCAGCAACGTATGACCCGAATGCGCAAAATCAACATCATGCAGTGATGGCAGCGCCGGTGAGTTGATGTGGGAATGGTAAGAACCTATAATTTCGTACCCGAGCGTTGTCGCTTCACGCTCCACGTCAAGATACTCCTGATGAGCAATCTCAAAGCCCTGCTCCCTGCCATGGTAGAGGCAGTTTCGGCAGGGCGCAACCTCATAGACAATGTTCTCCACATTGCCCCTGTAATCACTGTTTTGTATTCCGACCAAGAGCCCGCAACATTCATAGGGCAACTCGCGAAACGCCTGTTCCTGGATAATCTCGAATTGACGCCTGGGCAGTTTCATAAAGCAACCATTGACTGAAAATTAAAGTGCCTTGGCTCCTATATCAGTACGATAACAGGCGCCCTCAAAACCGATCTTTTCAACCGCACTGTATGCACGCAGAATACTCTCCCTGAGCGTTGAACCAAGCGCTGTTACCGAAAAAACCCTTCCACCCGCAGTAGTAAGCCGCCCCTTTTCATAGGCCGTTCCGGCATGAAAAAGCAGGCAATCCTCCATTACAGAAAGCTCATCGGCAATGGTGATAACCTTTCCAGCTTCATAGTGGTCAGGATAGCCACCCGAAGCAATCACAACGGTCGTTGCCGATTGAGGGTGCATCTCAAAGGGCACTTCATCAAGCGAGCCGTCAACACTGGCCAGAAGAGCTTCAACAAAATCACTCTTCAACAAAGGAAGCACTACCTGTGTCTCAGGATCACCAAGACGCGCATTATACTCAACAACAAAGGGTTCTCCCTCGTCAATCATCAGTCCGACATATAAAAATCCGGTATACAAAGCGCCCTCATCCCTCATCCCCTTCAAGGTCGGCTGAATAATGAGTTCCTCAACCTTCTGCATCACCTCGGCAGTCACCAACGGCGCTGGAGCATAAGCGCCCATACCACCGGTATTCTTGCCAGTGTCACCATCCCCAATACGCTTATGATCCTGGGCGGACAAAAAGAGCCGATATGCCGTACCGTCAGTCAGGGCAAAAACACTCGCCTCCTCTCCTTGCAGGAACTCCTCAATAACCACCTCATTTCCCGCATCTCCAAAAATGCGCTCTTCAAAAAGCTCCCCGATGGCTTTCAGCGCCTGCTCCTTGTCGAGAGCAATAAAAACCCCTTTTCCGGCACATAAACCGCTTGCCTTGATCACCTGGGGATAGCGGGTTTCTGGCAAAGCAATGTAGCTGTTTGCCGAAAAAGCATTCCGAAAAACATGATACCCAGCCGTCGGAATCCCATGACGCTGCATAAACTCCTTCGAAAAAACCTTGCTTGACTCAAGACGGGCGGCAGACTTCGTTGGCCCGACTATTTTTTTCCCCGCCCTGCGAAAGAGATCCACAATACCCAGTTCAAGCGGAGACTCCGATCCGACAACGGTCAAATCGACCTCGTTGTCGGCAGCAAAAAGAAGCAGGTCATCAAGCGCAGTGACCTTCAAGGGTACATTCAAAACCTTTCCACCCATCAAGGCGGTACCACCATTACCCGGTGCCACAAAGATCCTCTCTACGCTCTCACTCCGAGCGGCAGACCAGCATAAAGCATGTTCACGCGCACCACTTCCGATAATCAAAACATTCATAGCTCTCACTGTGGGCATTTGCCGCATTTGACCCTGTGGTTTATCGGCACGGTTTGTTAAATTACTCCCCCCTCTACAACAGAGAGGCTTTATATACTGCGCTTGTCGCAAAATTAATAATTAAAAAACTTATTACCGTGCTCCCAACGTTCCTGATTGACAATTATTTTCAACACCCATGCCTCTCTCTCCGCTGATTTCCCGCCATATCATCCCCTTCGCGCTGAAACTTCTTCACGCAAGCCTGCGGATATCGGTAACACCCGATCAAATACAACTTCCTGGCAAAGGAGCGATTATAACCTTCTGGCATGGAAAAATGATTACCGGATGGCTTCTGGCCCAGAAACTTTTTCCCGAAAAAAAAATTATCGCTGTGATAAGCCGCTCTGAAGATGGCAATATTCTTGCCGAAACACTTGAACGACTCGGATTTTCACTCATCCGGGGATCAAGCTCAAAGGGTGGCGATGAGGTCAAGCGCGCCATGCAGCAAGCCCTTGAGAAAGAAAATATTATCGCACTCACGCCCGACGGGCCTCGAGGACCGGCCAACCAGTACAAATTCGGCATGGTGCGCCTGGCCTCAGAAAAGCGCTATCCGCTTGTATTTGCTGAAATCCACCATACGAAAAAATGGAAACTCAAAAGCTGGGACCAGTTTGAAATTCCAAAACCTTTCAGCAAAATCAACGTCAAACTCCACCTTATTGATCTTCCTGAATTCAACAATGAAACGGAGCTCCAATCATATACCAAGCAACTCTCAATCAAGCTCAGCCATGCATAACCCACTCTCTATACTGCTTAGACCTGCGGCTCTTTCCTACCATGTTGTCGTGACGCTTCGGAATACACTGTTTGACCGTCATTTTTTCAAGGCATGGCAATCTCCCATTCCTGTTGTTTCAATAGGGAACCTCACCGTCGGCGGCACAGGAAAAACTCCTCTCGTTGACTGGGTGGTTAAATACTATCTCTCGATTGGATGCACACCAGCCATCGTCTCACGGGGATATCGACGGGAGTCAAAAGGGGTACAACTTGTCTCCGATGGCCAAAAAATCCTGCTTGGCAGCAGAGAAGCAGGTGATGAAACGGCAATGCTCGCATGGAACAACCCCAACGCCATTGTCATGGTGGCCAAAAAGCGAAAAGATGCCATAAGCTACATTGTCAATCGCTTTGCAAAACGACTGCCCTCTGTCATCATCCTTGACGACGCCTTCCAGCACCGTCAAATCCACAGAGATCTCAACATCGCTCTCATTAACGCATCAGAACCTTTTTTTAAAGCAAAAATGCTGCCCGAAGGGCGCTTGAGGGAGCCACTGAAAAACCTTAAAAGAGCAAATTTGATAATGCTGAACAAAATCAGTGATCCAAAAAAAGCTGATGCCATAGAAAAAAAAGTTGAAAAAACAGGCCTTCCGGTCATAAAATCCCGTCTTAAAACTGCGGAACTTGTTTGTGTTTCAGGCGCATTTACCACTTCAGAAGAGGCCCGCTCCATGAAAGAGATCAACGCATTCGCGTTTGCAGGGATAGCTTCACCCGAAAGCTTTCTCGATAGCCTCAAGCAGGAGGGTGTAAGCATTGCCGCACACCGTTTTTTCCACGACCACGCACCCTATAGTATTAAAAAGCTGCAAGCCATTCGCCGGGAAGCCGAAGCCAAAGGGCTCAGTTTGATAACAACAGAAAAAGATTACTTCCGGATACTTGGCCATCCCGAACTTATCCGAATTATTACAGCAAGACCCTGTTATTACCTGAAAATCGAAACCGATATTATTGAAGGAAAAGAGACACTGCAGCAGATGCTCCGAAAAGCCGTGGGGATGTAGTCAGTTGTCAGTTGTCAGTTGTCAGTTGTCAGTTGTCAGGGCTGATTACTGATTACTCTTTTATGATTTTTGAGATTGCCTTGAAGCGCTCGCCTTCGGCTACGCGAAGCAGTTCAAAGATAGCCATTTCACTGCTTGTCAGGGAGGCTCCCGCTTTTTCAATGCAGCGAATTCCAAGCATCCTGTTCTCTTCACTTCTCGACGAAACGCAATCCGTCACCAGATGAACATTGTAACCAAACTCAACCAGATCCACCGCAGTCTGATAAACGCAGACATGAGCCTCCATACCGGCAACAAGGATATCATTACGATTGAATGAACGGAGTTGTCGCATGAATTCCGCCGTTCCGCAACAACTGAACGACAGTTTTTCAACCGCAACAGTGCCCGGCAGCAACTCCCTCAAAGAATCAATTGTTGTACCCAGCCCCTTAGGATATTGTTCGGTCAACAGAACGGGCACCTCAAGAATTTTACATGCCCGAACCAGCTTTCCCGTAACCGATTGAAGAGCTGCAGACCGAACCACACCCTCTGCAAGCCGACCCTGCACGTCAATAATCAACAGTAACGTCTCCCCAGGAATAATCATGATAACAAACTCAAGAAAAAAAAATTGAAAACTGAAAGAATATAACAAACACAAGACAACAAGAACAAAACGCCAAACCTAAAAACTCCGTACCGGTCGCACACGCCTGACACCAAGCAGTGCACCTGACTTGACACTGATTACCGTGTCACCATTGTAAAAATCAACAACCAACGCCCTTTGCTTGTCAAACTCAGATCCACTCCAATAGTAGCTATACTCCCTGAATCCACCAACAAGATACTTATTCTGATACAACCAGATCAACACTTTCACATTCGGCAAAACCCATCCTTTATTGCCACCTATCTCCAACCCAGCAACAGCGACTTTAGCGTCAGACCAGGAGAGCAACTCGTCCTGCAAATCCTCTTTGGCGACAATCAATCCGTGCAGCTCGTTCTCCTCATAGCCTTTTTCACCTGGCTGCAAGAGATAAACAACTTTGCCGCCACCATATTCATCTCCAACATTGAGCGGAGCCGCAAACACTGCTGCCGAAACCATAACACTACAAAAACAGACAAGCAGCAAAACCCGTTTTGCAGAAACAAATGCGCCTGAAAAAAATCTCATAACCTTAAATATTTACAAATGCATGAGAGAAATAAACAACGCAGGTAACAATATTTTTTTCTGAGCAAAAAAAAGTCCCTTATGAGGGCAAAGGTAACGTCAATTTGGCCAAGAAAAAAAACACCGCCCCGATCAGAAATGGCTACAGCGATACCGAAAGTACCTTTACCCCTCACGGAACGTTCGATACGCAAAAAGCACGGCAGCAAAAACAATTAACACCCGAATTTACGTAAAAAAAACGCAGCAAAGAAAGAATTAATTCCGTTGAAAAAAATCTGTTCAATGCACTCGTTTTGATTTCAGACAGACTCATAATGCTGCCAACTGATAACAAAAACACCTCCAGGCCTGAGAAGCTCTGCCGCCTTACCAAGAGCAAGCCCGGGAGTTCATATATTCTTGAGCAAACCCAGCATGCATGGATGCAAATGCTACAGGCCGTTACTGGTGTAATTGGCACCGCAGCGAAAAACACTCTTACTGCAACTGATATACCGCTTTTGTGCCATCTGAACAAATATGATCAGGCGGCACTCCTTCCTGATAGCGCTCATACATTGCCATATAAGCCTTTTCAAGGTTTCTGGTAAAGAGTTCAGTATCAAACAGTGGGGTTGTCAACCGGTTTTTTTCAAGTTTCTGCCTGATCGCTGTCAACTTTTCCGGATGAGTGGCAAGTTCAATTGCAAGAGCCTCATACTCTTCCTCTGTCGTAGTGATAAGTTCCGGCAACTGAATAGCATTGAGCAGACTGGCCGCAACACGGCTCGCAAATGATTCACCGGCCAGCGTCAAAAGAGGCAGCCCACCCCACAAGGCATCGCTTGCTGTAGTATGAGCATTGCACGGAAAAGTATCAAGAAACAAATCTGCCAGCCGATGCCGTGCAAGGTGTTCAGCCACAGGAATCCGCTTTGCAAAAATCAGCCTGTCGGAGTCAACACCCCTTTTGAGCGCTTCCTTCCGCAAATTCTCCGCAGCTTTTGGATTATCTTCAAGAAGCCAGAAGACACTTTTCGGCACCAGCTTGAGAATGCGCATCCATCCTTCAAAGGTTGACGGAGTAATTTTGTAGTTATTATTGAAACAGCAAAAAACAAACCTGTTTTCCGGCAGACCGCACTCTTGCCGGGTAAAGAGTTTTTCAGCAATGAGACGCTTTGTATCGTTGACCTGATAGCTATCGGGGAGATAAACTATTTTTTCGGTGTAGCCATGCTGACTGCTTTCCGGTATCAGTGTTCGGTCAGCAATGAGATAGTCAATATATTCTGCGCCAATGGTACCGGGATAGCCAAGATAATTAACCTGTACCGGTGCTGCCCGCAGGGCAAATAGGCCGACGCGGGCATTGGCGGTGAAGCCTTTCAGGTCAATGGCAATGTCAATTTCCAAATTTCTTGAGAGCAAAGCTACATCATTATCTGACTGGTTCTGTACATCAAAAAAATGGTCAAATGAAGCTGCAACCCGCTTTCTCATATCATCTTGCTTATCGGCGCCAAATGAAAATGCAAAAAGTTCAAACCGTGATCGGTCATGCGCCTCAAAGAGCTGCACCATCAAACGAGTCGTTGCATGATCATGAAAATCCGCCGAGTAATAACCAATCCGGATTCTCTCATGCCTGACGTATTTTTGAATTTCCGGGAGCACATGATTTTTCGGATATTTCTCCTGCACATATAGCATGGCAACCTCTTTTTGCAAAGAGAGAGAGTCTTTAAGCGCAAGAAAAGGAAATGGTGATGTTGCTTTCGATTTTTGCACTATTTTTTCAACGAGCAGATAAACCTGATCATCAAAAGCCTTCCAGTCACAAATCAACATCTGCGTATGCAAACGTATACCAAATAAATAATCATAGCCCGGCCTGAAGGCAAGGACTTTGTCATAAGATGCCAGAGCTTTTTCATATTGCCTCAACTCCGTTGATAAAACTCCGTAATTACAATTGGTTTCAGCAAAATCTGGTTTGAGCATTATCGCCTTATCATAACTTGCGAGGGCCGCTTCGTAGCGTTTCAGCTCCAGTAACACACTCCCAAGATTATACAATGCCTCAGCAAAGTCAGGCTTCAACGCAAGCGCCTTGTCATAACTTGCCAGAGCCTCTTCATATCGTCTCAGTTCCAGGAAAACATTGCCAAGATTATACCAAGCTTCAGCAAAGTCAGGCTTCAACGCAAGCACCTTGTCATAACTTGCCAGAGCCTCTTCATATCGACCAAGTTTTTTTAAAGCAATTCCCCGATTACAGTACGCTTGAGCAACGTCAGGACTAAGAGCAAGCGCCTTGTCATAACTCAACAATGCTGTGTTGAAATGCTTCAGTTTAATAAACACAAAACCGAGGGCCGTGTAAGCCTTAACAAAGTCAGCCTTCAATGCAAGCGTCATATCAGAAATGGCAAGCGCTCCATCATGATCCGCCAAATCCACTGACGTGACGCCATCAAAAGAGCAAGTCAAGGCAGGAAAAGTCAGAGTCAGAGCCCTGTCATAACCTGCCAAAGCCTCTTCATATCTCGTCAACTCCTTTAACGTTCTGGCACGATTATAGTGTATCTTGGCCAAATCAGGCTTAAATTCTATTGCCTTGTCATAACTTGCCAGAGCCTCTTCATATCGTATCAACTCACGCAATGCATTTCCAAGATTATAGTATGCATCTGCATAGTCTACCTTGAGCACAAGAGCCCTTTTATAACTTTTAATCGCATCTTCATGCTGCTTCAGTTTCAGCAATACATTCGCACGATTATAATAAATCTCAGCGCTGTCAAGGCTTAGAGCACACGCCTTGTCATAACTCAAGAGCGCCTCTTTATATAGTCCCAAATCCTGTAAAGCCATACCGCGATTGTTCAGTATATCAGAGTTAGCAGGATTGATTTTG
>CAIQGA010000190.1 GCA_903871235.1 uncultured Chlorobiaceae bacterium
TCCCCGCAGTTTAAAATTTTTTCAGATTCCACTCTTGAAAAAATTGGCTCCAAGTACCTCACCATTCTCAAAAAGCTTGGAATGATTGAGGGTAAAGTAAAAAAACAGTTACTCAATATCAGGCTTTCTGAGGATGAACTTATTTTCTTTGTGTATGTTATCCTCAGTGTGGATGATTCTACAACCGATATTTTAAAGTCACCATATCGAGAGTTCCTGTTTCTTGAGCGAGAAAATTTGATCCGGGCGCTGAAAAATATCAGCTTCATGCCCTTTCTTGATATCGCCTCTACCGGGGAGGCATTGACTGTGCAGTTAAAATTGTCACCACAGGAGCTTGTTGATGCCATTTCTCACTGAACAAAAGCAGAAATTCGATGATCTTCGTGTGGTTTTACATGAAGACAACCGGACGCAACTAAAGCGAACGGCAAACGGTGGAAACACCGTTTTATTTGTCTATCCCCCGGCAGAAGAGGAGGAGTATATCGCTAAGGCGAGAGAACTCTATCCGGACGGTTATTTTATTGATATCGCGGAGCTGTTTGTCAAAAGCATTGACCTGCTTGGTGATGAATACAACAGCGTCAACGGCACAGACAAGGAGCGTAAGGCGCTGGAGGGTTTCAAGGCATTTTACCGCGAGAACAGCAGCACCTCATTCAAGGTGTTCACAAACGAATACCCAAACTGCCTCTTCTCCCTGATTGTCACGGAGATATGCCAGGCAAGCCGGGATGAAAAAACAGCCTTCCTCATTCACACCGGCGCTCTTGAAGGTACCGGCATCGAAAATGTCAACATTATGGAACACAAAACCGTGATGATGCAGGGTATACCGCTTGTCATCTTCTATCCTGCCAGCTACAGGAACAACGAACTGCTCTTCCTCAACCATAAACAGGCTTCAAACTACCGATGCCATCTTGTCAAATAGTGGAGTGCCCTATGCCCAAAATCAAAGAGCTGTTGAGTCTCAACCTCGATATTGATATAAAGAATGTCATTGACCTTGAAGAGCAGGTCGAAGAGGAGATCCGTTACGAGATCGACAACTACATCATTACCGAAAATATTGGCCGTCACCTCTCCACCTTTGCCTCAAAGTACAACTCCAGCATCAAAGAGACCGGCGTCTGGCTCTCAGGCTTTTACGGCTCCGGCAAATCCTATTTTGGCAAGATGCTCGGCTACCTGCTCGACAACAGGGTAATTATGGGAACCCAAGCCATAGAGCGCATCATCCCGCGACTCTCCGGGCTCAATGATGCCGCCCTTATCGAAAACGACCTGCGCAAATTCGCCAGCAGCAACAACCGGGTTATCTCTCTCGATATCGCCAAACAGAACACCGACAAGGGGCTGGCCTTTACCCTCTTCCGCAATTTCCTGAAAAACCTCGGTTTTCTTGACTCTGTGTACGGCTATATGGAGTATCAGCTCTTTCTCGACGGCCACTATCCAGCATTTGTAGAGAAGGTAAAACAGCTCACGGGTGAAGAGTGGCAGAGCATCCGGACAAGCTCCATGCGCGTTCCCTCAACCATTCGCAAGGTTTTGACAGCATGGAACTATACCGAACAGGAGTACGACGAAACCGTCATCCATCTGAACTCGATCATTGACAGCTTCAGCGCATCGAAGCTCAAGGATGAACTGAGCCGCTACCTCGAAAAGCAGCAGGCTGAAACAATCGTCTTTATTTTCGATGAAGCGAGCGAAGCCATCAGCCAGCGCAAATTCAGCCTGCTTGACCTTGAAGGGCTGAGCGAATCACTTTCCGCCATCGCATCCAGAGTCTGGACCATCGCCATTGCCCAGGAGAAGCTTGACGATGTGATCAACAACAACAGCATCAGCAAAA
>CAIQGA010000191.1 GCA_903871235.1 uncultured Chlorobiaceae bacterium
AAGAGGATGAAATACTACGAGAAATATAGTGGCGACCGCTATCTGATTGGCATTGTTTTTGACCCCAAGGCAAGAAACGTCAGCAAGTTTGAGTGGGAGAAGTTGTAGTACTCTCCTGGAGGTTCTCGAACTCAATGGAAAGCGCCTTTTGCGCAGGGTGCCCGGTTTACGAGTGCTGCATGTATCGGGAGCGCTCACGTAGGCTGACTGGAGAAGGGTAAACGCAAAAAAGCCGGGTAGCCCCCGGCTTCTCTTGCTGAACTGAAAACTTTTTGGAGCCTGAAGTCCTACACCTCCATGATCTCTTTCTCTTTGTGCGTGATCAGGTCGGTAAGCTGTTTCTCAAATTTGTGGAGCATCTCATCGGCATCCTTCTTGCCTTTGTTCTTGTCGTCTTCGCTGATCACTCTCGATTTTTCGAGCTTTTCAATCTCCTGAATCATGTCGCGGCGAAGGTTGCGAAGGGATACTTTTGAGTCCTCTCCAAACTTTTTGGTGAGCTTGACAAACTCTTTTCGGCGCTCTTCGGTGAGCGGTGGGATGCTGACGCGGATGTTCTGGCCATCGGCAGCAGGGTTGAGCCCAAGGTTGGCGTCGCGGATAGCTCTTTCAGTGCCTGATACCATTGATTTGTCCCAGACCTGGACAATAAGGGTGTGAACATCAAGCACACTGATGTTGCCGACCTGTTTGAGCGGCATCTGCTGGCCATAAGCCTCTACCTTGACACGGTCGAGCAGGGTTGTTGTCGCCTTTCCGGTTCTGATCGAAGCGATCTCGTGCTGAAACGCCTCGATGGTTTTTTTCATCTTGGGCTCAGTTTTCTGATAAACCTCTCTGACACTCATAGCTGTTCCGATAGGTTAATGTTCAGGCGTTTGCCTGTGCTGCTGTTGATTTTGCAAAGCGTTTGTTGAAGCGCTCAACGCGTCCTGCGGTATCGACAAGGGTCTGCTTTCCGGTATAGAAGGGGTGGCAGTTGTTGCAGATGTCAACCTTGATGGTTGCACGGGTTGAACGGGTGACAAAGGAGTTGCCGCAGTTTGCGCAGTTGACGGTGACTTCCTTATACTTGGGATGAATATCTTGTTTCATGACTTTCGTTGACTTTGTCGTACAATAAATGATATGAGCTGCCGATAAAATAGTAAAGGCGGAAATATACAAGAATTTCAATCGAGTTACAACCATTAAGATGACTGGCACCACCTCAATCACCTTCCTCAAGGGGGTCGGCTCTAAAAAGGCATTGGTTCTGCGGGAAGCAGGTATTGTGACCCTTGACGACCTCTTTGATTATTTTCCGCGCCGTTATCTCGACCGTTGTGCCATGAAGAGCATAGGGACGCTTGCGGATGGTGAGACGGTGACGGTTGTCGGTACGGTCATTAAAACCCAACTCGACGGCGATACTCCCGGTCGGGCGCGTTTCAAGGCGTGGCTTGGCGATGCCACCGGTGTGCTTGAACTGACCTGGTTCAGGGGTGTCCGCTACTTTTCCCGCACGGTGGTGCAGGGTGAGTCGCTGGCTGTGCATGGAAAGGTGAGCTATTTTGGCCATCATGCGCAGATGCAGCATCCCGATTTCGACCGTCTCAGCCCCGACCTCATGGAGTCGCGCAGCGGGGAGTGCAGCGATTTGGATCTCTACAACACCGGCAAGATTATTCCTCTCTACCCCACCAGCGATGCGATGAAGCAGGCGGGTCTTGGTTCAAAGCCCTTCCGCACCCTTGTTGCCCGTGCTTTTGAAGCGTTGATTCCGGGCAAGGAGGAGAATCTCACCCCTGCCATGATTGCTGGTAACGCTTTGATGCCGCTTGCGGAGGCTTATCGTGAAATTCATTTTCCCTCTTCGCATGAGCAGCTTGCAAGGGCGCGTTATCGGATGAAGTGGACGGAGCTTTTTTATGCCCAGCTTCTTTTTGCCTTGCGCCACAGTGCAATCAGGCGGGAGAGGGCGGCGGCAAAGTTCACCCATTCCGGTGAGGTGACCCAGAAGCTCCATGCGAGTTTACCCTACACCTTGACTGATGCCCAGAAAAATGCCATTCGTGAAATTTATCGCGATCTCAAAAGCGGCAGTCCGATGAACCGTCTTCTGCAGGGTGATGTGGGTTCGGGCAAAACCATTGTAGCGATGTTTGCCATGGCGCTTGCGGTCGATAACGGATTGCAGTCAGCCTTCATGGCTCCTACCGAGATTCTGGCAGTGCAGCACTATCTGGTGATGAAGCGTTTTTTTAATCCGCTTGGTGTTGAGGTTGGCATGGTGACGGGGAAGCAGGGGAAAAAGGAGCGTCAGGCGGTGCTTGCCGCGCTCGGTTCGGGAGAGCTGCATATTGCGGTCGGTACCCATGCCATGATTGAGCCGGGGGTGAGCTACAATAGCCTTGGCCTTGTCATTATTGATGAGCAGCACCGCTTCGGGGTGTTGCAGCGCAAGGCGTTGCAGGAGAAGGCAGTACACCCGCACGTGCTGCTGATGACGGCGACACCAATACCGAGAACACTCACTATGGGGGTTTTTGGTGATCTTGATGTCTCGATGATCCGCCAAAAGCCTGCCGGACGCCAGGCAATCAAGACAATTGTCATCTCTGAAGCAGAGAGGCTGAAGGTGTATGGTTTTCTTCGCAAAGAGATTGCAGAAGGAAGACAGGGTTATATTGTCTATCCTCTTGTTGAGGAGTCGGAAAAAATGGATCTCAAGGCGGCAGTGGAGAGTTATCAGGAGCTTTCGGCTACCCGTTTTACCGATCTGCGTCTTGGATTGATTCATGGCCAACTGACGCCGGATGAGAAGGAGAGGGTGATGGAGCAGTTTCGGCGTCGCGAAATTGATTTGCTGGTGGGCACGACGGTGATTGAGGTGGGCGTTGACGTGCCGAATGCGACCGTTATGGTGATTGAACATGCCGAGCGTTTTGGTTTGGCCCAACTGCATCAGCTCAGGGGGCGCGTTGGCCGGGGAGAGCACCGTTCTACCTGTTTTCTGCTTCATGCCAGAGTGACGGCTGAGGCGCGTGAACGGCTTTCGGCGATGGAGTCGACGACGGACGGTTTCCTTATCTCTGAAATTGATGCGAAAATAAGGGGCGCAGGCAATATTCTTGGAAAAGAGCAGTCCGGGACATTGAGTGGATTACGGGTTGCCGATCTGAGCAAGGATTTTGATATCATGCAGTCGGCCCGCGCTGCGGCATTTCAGCTTGTTGAAGAGGATTGCCAGTTGCGGGATGCTGCGCACCGTTGTATACGGGAGTGTTATCTGCATCATTACCATGACCGGTTCGCTTTGGCGGATATCGGGTAGTTTTTTATAAAGTATGGAGCAGTGTGAAGATGGAGTGTAAAAGAGAGGCTGGAGGGGTAACGGGTGGCATGGTTATTGAGGTGACCGGCTCGACCTATATGGTCGTTACCGACGGGGGCGAGGAGTTCAGGTGCCGTACC
>CAIQGA010000192.1 GCA_903871235.1 uncultured Chlorobiaceae bacterium
CGCCTCAACTCCGTTGTGCTTATTGCTATCATAGTTGTTCCTCTTTAAGTATCACTATAGCGTACAAATCAATCACAATGTAGCTCAATTCCAGATAATCCCACTCATGCCATACCGCACCCGACCACTGTCATCACTGACAAGAAGGGCACCTTTCCATAGTTGTCGTTGAAGTGAACCAGATCAGCCTCACTCATGTTGTAGCAAGTACTCGCGGGCGCGATCAACTGATAGCGCTGGATCAGCCGTATCCTGAATGCGTTCATAGCCTACTTTTGCCATCCATTGCTTGAATGGCTCTGCTTTGGGCGAGGGTATGGGTTGAATAATTCTCAGCAGTCCTTCCACATTTGCGCAATCTGTTGCTCTCATTTTCCCATCAGGAGCCTTCATTTTCAACTGCCGACAAATTGTCGACAGTTCAAGTCCATCGTCACTTTTTACCCTGACCTTCATCCTGAACCAATAATCACGCGGGTTGACGCTTTCGCTCAAAACTGCGATTACATCAACAATCGAGAAGTACCAGGTTTCAGTAGCCTCATCGAAGTGACGGCGAATTGGCGTATTTTCAAAGACAATAAGCGTTTGTTCTTCATTCATGATCCGCATCCTCCTTATGATTTTTGAATTGTTGAATACCGTTTTCGTCACAGGCCGATTATTGAAATATCACCAGGCCGAACCGCGAACAGTGCAATTGCGTCCGCAGTGCGGACGCAATTGCAACTTATTTTAAAAATGAAAGTTGCATTTCAACCGTCGAGCGAAATAGCATATTCCCTAATCGGGTATATACTGCAAATTCATCAAACATCCATCTCTCCTCTTGCCCGGCGACTTGTTGTATTGTGGTTATGGCAGATTGCAAGATTGTAATACTGTAAGATTTTCAGATTTCGAGGAGTGCGATCTGCAATCAAACCACCAGCAAGCATTTCACGGATTCGTTAATTCAGTTTCCCTGATACCGTCCTGTGACCAAGCGCAATCGCCAGTTCAGATTTTGAACAGGCACCGATGAGCAACTCCCTGATAACTCTTTTAAAAATCGACTCTGGCCCCGACTCTGGCCCTGACTCTGGCCCTGAAGAAACTGCCGCTGGCTCACGTCCAAGAGTGTTTGACGGTTTATCTCCAAATTCAGGCACGCTGATGATCATGCGAAAAACATCACCTTCGATGAGCTGAGGGTCCGCTCCGCCGTACTTTTTACCGTACATCATCATCTTGCGCATACCAGAACCCAGTTCGTCAGCGCGGTCTATCTCCCTGAAAAACGCACCGATCAAGTTCATCCATATCCGCCAAGGGATGATTGCTCTTGTTAATCCGAACATATCGACGGCACTTTTCGATCAATTCCGCACGAAGATTTCCAACCTGAATCCATGAGTATACCTTTTTTTCACTGGACGTTGCGAGTTTTCGCTGGTAGAGATGCGCCACAAGTATCGTGTGATCGGTAATATCCAAATCACCATCTTCATTGCGGTCGTAGATGCGCCCATTGCAGCGATGCACCTGCGAGCTTTCCGGCACATAGATACGCAGCAAGGATTTCCCATCAAGCTCGACAATATCAACCGAGAGATAGGTTGGCGGCGTGAGCTTCAGCGGATTGTTGATTGCAGTCTCACTGTTTTCTATATCACGCTCAAGTTGTTCGGCGATATAGACAAGAAAACTATCTTTAAAATCGAAATGACCGCCACTCATAAATGTATATCATGATTAACGTATGTTTACCAATATCCATTTTTGATTAACCACCCATTATGATTACTGCCGGAAGGTATCTACAACAGCGCAGTATTATGTTTATAGCTCTATCATGTCAGCTATTTGGTAGCCAAAATTCGTAAGCTCAAAAATTTCACCTTTTTGACCAACGGTCACTAGGAGTTGGAGATTTATGAGCTCCTGAATTGCCGCATCCCATTTTGCAACTTCTCTACGCTCATTCGAGAAAACCAAGTCTTTGCCATTCACTTGAACATGAGTGCCAGCTAGCACGCGCAGGTAAAGAACGTGACCATGCGGATCTAAACTAGCCTCTTTTAAGAGGATGCGTGCGTCATTGGTTAGTGAGGGGAGCTTTGTTTTTGATGGAACGGGTTCTACATCTATCTCACTGGCATTGACACCTAAAAACATTTCGTGCTGATTAACTTTTAGCTGTAAATGCCTATAAAACTTAACCTTGAAGTCAGCGTGACTGTCATAACTCTCATATAGCCCTCGGCTTTGACATGACTTCTTAAACACCTGTAGTTCTTTGAATTGGTTCAAATCCACACTTTCCATGACAACCGGTTGACCTGAGAAGTAAAGCATCGCTGGCTTGCTATATTTAATATGCTTTTCGATTTCTTCGACTGTGCCGCTGGGATGTTCGTTTGTTGGCGTGCCGATTCTTGTCCAAAAAACACCAACAAGTAAATCGCATTTATCAAGAATTTGATCATTAATTATTGCCTGCGGACTAGCGCCCATTTCAGGGGATGAGTGAGATTCCCAACCAATCGGTAGCAACACGATATTTCTCGATAAAGAATGAACCGCATTCCATTCATATATCACATCCCTGATTATCGCTCGCTCCGATGCAACATCACCAGGTGATGCAATCATTACGTTAAATACTTTTCCCAGATAACTCACTTAACTTCCCTCCTGGAGACGCATAACATTGCTTAGACTGATCTGCCTGATTCGCAAAAAAGCAGATTATTTCTTTCCACATAAAACTTTCAAAATTATAGAAGAAACCTTTTAACAACTTTTTATAAAAGAATATAGCGAATAACGAGACTGTTTATTCCTCCTTTGTATACCCGAAAGGTATACACCTGACCTCATGATTTTTTCAATAGCAATGCCCCGCTGAAAAAAACTTTTGGTTTTTCAATAATAGCAAACCCAGCTTCCTGAACTATTCTGATTTTTTCTTCAAGCGCTGATTTTGAAACATGAAATGGCGGCTCAACGATCAGAACTTGTCCTTGCGGTTTCAATATTGATCGTATCTCCTTGAAGAAATATTCCTTGTTCGGGACTTTGTGAACCATGTAGAGCAATAGAACAAAATCAACAGGCTCCGAGGCTCCTATCTTATCCTCTCCGCATTTTTGCTAGTGAATTCGATCCTCAAGCACTGTCCCTTTAATCTTCTCTTTTACTTTCTGAAGCATCCCCTCCTGCATATCAGCAGCAATAACCCGGCCTGTTTTGCCAACCATCCGAGCCATCTCGATGGTGAAAAAGCCCAGTCCACATCCGACATCCAGAGCCGTCATCCCTTCATTAATATCAAAATCCTTCGAAATGATTATGCAACAATTTTTCACCGAACGCTTATAAGGGAGAAATTTTTATACTCGATCTGCAGCCCTGCTCTCTGAACACCAAGTCCAGAAAGCGATTATAACCAAACCTGATATTTTTTTTGAATTATTTATCATTATCATCAGAGGGATCTGAATAATTTAATTCTATTTTGTTAACAATATTTTTTCTTTTAATTGCCTTCTCTTTTTTATTCATTTTGTCAACTAACATTTGGTGTATATAAATAGTTGAAGCCGCGAATATACGGTTTTTTATCTCATTTGCTGTTTTCCCAATAATCACACCTACTATTTTACCATTACTATCCTTAATAGGACTCCCAGAATCTCCATATTGAATTTCTGAACCAGACAAAACAAACAATGATGACATAGTAATAAACTTATTACCAAAAGGAAATACACCAGCCTCATCTATGTTATCAATAGTTAAATATTTTCCCAACGTTGCTGTGCAAGTGCACAGTTCACCTTTTTTTAATGGCTTGGTCCTCAACGAGTTTTTATTAATCTCTATATCTTTGTTATCACACAGCCACTTTGTTAACTTTTCGTTCTTTTCTTCATTTATCTTTGGCGAAAAGATAATAATATCCCTTGAATAATTTGCATCTTTTATTTTAAAAATCAATTGGATTGGTTTTGTTTCTGACCCATGACAATGTAATCTGGCATTTATTTCATTTTTACAAATGTACGCATCAAACATTTCCCCAATCAAGTCTTTTCGAAAAACAGTATCGTCATATAGCGCCATAAATATTTTTAAAGCGTTATTTTTCTCCTTAATCTTTCTGTCGATCTCAACCCCTGCCTTAATCTTATACTTTTCACAGGTCTTATTAAGCAACGTATAAATAGCATTACCAGTAGCATTATATTTATCCTTATATTTAATCATAAAGCCTCTATCAATCCATGAAGAAGATAAAAACGACTCTTTATCTATAAATTTTTGCATATTATCGACAGCCAACTTTTTCCTTACGTCATCACTTAAAGATTCATCAAGACCTTTATTGATTTTTGAATAAAAATCATGAGCAACAGATAAAATCTTTAAATCACAACTAGAGCCCCAATAACAACTTACATTTAAATCAATAACGATATCAAACGAATGCACTATCAACTCGGCAATAAATCTAACTAACTGCGCCCTATCGTGTATATTTTCACTATTTTCTTGTCTTTCAAGATTTTTTCCGTGTTCTGTCACAAATTCGCCCGGTATAGCATTTTGAAGGGAGAAATGATTAGGCCATCTTTCCTCTACAGGTTTAAATAATTTTATGGTCTTTGAATTCTTTGTAATAATTGTACATTTCTGAGAAACAGGTAAACAAAATATCATTGCCTCAGCATCCAATCTATCTTCACTTAATATCATTTGCAAACAATGGCATATTTCTGAAAATCTACTATTTGTTAATACTGGCAATCTCAGTAAATCACAAAGATGTCCTTTGTAGTTAGTAAGTCCATTATTCATAATTAAACCTTTATTTTGCTTTATAATAGTTTGAATATCTGAAAAAATACGTGTAAACAAATCGCTACTTAAATTACGTGGCTTTGTTATTGTTATATGATTATAATCCAAAGGCACTGTAATACATGAAATACAATTAGGGTCTGCTGATTCTTGATCAACAACAATAAGATTTTTATAACGTTTTTTTTCACAATAACTTGATACGGCAATTGATTTATTTTCAGCAATTTCACTAAACCAGTCTTTCAATTCAATTAAGTAATTAGAATCACTTATTAAATCGGAGGCTATTTTAGAAGAAACTCTAAATACTTTAGCTAATGTCGCAAGCGGCGATCCTTTGTGAGGAGTTGCAAGAAAAACAATACCAATTACCTCTTCAAATAAAACATTATACTTTTCATGCCGAGAAGAGATCCGAAACATCTCTTTAATTAAAATACCTCCCAAGCTATGGCATACATATATCGTAGGTTTCGAACCGACACCTTTTGCAAATAGTATATTAGCTATATTCGTTGATCTTTCTATTATTGACATCCTATCAGATATGCTTCCAATAAACTTTGCCGAAGGATATTCTATCAATAAAATCCTGCAATTAGGAAATATATAAACTAACCAGCTTGGCCATATTTCTTTATTTTCATTACACCAAGTATCTTTATTACTTGAATCAATCCCATGGATAAAAACTATATCAATATCGACCATCCCAAGATAATTTTCGTTTCTATAAACGACACAACTTACATTTTGATCCATAGATGCCTCAAATGATTGAGTTTCGATTTATTGTTTAGGAAATATAATTATAAGCGGTCAACAACAAGTCGCTCCGTAAAATCTCAATTCATCCAAGCCTGATTCCTTGATGTATAGCCTTTTTTTACTACGGAGTCAATTCTTGTGAAGCGCTTATTCTTGATGCTGTCCTGTTCGCCATCTCACACTCTTCACAAATCTGCACCCGCAACAAATCCAGTTCACCTGTTAACGCCTTTTGGCTAAGAGTTCCATAAAGGGACTTAAGATTTTTCAAAGATTTAGTGTACTGGGATCTTACGGATTCAACTTTTTCGACTATAGCCGCAAATTGATTTTGAAGATCAACAGGAGGCTTTATTAGAGGAAATGCTTTAAGCTGGGTAGAGTTAATAGAAGCAATTCCTGTTGTTTGTTTTGCTGCTTTAAAAAAGTAGGATTTACCATACTTACTTGCCATAAGTGCGCTTAGGAAAACAGGATTCACACTATTCCCAATAGCTCTGACTCTAAAAATGTGATTTTGATGTATACATTCTTCAATTTCACAGTTCCAAACTGCTCCACGGCCTAATTTGTCAGGATCGCCACCTTCTGTAAGCAAAAGATCGCCTGAAATCAATTTATATTTATAAATTTCTGCCTCTGTTACTTCTATTGTTTTTATCTCCGACAGATTGAGATAGCCATCCTTAACATTTGCCACTCTCATGTATGGAACATCTCTCAGTTTATTCCCATTGTATTTTTTCCCCTTTGTAACACCAGACACAATTTCAGTACAGGCGCTTAAAGGCTCGATTATCCATTTCTTGACGTCGCCATTGTGTAAACCAAACATCTCCAGAAAAATGCTTTTGAGCAGTTCGTCAAGCTGTTTGAGTTGCTCGCGACGGCAGGAGATCAAGTTCTCTACCTTGGAAAGAAGGGTTGCGATGCGAATTTGGTCGTCATAAGTTTCTGGAATGGGGACTTTGAAGTCCTGTATGTCACCCAAACTAATAGCTGGATAAGCGATATCTTTTATTAATGATGATGGTGGGTATTGTATTAAAACGTGTCTAAGATAGTCAGAAAAAAAACGATCTTTTGGAATCAACACTGCAAGATGACTGACCACATACGCAGGGGTCTTTAATTGGTAAAAACGGTTTTTTGTTGCTGACATTCCGCTTTTGGCAAAGAGTATCGAACCTTCAGGATAAAGATTCATCCTCAATTCTCTTGCGACATCATTTGAAATCATCTCAAGATCTGACTCTTTTTTTCCGGCAATAAGCTCCTCTAAACATCCTGCACGAACAAATGGCAACCCTTCATTTGAGAATAATTCTGGCTTAGGTGCACTCTGACCGGCAGTAATAGTTGCAACTTCTTTTAATGGCCCTCCGCACATTTTAGTGGAATGAGGGGATAAAATCGTAGATTGCAGTATTTCAACCCTAACCTCCAAGATGCAAAAACTAACTGAGCATTACCAGCAATTACTGGGATTTCCTGCC
>CAIQGA010000193.1 GCA_903871235.1 uncultured Chlorobiaceae bacterium
AGGAAATCCCAGTAATTGCTGGTAATGCTCAGTTAGTTTTTGCATCTTGGAGGTTAGGGTTGAAATACTGCAATCTACGATTTTATCCCCTCATTCCACTAAAATGTGCGGAGGGCCATAAAAAGTGACCAGTATAGCCGCCAGGGTTCACTGGCCAACAACTTCAGCAAAACGCTGGCTATGCCACAATCCGAACTGGTACGGCAGGCATTAAAAGACCCCTATATTTTTGATTTTCTTACTCTGACGGAACCTTATGCCGAGCGGGAACTGGAAACGGAACTGATCAAACACCTCGAAAAATTTCTGGTTGAACTGGGAGCCGGTTTTGCTTTTGTCGGCAGGCAGTACCATCTTGAAATCAGCGATAAAGACTTTTACATCGATCTCCTTTTTTATCATTTGCGGTTACGCTGTTTCATTGTCATCGAACTCAAAAAAGGTGAGTTTAAACCGGAATATGCCGGAAAGATGAACTTTTACTGCTCTGCTGTGGATGATCTGCTGAAACATGGAACGGATGAGAAAACCATTGGCTTGATACTCTGTGAAAGTAAAGACAAGGTATTTGCCGAATACGCTCTCAGGGATATCCATAAACCTATTGGCGTTTCAGAATACGAACTGACACGCTCACTGCCGGATAATCTGAAGGGAAGCCTGCCGAGTATCGAGGAGATTGAGAAGGAGATGAGCAAGAATGAGGGGGTGGGAGATGAGTGAGTCTTTAAGAAATCTCTCAACGATTGAATACGGCGCAAGTCCTAAAGAAATTCGGGCGAGTGATTATACAGATATAGGTATTTATGGCACTGGTGGTTTAGTCGGATCAGCAACAAAGCCTTTATTTCATGGCCCTTTAGTGGTGGTTGCCAGAAAAGGAACTTTAGATAAACCGCTTTTTATAATCGGGGACTGTTGGGTTATTGATACTGCCTATGCAGTTTTACCCAATGCAAACGTTGATGCAAAATGGCTTTATTACAATTTATTAAAATATGATTTAAAAAAGCTTAATGAGTCAACAGGTGTTCCGAGTATTAGTCGTGATTACTTATATCGGGTAACTTTTGAAATATTTCCTCTCCCCGAACAACGCAAAATTGCCCGCATTCTCTCCACCGTTGACGCAGTCATCGAAAAGACTGAGGCGGCCATAGCCAAATACAAGGTAATCAAGTCTGGCATGATGCGCGACCTCTTTACCCGTGGCATTGACCTGAAAACAGGAAAACTGAGGCCGAGGTATGAAGATGCACCGGAGTTGTATAAGCAGAGTGAGTTGGGGTGGGTGCCTGAGGAGTGGGAAGTAGAAATTCTTGAAGAAATGGCAGAAATAACAACTGGGTCGACACCTCCGACAAGTAATACATGGAATTATGGAGACGATTACATGTTTGTTTCGCCTTCAGATATAAATGAAAATCAGTTTATTCAATCAACAGAGAAAATGCTATCAATAGCAGGTTTTTTACTTTGTAGAAAACTACCTGCAAAGTCAATTTGCGTTGTGTGTATTGGTTCAACAATTGGGAAAATGGCTTTCACTGTACGGGAATGTGCTACGAATCAACAAATAAATGCTGTAGTACCAAGGAATACAAATCTTACGGATTTTCTCTACTATGCAATGCTTTTTTATAACGGAGAGCAATTTCGGAAGGAAACCGGACTTCAAGCTGTACCAATTGTTAATAAATCAAATTTTTCAAAATTTTTACTCCCTCTTGTTGAAGAAAATGAAGCTATCTCAATAGCCAAGAAATTATTTGCAATCGATATTCAACTTCAAACGGAATTCGCAAATACGCATAAATATCAGCAACTTAAATTTGCCCTCATGTCCGACCTTCTCACTGGTAAAGTCAGGGTAAAAGTGTCTGAACCTTGATAAGAAGGATTAGGGGATTGGCATGATTGATAAAGCAGAATCAAGAAAATCTTCTAATCAAGTTAATCAATTTTCATACAACAGTTTTAAGCACCAGGACAGTACACAAGGCTGAAGAAAATGGAAATTGGCCCTCCAGATATCAATCTCGGTGCAAAAAGTCTCGAATTTTAAAGAGTGCATAACTTTCAGGCGAATACATAATGTCGGAATACACCAACGTCGAACGCCCTTTCCTCGATAAACTGCAACAGTTGGGCTGGGAGGTGATAAACCATAATGAGCAATCAAATTATGGTTCTGGACTTTCCGGAACAGAATATCCCATGGCCGCCGAGCAAAAAGGTGTTTATGGCAAAAAAATCGAATCGTTTAACGGCATCCCCCAAAACTCGGCAACAAGCAAGCGCGACCATTTCAAGGAGACGATTCTCACCAATGAGTTCCGCAACTCTCTCAAGCGAATCAACCTGACAGATGACGGCCGCTCCTGGCTCACCGAAAAGCAGATTGACGATGTTGTGCGTGAAGTAATGACCCAGCCCGGCGTTGGGCTGCTTCAGGCCAACAAAACCATCCATGAGCTGCTCACAAAAAACACGATGGCCAGCGTCAATGAGCTGACTGGCGAGCAGAGCACTTTGGTGCGCTTGATCGATTTCCGCAATCCTGAGCGAAACAGCTTTATCGCCATCAATCAGTTCCGCATCGACACCCCCGGTGCGAGCCGCAACGCCATCATCCCCGATATTGTGCTCTTTTTGAATGGCCTCCCGGTTGTGGTCATCGAGTGCAAAGACAACGATGTGGCTGAACCCTTGAGCGAAGCGTTTATTCAAATCAGCCGATACGCCAATACCCGTGATGACGATTATGGTGTTAAAGAGGGTGAAGAGAAGCTTTTTCATCCCAACCTTTTCAGCATTATCACGCATGGCAACGAGGCACGATTCGGTACCATTACCGGCGAGTTTGACCATTTTTTGAATTGGAAAGACATTTTTCCGGAAGTGTATCGGACGGTTCAGGTAAAACCTGATGAAAAGCGGCAGGAGGTGTTGATTCACGGGATGCTCAACAAAGCTATTCTGCTCGATATTCTCAAAAACTTTACCCTCTTCATGGAGATCAAAAGGGGGGAACTGGTAAAAATCGTCAGCCGCTACCCGCAATACCGTGCGGTAGGTAAAATTGTAGAGCGCCTCCGTACCGGCAAAACGCCTTTTGAAAAAAGCGGTGTGGTCTGGCATACCCAGGGGTCAGGGAAATCACTCACCATGGTTTTTCTGGTTAAAAAGCTGCGAGACAGTGATGATCTCAAGGATTACAAGATCATCATGGTCAATGACCGGAACGATCTGGAGGAGCAGCTTTCCGAAACCGCCGCTAATACAGGCGAGAGTGTTACCATCATCGAGCACCGCCGCGACCTTGACAAGCTGAAGACGACCACGTCGAACTTGAACATGGTGATGCTGCATAAGTTTCTGGCCCAGAATGGCGTTTCAGCCCAGTCGCTTATTGCCAGCGGCGTTGTACCCAGGTTTGAAGTGTTCAAGACCATCAACGCCAGCGAGCGCATCCTCTTGTTGATTGACGAAGCACACCGTACCCAGGGCGGCGATATGGGCGACAACCTCTTTATCGGCTTTCCCAATGCGGTCAAAATTGCCTTTACCGGCACACCGCTTTTGACCGAACGGCACAAGCAGACCACCTACGAGCGGTTTGGCACTCCCATCGACACCTACAAGATGAATGAATCGGTTGCCGACCGCGCTACCGTTGATATCCTCTACATTGGCCGCACCAGTAAAGACCAGATTCTCAACAAAGAGCTCTTCAAGCAGGAGTTCGAGGATATGTTCCGTGAACGGTCAGAGGAGGATCGGCAGGAAATACAAAAGCGCTTTGGCACCATGACCGCCTATCTTGAATCGAAAGATCGCATCAAGAAAAT
>CAIQGA010000194.1 GCA_903871235.1 uncultured Chlorobiaceae bacterium
AAAGAAGACTTTTCGCTGCAACAGTTACACAAGTATATTCAAAAGATCGTAGATTTTGATGACGATCATTTATACGAATTTTACGTTGGTAAGAAGCCTGGAAATAAGGCTTATTTAGTTCCTAAGAAAACTAAACTGAATGAAATATATCCAATAACGGGATATAAGTTATACTATCATTTCGATTTCGGAGACAGTTGGTTATTTCAGATAAAGAAGTCACGAAAGAAAATAGTAGAAGAAAAAAATAAAAAATATCCGATTCTCGTTGAGTCAACGGGAGTTAATCCTGAGCAATATCCGGATTATGAAGAATAAAGCAGCTAACCAGTTACTGCAACTGACCCAATTCCACGGCATCTTTTTCTTGCTTGAATAGACAAAAAAAGTTCGCGCTTCATTGGGAAACTGAGCGAAGCGTTAGAACGATCTAAGATTACTTGTAGTGTTCGCGCAAGCGCTTGAATGACCATTAATTAGGAGCACAGAAATGTAGAAAAATATTGTGTTTTGCGCAGATGGTACCTGGAATTCTTCGACTCAAGATGAAAATCAGGATTGGGTACCGGATCAATCGAATGTATGCAAGTTATTCCTGGCACTATCAGGTAGTCTTGATCAATCAATATTAATGGATCAAGGAGAGCAGGAGAAAACCTGTAGAGATGCAAACGGAAAGGCTGTTCAAGTCGCAAAGTACATTCATGGCGTCGGGGATTCAAAAAATCCACTGGTGCGCGTAATTGGGGGAGCCACTGGTTCTGGTACTATTACAAGAATTGTTCGCGGCTATACGTATATCTCCAGAATGTACGAAGCGGGTGATAATATATTTTGGCAATATGAAGATGAAACGAAACACGGTCAAGCTCTTTTGCGGCATTCTGGGAGCGATGCTGCTGATTTCTTGTCGTACATTCCAGATATCGGAATCGACGGCAAAGGAAGCGTTCGGCGATCGCACGGGTGCCCTCGTCGTCATTGAGTGTTTGTCCGGACGTACGACCACTTACCAGCCCGATGTTGCGAAGATTCCGCTTCCACCATGTTCCACGTTCAAGATTGTGAATGCGCTCGTCGGACTTGAAACTGGTATCCTTACTTCTCCGGACGAGCCGTTCTACCGGTGGGATGGTGTTGAGCGATCAATTACCGCCTGGAATCGAGACCTTAACCTCCAAGAAGCTTTTCAGGCTTCCTGTGTGCCTGCATTCCAGAGTCTGGCGCGTCAGATTGGACCGGAGCGAATGCAGCACTGGATTGACAGGATTGATTACGGCAACCGTGACACCTCTGCCAGCATCGATGTCTTCTGGCTTCCCTCAAAGGGGAGAGACACAATCCTTATCTCGCCGACCCAACAGGCGCAATTGATGCGCAGAATAGTCTCCGGTGAAGTTCCCTTTTCGGATACGTCGCTTGCTACGCTAAAGAAGATGATGTTCATCAAGAAGAGTGACCGAGGGGTTCTCTACGGAAAGACTGGTTCGGGCACAGATGACGAGGGGACGTACGTGCTTGGTTGGTTTGTTGGCTACGTCGAAAGCAACGGCAAGACATACGCCTTCGCATGTGTCGTTCAGGGAAAGAATATCATGGGTAAGAACGCTCGTGCCATAGTGGAGAACATCCTGGAGAAACAAGGACTTCTGTAGCAGATCACGGCCTGCCGCCTGTCGCCGCTGGCGCGGCTCAGCTCAGCCAAAAAGATTATTGACCTTCGCTTAACTGCCGGTATGACTCAACAAGAGCTTGCACGCCAGGTACATACGTCACAAGCTGCGATTTCCCGGTTGGAATCAGGAATGTATAGAAGCGTCAGTCTGGCATTTTTGCGTCGTGTCAGAGCTGTTTTGGGAGTAAAGCCATATGTTGACTGACCGAAAGGTCGTCACGATCCCTGAACCCCATCAGATAGAGAATTGCATCAAGGCCAAGGGTTGAAATAGCCTGCTTTGCACTCTCCCGCACAATCGGTTTTGCCCTGAATGCAATACCGAGGCCTGCCTTTCCAAGCATTGGCAAATCGTTGGCACCATCACCAACCGCAATGGTCTGCTCCAGCCGTATCCTCTCCTTTCCCGCAATAAGCTCCAGCAGCTCAGCCTTTCTCTTGCCATCAACGACCGTACCAACCACCTTTCCGGTCAACCGTCCATCCTCAATTTCGAGCGTGTTGGCATAGACGTAGTCAATATTGAGCTTTTTCTGCAGATAGTGGCCGAAATAGGTAAAGCCGCCCGAAATAATGGCTGTTTTAAACCCCAGATTGTGCAGGTTATGAAAGAGCGTTTCAGCCCCCTCGGTCAACTGAAGCCGTTGGGCAATCGTTTCAAGCACCCGTTCATCAAGCCCCTTCAGCAGCGAGACCCTCCGTTGCAGACTGCCGCAGAAGTCAATCTCTCCGCGCATCGCCTGCTCCGTAATGGCCGCCACCTCCTCACCCACACCCGCCTCAAGAGCCAGTTCGTCAATCACCTCCGAGGTAATAAGCGTCGAGTCCATATCAAACACTACCAACCGGCGGTTGCGCCTGAAAATATTGTCCTCCTGAAACGCGATATCGACGCCAAGGCTGTCGGTAATGGCAACCATCTGCTCGCGGAAGCGGTTTTCGTTCTCCAGCGTCCCTCGTATCGAAAACTCCACGCACGCCTTCGTGTGTCCGCCATTCTCGTTTTCAAGAGGAATGCGTCCCGACATGCGGTTGATCGAATTAATATTGAGGCCATGCTCAGCAATAAGCGTCGATACCCGCTCCAGTTGCTCAGCCGTAATCTTGCGCGCCAGCAGTGAGAGCAGATAATGGTGCTTTCCCTGCTCCTGCACCCAACCCTCATACTCCGAGTCTGTCACCGGTGTAAAGGTAATCTGAATGCCAAGCGTGTGAGCGCAGAAAAGCAGATCCTTCAGCACCGGCGAAGAGGCCGACTCCTTGGGCACCTCCACCAGCATCCCCAACGAAAGATGGTTATGAATCACCGCCTGGCCGATATCGAGCACCGGGATTTTTGAGCCAGCAAGAATGGCCGTTATTTTTGACGTCAGCCCAGGTTTGTCGGGGCCAGTGATATTGATAAGGAGAAGCTCGCTCATTGTGGCTTGGTAAGGTTATTCGCACCTGGTGGCGCTATCAACAACACATTGTATGGTAATGCGTTGAAGATTCTGCCCGATTTTCTGGAAAAATGTCAGTCAAGATAGTGTTGTTTTGTGAACCATCAAAAACGGTGACGGCTTCGGCAACGGGCGCGCATCTTTCTCTCGGGGTGGGGGATGACTTGCTGCTGGTTGATTTTTTATCCTTGAACAGTTTGGATAGCTGCATCATCAGTTTCTGTGCCAACAATTCTTGATAAAAAGTTGCTTAAAAATATCAAATATGGTATACTTCTCCCATGAAATATAATGTTGAAGTAATGCCGCCAGCAGTAGATTTCATAAACGCACTTTCTCCGAAGATGAGGGCGAAAGTGTTGCGGGCCATTGAACTGCTTAAAGAATTTGGTTTCAGGCTCGGTGAGCCTCATTCCAAAACATTAACTGGCACCGATGGTCTTAAAGAGTTACGAGTCAAAGTCGGCACTGATATTTGCAGAATATTCTACTTCCATTATAGGAGTACCTTGTATGTGGCAACTTCAGGCTACATAAAAAAAGAGATGAAAACAGATCATGGTGAAATTCAAAAAGCTCAAAAACTGCGCAAGATTTTTATAGAGGAGATGTTACAATGAAGACAACTAATTTTGATGACCTGCTTGCAGAGAATCTCAAGGATGCAGATTTCAAAAAAGAGTATGAAGCTCTTGAAGAGGAATTTGATGTCGCAAAAAAGATTATCCATCTTCGCTTAACTGCCGGTCTGACTCAAAAAGAGCTTGCACGTCAGGCGCATACGTCACAAGCTGCGATTTCCCGCTTGGAATCAGGAACGTACAGAAACGTCAGTCTGGCATTTTTGCGTCGTGTCGGAGCTGTTTTGGGAGTAAAGCCTCACGTTAGTTTTCAGTAGCGGGTTCTGACTAAATGAACAATTTCGTCATGGATTGGAAAGAAAATTTCCCTTACAGGAGATTAAATGCAACATGCAATTATTACAAAAGGGCGATTACTGTCATCGAGAAGTATTCTTCTTGATGAGGATATTCCTTATATCGGAGATTCGTTTGAAATCATCATCATCAATAAAATCGCGCGAAAAGAAACGCCTTCAAGAAAAGCTGGGACTTTGAAAGGAAAGATACATATCAAAGATGATTTTGACGAGCCGCTTGAAGACTTCAGGGAGATCAAAAGAGAAGAAGACAGAATATGAATGTTGTTGACTCTTCTTGCTGGTTGGAATACTTTGCTGGCAGCAAAGTTAGTGATGCCGTAGCGGGAGCGATAGAAGATATTCCATCCCTTTTATTCCATCGATAACCCTTTATGAAGTTTTCAAAAAATTATTGGCTGAAACAAACGAAGATCAGGCTTTACTGGCCATCGCTCATATGAAACAAGAACGAGTGATTGATCTCGATGCAGATCTGGCGATTTATTCTGCGAAGATTGGTAAAGACAACCGGTTAGCATTAGTTGATAGTATAATTTATGCCACTTTTTCGAAATACGATTGTACGCTCTGGACGCAAGATCAGCATTTCAAGGGGTTGAAAACCCATTTTCTTCCTGGCGAAAATCATGTTGGTTATTCGGAAAACTGCCTGCCATGTAAAGGCGTCTCTAAAAAAATTCTGATTGGAACCGAATTGCCATCGTTAGCGCGACGGCTTCTATGCCAGCCGTTTGAGATAAAAAGAAAACGTTTGACGGATGAGCATTAACTCACGCCAAGACCTCATCATCATCAAAGGCAAGGACTGTACGGAGCAGATTTTACGAATCGCGCAAGAAACTGGACGTATGGTCGTGACGTACAAAAGTGGAAAGTCGTATTGGTATGCCAGAGATAATGTTGCATGGCTTTCAAATCCTCGGCGCATACCAACTGAGAATTGCCAGGTCTCAGTTGGTGGTGATTTGTTCTTCGACATAGTGGAGGTATTACATTTCAAAAATTGGGTAAAAATTTTCCTCAGTAGTGGAGATAGCCGGTGCTGCCTGTTTTCAGAGCTTTCCGTGCAACAAATGAAGTCGTCCAAAGGGCGCAATCCCGATGTTTTCGCCTATTTTCGGGAACTCGCAGAAACCTCTGCTCTCAGGACGAATGAAAACAAGTCGCTGATAGCGATGAAATACCGACACCTGAATATCGTTTCGGGTCGTAGTATCCTTTCAAGTTTTTTGCAGGCTCGTACTCTTGCTCCGGCTATAGCTTCATCGGACCTTATCTTCCCGTTTGGCTGTAATATGAGCCAGAAACTGGCCGTACAAAAGGCGATTCAGCATCGAGTATCCCTCGTTCAGGGGCCGCCGGGCACAGGCAAGACCCAAACCATCCTGAACTTGATAGGCAACATGCTGCTCCTCAAAAAACGGGTCGCTGTGGTCTCTAACAACAATTCGGCTACAGCTAATGTGCTGGAAAAGCTTAAGAAATATGAACTTGATTTTGTAGCGGCATCTCTCGGAAGCACCCAAAACAAACAGGCGTTCATCGAGGGACAGAGAGCTCAAGCGGTTCTGATGCCGACACTCGAGGCTGATCAGGAAGCTTCTGTGCGTAAAGAGATTCTCCTTCTGAATAGAGTGCTTGATAACGCGTTCGTAAAGCAGAACGAGTTGGCTGCCATAATTCAGCAGATTGATGCTCTTCGGCTTGAAATGGCTCACTTTGACCTGTTCTATGAGGAAACGAAGGGCAGCGACTTGAATGTGTCGGATCGGACGTTTCGCCCTCAATTATCCGCGAAAAAGCTGTTGCATGCCTGGCTGGTTTCTGAACAGGAAGTGAAGCGTTCCACAAGAGCTTCGAGCCAGCGTTTCGGTTTTTTTGAGAAGATTGCCCTTCTGCTCCGGTTTGGTATGGCAGGGAGAGCCTTTTTCGAGTTCAGCGTTGAGGAACGCATTCCCCTGTTGCAAAAGGCCTATTACCTCCGTAAGCTGGCCGATATGGAAAACAGGCGAAAAACGCTTGAGGTCTCGCTTACGGGATTCCGTTTTGACGAGCGACTGGAACGGCTGACGGAGCTTTCGATGCAACTTCTGAAGCACAGTTTTGCTAAGGACTACAATAACCGGGAGCGGAAAATATTTGCTCTTGAAGATCTCCGGAATCGTCCGGAAGAATTTCTCAATGAATATCCTGTCATACTGAGCACAACGTTTTCCATCATTACGTCGCTCAAGACGGGCTATTTGTTTGATTGTGTCATCGTGGACGAAGCGAGTCAAGTCGATTTGCTCAGTGGTGTTCTTGCGATGGGTTGCGCAAAGCAGCTCGTAATAGTGGGAGATCCTATGCAACTGCCCAATGTATTGACGGAGCAGGATGCAAAGCGAGCGAAAGAGGTCGCCTTAAACTACGATCTCCCGGAACATGCCCGGTTTGAACGACACAGCCTGCTTTCTGCCGTCCGCACCGCTTTCCCTGAAATCCCTGAGACGCTGTTGCGAGAGCATTATCGGTGTCATCCAAAGATCATTCAGTTCTGCAACCAAAAGTTCTATGGGGGAGAACTCCTTGTAATGACTCGTGATCAAGGCGAGGCGGACGTTCTTAAGGCCTTTATGACTGTCGAGGGTCGGCATGCGCGTGGCCGGTTTAATCAGCGCCAGATTGACGAAATTACACAGAATGTATTGCCTGAGCTGGCCTCAATTAATCAAACTGATATAGGCATTGTTTCGCCATTTAGAGTACAGGCGGCCCGGATGCAGGCATCTCTGGGCTCGAAGGAGATTGAAACCGATACGGTGCATAAGTATCAGGGTAGAGAAAAGCGAGTTATAATCATCACAACCGTCTCGAACGAAGCCAACGAATTTGTCGATAACCCTAATTTGCTGAATGTTGCAGTGTCTCGTGCGCAGGAGAAGCTCTGGCTGGTCGTTTCCAGGGAGATGGCGGAGGGGAATGGCAATGTCGCGGATCTTGTTCGTTACATCCGGTACAGCAATTGCGAGGTTATTCCTGGCAGGGTTCGCTCTATCTTTGATCTTCTCTATTCTGACTACACGGTAGCGCGTTTGGAGGCATTGAAAAAGCAAAAACAAGTTTCGAAATACGATTCTGAGAACCTTGTTCACCGCGAAATAGAGGTGGTACTTCAAGAGAAAGCTTATCGGGGTTTCGGTGTTGTGTTTCAATTTCCGCTGTCGATGCTCGTTCAGGATAGAGAGGACTTGACCACCAAAGAATACGCCTATGCTACCCATCCATGGACTAAAACCGATTTTGTAGTTTATCGTAAAGTTGACAAAAGTCCGGTGCTTGTCATTGAAGTCGATGGATATGCTTTCCATCGTGAAGGAACACGTCAAGCTGAACGTGATGCTCTGAAGGATGCGGTGTTGGCGAAATGCGAACTACCGATACTGCGCCTGTCGACGGTTGGGAGCGACGAGCGAAGCCGGATCAGGAAAACGTTGGAGGATATTGTAGGGTGAAGTGGCCACAGCCGGCGTTTGAAACTCGCGAGATGAGCGAAAACATCTTGATTGATCAAGAAATACCTCATCGGGAAACAGTGTCAGATCGCACAGGGGAGCAGCATTCTTTCGTACTTATGGCGCTGCAGCAGCGACAACCGCCACAACCTTTTCTGCAAGAAAGTCGGCGAAAGCCTTGGAATCATTGATACAAGGCAACAACCTGATCGATTTCACAGCACTTGCAGCGGTTTCTTTCTGCGCATACAGAATCGTCTCCGTTCCATCAGAAAAATAACCGCAACTGAAAATATCGACATCTCTGGCTCCCCTGGATGAGAGCGCTTTTAACGACTCGGCGAGAGATGGTTTTGTCCAGGTTCCTCCCACGTCATGGTTGAGGTATGCTATTTCGACACTGTCATAACCGTTGCGAGGATCAAGAAGGAGAGCATTGCGAAGAGTCGTGCCCATCTCCTGCATCTCTTTGAGGCCAGTATGAAACATCGGCACCTCTCCTTTCGTATCCTTGACGAGCGTGCCATGAAACGCCAGAACCAAAGCCGATCCGTTGAAAGTTTTTTCGTGTGAGAAGACGTGATCGAGGAAGACTTGCCGGAGCCCCGCATCTTTCCAGAAACCGTGTACTACGACAGGGCGTCGCTGACCGTTGACAGGCGAGCATTGGTCGGAGAGCCGTTGCAGGTTTCCGGAAGTCAACTGATTATCGATAGGTGACAAGGAGACTAACAACTGGAGGTCATGACCGCTCGTTTGTTTGACGATATCCTGAACGAATGGTGGGGTGGCATGGAAAGCCGAGTAGACTTCAAAGTTGATCTGTTGAGGCATCACCACTCTGTTGAGCTTCTCCTGGAGTTGCGAAGCCTGTTGTCGGGTGATCCTGTTCTGCGGTGAACGGTAGTTTTGTGCACGAAACGTCACGTTGTTTTTTATGCCTCCAGCCAGAGATGCCACAAGCTGCAATGGTCGGGGCAGTTTCATCACCTCTCCAGCATGAGCGAGGGTGTGGCGGATCATAGAAAAATTCTCAAAAAAACTCTCAGTTTCAGCCTCTCCATGGGCAACCAGTATAACAGCAATCTTTTTCATCATTGAGAGAACATTGATATTGTCATGCTGCAGTCGCGGCCCTGTGACCTCCCGAGCATGAACAAGATTCGTGGATTGGGAAATCGGTTCATCCCTTGTGTTTTTTCCAGGGGATCTTGTTGCTGCCAAGCAACGCGACTGGCAGTAACAGGATGAAAAAGAGGATGTCACGGACAATCGGACCGATACCGATCTCCTCTTTCAGTCCGTACCATTGGGCAAAAAACTCGAAGCAGCCGCAGTCATGCTCAAGCCCCCTTATGAGATTGTTGGTCATGGCGACGATGAAGATCACCATCATGCAGAGCATCATCGAGGCACTGATCCGTGAGAAAAGGTCGAGGAGAAGCATGGCGCCGCACAGCAGTTCACAAAAGGAGACGAGAAGCGCAACGGCGGGGATGAGCAGTGAGGGCAGAATCTGGTATTCCGCGATGACAAGGCCGAAAAACTTCAGATCCAGGAGCTTTTCACCTCCTGAAATGATGAACAATACGCCGAGCAACAGCCTCAGGGCGGTGATCAATGCGGATGGAAAGCCAATTTCGGCCATAGTTGTTTTCTATTGTATTGACTGGCAAGGCTTCGCGTTAAAAAGGCTCATCCTTCCATAGGGAAGCCTGCATGAGACCATTCGACGAGTCCGCCTGGAAACACCTTGACATTCCTGTAACCGTTTTTCTTCAGTTTTTTCGCAACATGTTGCGCCTTTGGGCAATCGGGTCCGACGCAATAGACTACAAGAAGGGTTTCCATGGCTATTTTTTGCCTGAAATCAGGAAACTGATCGTCAAAGCGGCTGTCAGAAAGAGAACAGGCTCCTTTGATATGCGAAGTGTAAAAGGCATACTCGGAACGTGCATCGACAAAACATGCCGAACGACCGTCAAAAAGGGCTTTGGCAGTAGAGAGATTGACTTCGCTTGCCTCTTCTTTTGCAATGGCTACAGGTGCAGCCGCATGCAGTTGTGATGCGGCAGGTGAAACGCTTGAAAGCAAGAGAAACGAAATGACCAGCTTTCTTTGTAATGATTTTTTTGACATGCGGCTTAAAAGAATAGTATTGTGCCGACTAAATAATAATTTAACTTTGACCGTTTAGTCGAATAATGTGTGATGCCCAATTAGGGATGGAAGTAAAATAAACATGAAATCCCGTACTGAAACTGCCCGAATTAAACCCATATCGAGACGCAAGATGTACAAGGCTTTTTTTTGAAAACAGACTGATGTGACCATTTCTTGGCGAAGCATACCACCACGTTAATCGACTGTTTTTTTTGATATTTGCATCTGACACAAGAGTTGAAAACAATATAATCCCATTTGGAGCAAGCAATAATCGCAGATTGCTCATCAATTGATGTACATCTGGGACATGTTCAAAAACTTCATAGGCGGTAATTAAATCAAAACATCCAAGATCGCGGATATCGTTACCTTTTTCAATAAACGGATCATAAGAATCAGAGTTCCATCCGGCATCACGAAGTGTTTTTGAAAGAACTCCCTCGCCACCACCGTAGTCCAAATGCTTTATTGACTGGGCATGGCCTTTAAACATTGAAATTAAACGAAGCGCATTGCCACGAGGCCTTACTTCGATATAGTCAGGGTCGACATCAATGTAGTGGTTGTTATAAATTTTCTGTTCGAAATCATCAAAAGGCCATAAAGCGATCTCCGGGGCAAAACAGAAGTTACAATTATCACAAAACTGATAGTAAATCGGTATTCCTGACAACTCCAAAAATTTGCCCCTTGCCTCTTCACATGACTTGTTAAAATCAACAACATCAAGTAAAAAACAATTGCCGCCACATATTGGACATGTAACCCGCTGATTACTTCGCATTGTGGCGTATTATTTTATTTCGAATCTCATCGGTTTCATGGATAGCCAGAAAATTAATGCCAATCTCAAATATTTGGTATCCTGCCTCCTCAAGAAAGTTCCTTAAATCAGTCTCATTGGTTTTTATTTTCTCAATCAGCATAATTGGCTTATGCTGATCAATAGATTTCTTGCCGCCATTAAGAGCATCCATCTCCATTCCCTCAACATCAATTTTAATCAAATCGATACGGGGCAGAAGTAAAGAATCAATAGTAAAAAGACGAGTTAGATTTGCTTTTTCGGGGGTATAATCAATTGTTTGACCAATAAATTCATTTTTATCTGATTGCTTTATTTCCATAGAACCAAAACTGCCGGGGGAAAGATAATTTGGAACCGGAACATTTATGAAACCAACATCATTCCCGATAGCGCCCCAGATAACTTTTGCATTAAAACAATTATTGATTGCTACATTACCAGCCAAGGCATAAAAAATACGCTCTTGCGCTTCAACAGCAATAATGCTTCCCCAGCCATACATCAGTTTTGACCACTCAACGGTATGCGCGCCAACATTAGCACCCAAATCAAGTGCCACAACACCGTCACCAAAGACTCGTTTTCTTTCAACCAATAATTGCATCACCAAATCAATTTCAGGTTGGTCAAATGATGATGTATTTAGCAGTTGAAAACCCAAACCGTACCCTCTGACCGCATCAATCATTTTATAATCATATCGGTTTACGATCATCGAGCCATGATTGGTTGAGGCTACTACAAATGCAACAGGTCTTGCTGTTTTATTGTTCATTGGGCTGTTTTTTTGATTGAGAATAACGCATAACTTTTTGTCGAGCGCCTGGTCGCGCAATCATTCCCACTCAATGGTCGCAGGCGGTTTCGATGAAATATCATAAGCCACCCGGTTAATCCCGCGTACTTCATTGATGATGCGGTTTGAAACACGGGCCAGAAATTCATGCGGCAAAGGCGCCCAATCGGCGGTCATGCCATCGGTCGATTCGACTGCCCGCAGCGCCAGAACATTTTCGTAGGTGCGCTTGTCGCCCATGACTCCGACCGACTGAACCGGCAGCAGCACGGCAAAGGCTTGCCAAACCTGGCTGTAGAGGCCGCTTGACTTCAGCTCTTCGATAAAGATTTCGTCAGCATCCCGCAAGATGTCGAGTCGTTCCTTGGTGATTGAACCGAGCACCCTGACGGCAAGGCCAGGGCCGGGGAAGGGGTGGCGCATCAAAATATCCTCAGCAATTCCGAGTTCGCGGCCAACGGCACGCACTTCATCCTTGAAGAGCTCGCGAAGTGGCTCAATCAGCTTGAGCTTCATCCGTTTTGGCAGTCCGCCCACGTTATGGTGCGACTTGATGGTTTCCGACGGGCCTTTAACGCTGACGCTCTCAATGACATCAGGGTAGAGGGTGCCCTGTACCAGAAATTTTTCACCTTTCATCTGCTCTTCAAAAATCTGGATAAAGGTGCGTCCAATGATTTTGCGCTTCTTTTCAGGAGAGGCAACTCCTTTCAGCCGTTTCAAAAAAAGATCAGAGGCATCGACCAGAGAGACTCTGAGGCCGAGCGTCGAGAGAAAGCTCATAACCTTTGTGGCCTCATTCTTTCTCAACAGTCCATTATCCACAAAGACGCAGTGCAGTTGTTTGCCAATTGCCTTGCCCACCATGACGGCGGCAACGGTCGAGTCAACACCGCCGCTGATGCCGCATATCACCTTCTCTTCGCCTGCCTTGCGGGCAATTTCCGCAATCTGGTGGTCGATAAAGCTCTTTGATGACCAGTCGGGTTTGATTCCCGCAATATCGATCAAAAAGTTCGAGAGAAGCTGTTTTCCGTAGAGGGTGTGCTGCACTTCGGGGTGAAACTGCAGCGCATAAATTTTCAGGGCACCTTTGCTTCCGAAGCTTTCAAAGGCACACATTTCAGAGTTGTCGCTGCTCGCCGTTACCCTGAACCCTTCAGGCAACCGCACCACCTTGTCGCCATGGCTCATCCAGACATCAGAATCAGGAATATTGCGAAAAAGGGGGCTCTCATGTTCTCCGTCATGGTTGACCAGAATTTTTGCACGCCCGAACTCATGTTTTGCCGAACTGGCCACCTCTCCTCCGAAATGTTTGGCGATGGCCTGCAGGCCGTAGCAGATGCCGAGGATGGGAATTCCGAGAGAAAAAATCCCTTTGTCGGGCAGAATGGCCGATTCGTCGTAAACGCTTGTCGGGCCGCCAGAAAGGATGATGGCTCTGGGGTTATGCTCCCTGATGCTCTCAGGCGAGGCATTATAGGGAAGAATTTCAGAATAAATCCCCAGTTCGCGGACACGACGGGCAATTAACTGAGTGTATTGCGATCCAAAATCAAGAACCAGTACCGATTGCATAAAAAAACGGTTGTGCGATTAAATAAGCGTAATATCAAAAAACTTTCTCTTCTTTTGGTTGTTGTGCCGGTGAGGCATTTTGCATCCCGGGATCGGCATTGTTGCTTTCGGTAGCAGTGCTGTCTTTGTCTGCCGGAGAAATTTTTTCATTGTTTGGTTGTACCGGATGAGCCTGATAGTATTGGAACCCCTTGGGTGTGAAATACTCCATATAGGAATCACTACTGAGTGAATCGGATGGCATATTGGTCTGTGCCGAAATCGGTACGGCAATAATGGTTTCTGGAATATGGAAATTCCGGTTCTGGAGTTTCAGCGTCGGATCACTGTAGCACCGTTTCATAAAACCGGCCCAGATGGGAAGGGCGGCCCGGGCACCCTGGCCGTACTCCATCGAGGTAAACTTGATCCGCTCATCGTCAAACCCTGTCCATACAACAGCGACAAGCTGTGGTGTGAAACCTGCAAACCATGCATCTCTCATGCTTTGGGTTGTACCGGTTTTGCCTGCCGCTTCCATGGTAAAGGCGTAGCGGGAGCGGACTGCCGTACCGGTACCCTTGTTTATCACATCCTTGAGCATCGAAACCATAACAAAGTTGGTGGCAGGGTCAATGGCAAAACGGCGGTTCGGAATGTATTGCGATATGAGGCGGCTGTGCTTGTCCTCAACCTTCAAAATGGAGACAGGTTCCTGCCATGTACCGTTGTTGGCAAAGGTCGAGAATGCTCCGGCAAGCTCAAGCGGGCTCACAACCGACGTTCCGAGAACGAGAGAGAGGTTTGAGTCGAGGGGTGAAGAGATACCTATTCTCCGCGCAAAACTGATAATTTCCGGTGTTGAAAGTTGTTCGTAGGCAAGCCGCACGGTCACCTGGTTCAGCGACTGGGTGAGGGCCGAGCGCAGCGTTGTCATCCCGCCTGATGAACCGTCGGAGTTTCTTGGCGACCAGACCGTATTGCCGATGTTAAAGGTAAGTGGCTGATCGAGCACCTGGAAATTTGCTGGTAATCCCTTGTCGATGGCGGCGGTATAAACAAAAGGCTTGAAGGTTGAGCCGGGCTGCCGCTTTGCCTGCCAGACATGGTCAAACTGATACTTGTACTCATCCGGCGAGAATTTGTTTCCCCCAACCCACGCCTTGACATGGCCATTGGCCGGGTCGATGGCCACCAGAGCAACCTGTATCCGGGTTTTTTCTTTCAGAAGTTCACTCACCCACACCTTGTCGGCCTTGATTTGCGCCAGTGCCTTCTGGTTAGTAAGCCCGTTTTCTTTCAGCCCCTTGAACCGTTCGCTTTCCATAATCATCTGATTCTTGAGCGACTCAGGCCACACCCATGAGCGGTCAAATGCCGCCTGCAGTTCGGCCAGATGGGCTGCCGCCGCCTGTTGGGCATAGCTCTGCATCCGGCTGTCGAGCGTCGTCTGGATGGTCAAGCCGTCGCGGAACAGATTGGAGTTCCCCATGGCCGTAGAGGGTTTTAACGACTGGCGGATATACTCTGTAAAGTAGGGGGCCATTCCCTGATGATTTACCGGAGTGTATTTCAGCCGCAGAGGGCTCAATTTTGCCTTTGCAGCTTGTGCTGAAGTAATAAAGTTAACCTTCTCCATCAGGGAGATTATCAGGTTCCTTCGGCCAAGGGCACTTGCCGGAAACTTTGATGGGTCGTAGGCTGTAGGACTCTTCAGAGTCGCAATAAGCGTTGCACTTTCCGGCAGTGTCAGCAGCCTGGCAGATTTGCCAAAATAGGTCTGTGCCGCAGCCTCAATACCATAAGCTCCGGATCCGAAATAGACCGTGTTGAGATAGAGCGCCAGAATCTCATCTTTCGTGTAGGTCTTTTCCAGCTCTATGGCGGTAATAAGCTCCTTGACCTTTCGGCTGACGGTTCGCTCCTGGGTCAGGTAGAGGTTTTTGGCAAGCTGCTGGGTAATGGTACTGGCTCCCTGCCAGCGAGAGCGTCCCTTGATGATATTTTCACCCATTGCGAGCACCAACCGCCTCACATCAACGCCCCAGTGAGTGTAAAAATTGACATCTTCAGTTGCAATAAGGGCATAACGCGTCGACATTGGAATGGATTTCAGCCCAATGAAGGTACGGTTCTTCACAAAAAACTTGTGCAGCAGTACGCCGTCCTCTGAATAAACCAGGGAGGCGAGGTCTGGATTGGGATTTTCAAGCTCCTCAAGGCTCGGAAGGCCAAGAAAAGAGCCTTTTGCACAGGCTTCGGGAGCCGTTGCAGTTATGGCAATGAAGGCCGCAAACAGGAAAACAAAGGCTTTACTCAATATTTTATTCACAGTAACAAGTAATCTTAAGGTTTACACCGTCGGTCACGAAGTTGCTTTTTTCTCCTGACCGCCATGCAGTTTATTGCGGACTCTGTTTATGAAATTGTTCCGCAAATTCAAAATGTTTTTTAAGCTCAGCGGCAAAGAGAGCGCTCTCTTCAAGCATCGGAAGATGGCCGAGCTCCATAAACTTTGCCAGTCGGGTCGGTGCCGAAGATTGGGCCAGCCGTGTTTCATAGAGCGTGATGGTGCCTTCGGGAGGAATGGTATGATCCTCCATCCCGACACTGCACAGAAGCGGCGAAGAGATCAAAAGCACATGACGGGTATAGCTCCTCAGTACCTCTCGGTCAATCGAAAACTTGCCGACCGCATTGGTTGCCTCTTTGTCGGACTGCGTGAAGTCTTCAATAAGGATATCGTGGTACTCTTTGCTGATCTCTTTTGTGGCCGCCCGTTTGATGAAGAGGTTTTTCATCGGTTCGAGCTGAAAAATGGAGCGGAAATTCATGGAAAAGTCGATCAGACCGCCAAGAAAGAAGAGCCCAAGAGAGGTAAATGGCGTCTCTTCAAAAATACCGCAGGCGATAATGGTGGCCGAAACCAGCGCCTTGGGGTAGCGTATGCAGAGTTCAGTTGCAACCATCCCGCCCATCGAGTGGCCGACAATGTGCAGCTTTCTTGAGGTGTGGAGCCCGAGATGCTCAATGAGCTCTGCGGCCTCATCACTAAATCCCTGAATGGTAAAGGTCGGATGGTACCCCTTGATGATCGTTTTTCCCGTACCGCTCTGGTCGTAGGTAATACAGCGATACTCCTTCGAGAGAATGTTGACCACTGGCTTCCAGTATCGAGAGGAGATTGCCCATCCGTTCACAAAAAGCACGACAGGTTTTTCCCTGGCTGAAAGATCGCTCTCCGCACTGTCTTCGTAGTAGAGCTGGCAACGCTTGGACGATAAATAACTCATGAGAGTTGTATTATTATTCTTCTCAAAAAACCGAAACTTAATATAACAATAACCCGAAATATCTTCTCTTCACTCATCCCTCCCGCTTTTGCGACTCTGTTGCCCAATGAGTACATTGCTCTGGTAAAAAAGCAGAGATTTTTCATCTATCAAGAGTGATGCCATGTACTATTTTACAACTCTCCTCTCCTCTCTCGTCGACTTTATCCTCCATATTGACACCCATCTGCAGGTGCTTGCAACCGAGTATGGTTTCTGGCTCTACGCCATTCTTTTTATCATTGTATTCTGCGAAACGGGGCTCGTTGTCACCCCCTTTCTGCCAGGCGACTCACTGCTTTTTGCTGCCGGTTCACTGGCCGCAGTGCAAGGCTCATCGCTCAATGCCCACCTGCTCTTCGTGCTTTTTTTTGTCGCGGCGGTGCTTGGCGATACCCTCAACTACCAGATTGGCCACAAAATCGGCCCCAAAGTGTTCAATTACAAAAAATCACGCTTCTTCAATCCCGAACATCTCATCAAAACCAACCATTTTTTTCTTAAATATGGTGGCAAGACCATCATCATCGCCCGTTTTATCCCCATCGTCAGAACCTTCGCTCCCTTTGTTGCCGGTATCGGTATCATGCACTACCGCCGCTTTCTCCTCTTCAATATTGTCGGCGCGGCGCTTTGGGTAGGATTATTCAACTACAGTGGCTACTTTTTTGGCCAGCTTCCCATTGTTCAGCAAAATTTCAAGCTGCTGATTATGGCCATTATTGTGCTCTCCCTGATGCCTCCGGTTATCGAGTATCTCAAACACCGCTTTGGTCGGAAGCAGGATAGGCCAAACTGTTAACAGAATGTTGATAACCTGTTGATGGATTGTTTGTATGGCTCTGTCGTCTGCGCGGCAGAGGAACTCGCTGTAGACGTTAACTGATTTTTAAAAAGCAGGTTACTTGGTTTTTTTGAGGTGCGCCTGCACTCTCCGGGCCCATCACAGGGGTTGATAGCTTGCCGTTGAATGGTGCGCGGATTGTTGATAAGTGATAACTGCAGAATGGGATGGATGACGAAAACTTCTCACGGAAAGAGGAAAAGAGCACAAAATCCTGAAATAAAATTATTTTAATCCCCAGAATTTTTTATAATTACAGCCTCTTGAAGATCACATCGGCGTATAGCGCAGCCTGGTAGCGCACTTCCTTGGGGTGGAAGGGGTCGTGGGTTCAAATCCCGCTACGCCGACTCTCTTACCCGCATTCTCTTACCGTCAGTCATTCACCATCCGAACCCGCACAAGGGTAAGCGATATTGTGGCTCTTTTCGTTAAAGGGTATGCTTCAATTGCCTGAATGATCCTTCCAAAACTCCGCCTGAAATGCTGAAAACTCAGGTGCATCTGCTTTTGAAAGAAGAGTAGTCAGCTCATTTTTTCCTGAAGAACTTCATAGGGTCTCCTGCGGTTACCTCTATCTGCAAAGGTAAACCAAAGAGTGTGCCATGAAGCTGCAGGATCTGAATATTGTTGTTATTGGAGCCGGAATCGGCGGACTTGCTGCAGGCGCACTGCTTGCGCATAAGGGTGCTGCGGTTACCGTGCTCGAAGCGCAGGACTGTGCAGGTGGCTGTGCAGCAACCTTCTCCCGAAACGGCTACCGTTTTGATGCCGGTGCGACGATTGGCTGCGGGTTTCATACAGGCGCTCCGATGGAGACTCTTGGAAAAGAGCTCGGCATTGCCTGGCCGGTTGTGCCGGAAGCGGTTGCCTGGCAATACCGTCATCGCGCCCTTCTGCTCGATCTTCAACCTGATCGCCTCGACATTCTTGCGCGTTTTCCCCACTCGGCGCCATTCTGGGCTGAACAGCATGCATTGGCCAAACTGCTCTGGCATTTCTCTGAAGGGGGACTCTCCTGGCCGGTCAAGGGGGCTGGCGATTTTTTCCGTCTTGCCCGCAAAGGTATTGCCGGACTATCCGGAACCCTGCACCTGCTGCCGTTTGCCAGAAAAACAGCACTTGAATGGCTTGCCTCGCATGGACTCGACAATGATTCCGATTTTGTGCGCTTTATCGACGCTCAGCTTCTGATTTCGGTACAGACCACTTCACAACATGCCAATGCCATCAATGCCGCCATAGCGCTTGATCTTCCGGTTGCTGGCGCTTATCATGTCAAAGGTGGGATCGGAACCGTTTCCAGGATGCTTGCCGACTCCATTGCAGAGAACGGTGGAGCAGTTCTGTACCGTAAGCAGGTTATTCGCATTGACTCGGTCCGACGGCAGGTGTTTGGTGTGGAAACCTCTGATGGCAGCGCTCTTGCCGCTGATTATGTGCTTGCCAACCTGACACCTGATTCCCTTGCGCAGTTTATCGAAGCGGAGGATGAACCCGTTGCTGAAAGAAGGGAAGGGTCGCTGTGGAGCGCCTTCGCGCTCTATCTCGGCATGGATCCGGCCCTGTTTGGCGCTTTGTCTTCCCCTCATATGCAGATTATTGGCAGCAGTGGTGAACTGGCTGAAGGCCACTCCATTTTTGTTTCAGTTTCTTCTTCAGACGAACCCGATCGGGCCCCTGCCGCTCTTTGTGCGGTAACGGTTTCTACTCATGTCAGGCCGGAACCGTGGTTTGAGGCAAAAAAGAGAGGAGAGGGGGCCTACAGTGAGCTGAAGAGTCTCTATACTGAACGGGTACTTGATCTCTTTTCTGAACAGTTTCCCGATGTTCGTACGGCCATTCGCAGCATCACGGCTGCAACTCCGGTTACCTGGGAACGCTATACCGGACGCGATCAGGGTTGTGTCGGGGGCTATCCTCAAACCTCGCTCTTCAAGGTGCGCGGGCCTCTCACCCGGTTCAACAACCTCTTTCTTGTCGGCGACTCCATTTTTCCCGGCCAGTCCCTCCCCGGAGTGGTGACCGGCGCCCGGCGTACTGTCGAGCTTCTCCTGCAGCGAAATGCAAAAGTCGGGTCGCAGCAACCGTAAAGTCTACGGCCCAACCCGTCCTCTACCTCGACTTCGAACTCTTCCGCAAGAAGGCGCTCAGAAGTAACCCGATGCTCAGTAATAGCGGCAAATCGCCCTGACGGAGTACCGGCAAGGCGAATTTCCAGAAAGTCGTCCGCGCCTCCGCGAAAGGGTAGGGCCTCCTGTATACCGCTCCGGCGCCGAGACAACCTGGAGAAATTGGGAGGACGTGAAACAACGTATGAATGACTTCGTAAAAGCCTATGCTTAGTCAAGTACGGTGGGCATCTACTCCTGCCCACCATTACCATGCGCCTAATTGTATTTTAAGATGTTTTTTATTTGCCTCTTATATGGGTTACAACTCAAAAATCCGTAGTTTAGTCGGATCAATCTAATTATTGTTCGGCCCCATAGAAGATTGCTGCATGGTTCGTTTGACAATTTCATTAATTGTAGCTACATTAAAGTTGTGAGAGTTGAGTTCGATCCCGCCAAGGACGCAGCAAATCAAGTGAAGCACAGTGTGTCTCTGGCTATGGCAGGTGGGCTCGACTGGGAAGCCGCATTGGTGTGGGTTGATGAACGGTTTGAGTATGGCGAGTCGCGAATGATTGCGCTCGCTCCGCAAACCGAGATGCTGTACTGCGTGGCATTCGTAGACCGAGGCGAAGTGCGAAGGGTCATCAGCCTGCGCCGCGCCAATCGTCGAGAGGTGAAACACTATGTCGAAAATATCTAAGCGTTCAACTATCCTCATGCCCACTGCGGAAGAGGACAAGGTCATTACTGCGGCAGCTAAAAGTGATCCTGACGCGCAGCCACTCACGTCAAAGCAACTGAAGGCGATGGTGCCAATCCGCGCCCTGCGTGGTCGTCCGAGGTCTGAAAACAAGAAGCTGCTTGTGTC
>CAIQGA010000195.1 GCA_903871235.1 uncultured Chlorobiaceae bacterium
CATCTTTTTGCCGTCAAGGGAGAAGGGAACACCTTTTTCAAATTCAATCTCAACAACAGTTGGAGTGTTTGGCGCATTTTCCGGTGATGTGGTGATCTGGTAGGCATCTTCGGGAGGAGCAACCATTGGATCTTCGAGCACACCGCACTCAATGCTGATTCCCCAGATGTTTTCATCTATGGAGTAGGGGTTTTTCTTGGTGGCAGAGACCTGAATGTTGTGCTCCAGGGCGTAGGCAATTTCAGATTCCCTTGAGGTGAACTCCCATTCGCGCAGGGGAGCAAGTACCTTGAGGTGAGGGGCAAGTGAGGCAAAGGTTACTTCAAAGCGTACCTGGTCATTCCCTTTTCCTGTGCAGCCATGGGCGAGCATGGTGCAGCCTTCGGCGAGGGCGGTATCGACAATCGCTTTTGCAAGCAGAGGACGTCCAAGTGCAGTTGCAAGCGGGTAGACATCCTCATAGAGGGCGCCAGCCTTGAGTGCACGCCAGATGTACTCTTCAACAAACTCTTTGCGCAAATCAAGAAACTGGAATTTTGAGGCTCCTGTGGAGATTGCCTTCGATTCGAGGTTTTCGATCTCTTTTTGCTGGCCCAGATTGCCGGTTACGGCAACAATTTCGGCATCATATTTGTCTTTCAGCCACTTGATCATGATGGAGGTATCGAGTCCACCGGAATAGGCTATTGCAATTTTTTCTTTGCTCATGGTGTGTCGTGAATTGTCAGTTTTTGGAAAGATTTTTATGAATATATGATTTCAGTGCGGAAATGTGCTGCACTGAGGTTGGAAGAACAAGGAGCGTGTCATCTCCCGCTATGGTACCAAGAATAAGCGGGCTTTTGAGTTGATCGATCCAGGAGCCGACGCCGTGGGCCCTGCCTGGAAGGGTCATGATAATGATCGCGGTTTCATTGGCATTGACTGAAAGTACCTCAATACCGACGAGCCCCTTGATAATTCTTTCGGCATCATCATCCGCCAGAACCATTTTGTAGTTTCCGTTTGTTCTGGAACGGATAATGCCAAGTTCAGCGCAGTCACGCGAAAGGGTGGCCTGGGCAACCACCATACCGGCATCCCGGAGCAATTGCAGAAGGTCATGCTGATTACTGACCGTGTGTTGATGAAGAATTTCCCTGATTTTCAGTTGCCGTGCATTCTTGTTCATTGTCGCCTCATCCTTTAGCTCCTGATTTTTCTGGCGGCATTCAAAAGCCGGTGAGTCAGGTGAAACTTCCTGTACTCGTCATGGTTGAGCAGTTTGACCAAAAGCGCTTTCTGGACATGCAGGCGGTTTTCGGCCTCATCAAGGATAATGGAGTGCGGCCCGTCCATCACTTCAGCGCTTATCTCCTGGCCACGGTGTGCGGGCATACAGTGCATGACCACCGCACCGGGCTTTGCCTCTGCAAGCAGGGCCCGGTTGATCTGAAAGGGGGAGAAGATCCTGAGGCGTTCCTCTATCTCTTTCTCCTTTCCCATACTTGTCCAGACATCGGTATAGAGCACATCGGCGTTGGCTGCCGCCTCTTTTGGATCGTGCAGAATTTCGATGCGGCTGATACCTTTCTGTCGGGCGGCTTCGAGTACTCCCTCGTTTGGCATGTACCCTTCCGGGCAGGCAAGCACAAAGTGAAAGGGGATCAGCCCGGCCAGTTCTATCCATGAATTGGCCACATTGTTGCCGTCCCCGACAAAGACCACCTTGATTCCCTCATGCCACAGCGACTTTTCGTAGAGCGTGAATGCATCGGACAGAACCTGGCAGGGGTGTGACAGATCGGTCAGCGCATTGATAACCGGAATGGAGGCGTGCTCAGCAAGCCCTTCAATGATGGCATGTTCGTGTAGACGGGCGACGATGGCATCATTGTAGCGGGAGAGCAGTTGAGCCACATCCTGTACCGATTCACGTGAACCGAGTCCAATGGATTGACCATCGAGGTTGATGGTATATCCACCCAGTTCATGGATGCCGAGCTCAAAAGAGACCCTCGTTCTCAGTGAGGGTTTGCTGAAAATCATGGCTACCGTTTTATCGCGCAGTGGCAGAAATGGTGCATCAAGAGAGCCTTCTCTCCTTTTTTTCTTGATATAGAGGGAGTAGTCGAACAACTCAATAATCTTGCTGCCATCAAGTGGTGAAAAGCCAAGAAAATCACGTTTAGCGGGGGCCTTCCTTTTTTGAACCTCTTCCATGCCTTTACCTGTTTAAAAATTGATCACTCTCCTGCTCTGCAACAAACTGGGTTCCGACCCCTTCGTGCGTGAATATTTCGAGCAAAAGTGAATGTGTTGATTTTCCGTCAATGAGATGAACTTTTCCGACCCCACTGTCGAGCGTCTTGAATGCCGAGAGCACTTTTGGAATCATGCCGCCAGAAATGATTCCCTGTTCAATAAAGTCAGCGGCTTCGCCCTTGGAGATGGTTTTGAGAATTCTGTCGCCTACATGAATACCTGCGACATCACTGACGTAGATGAGCTTTTCAGCTTTCAGGGCAATGGCAATACCGCTTGCTGCATCATCAGCGTTGATGTTATAAATATTTCCCTTGTCGTCAAAGCCTGTCGGGGCAATGACGGGAATAAGTCCTGCACCGCAGAGCAGATCAATGTAGCCGGTGTTGATTTGCTCGACCTCACCCACCAGACCAAGCGTTTCAGCATTCGGGTGGGGCAGAGCTTTGATGGTATCGGCATCAAGGCCGGTAACACCCACCGCCTTGCCGCCATGCTCGCTGATTAACTGGACGATATCCTGGTTCACCTTTCCGGCAAGGGTCATCTGGATAACCGAGATCATCTCCTTGTCAGTAACCCTGCGTCCGTGCAAAAAGCGTGACGCGATTCCAAGTTTTTCAGCAGTTTTGGTAATGGCGTCACCTCCGCCGTGCACCAGCACAATTTTGATGCCCACTTTCCGCAGAAGAGTGACATTCTGGGCAAAACTGCTTTTAAGGCTGGAATCCTTCATGGCGGCGCCGCCATATTTAATCACAAAGGTCTTCCCTTCAAACTTGCGGATATAGGGTAACGCCTCAATAAGCACTGGCCCGATAGCGGCATGGGGGGCTGTTCTGGCCAAATTGAGTTCATTGCATGGTAAGGTTTCCATTGCGGAAAAAATTGCTCTTGATGGTTAAGGGATGTGTCAGCTTCGGTAGCTTCCGTTGATATCGACATACTCTTTGCTCAAATCGCAGCTCCATAGGGTTGCGCGTCCCGGGCCGCTGCCAAGGCGGAGCGTGATAGCGTACGAATTTTTTGCCATAATTTCTGATGCCGCCGTTTCAGAGAAGTCGGCAATAAAGCCGGGCTTGAGAATGGAGAGATCGTTAAAATGAAGTTCAAGATCCTCCTGGTTAAAGGTTGCGCCAGAGCGACCCGCTGCGGCAACGATTCTACCCCAGTTGGCATCCTCTCCGTGAATTGCGGTTTTAACGAGGCTCGATTGCGCGATGGTTCTGGCCGCAAGCTCGGCCTCCCGGTCATCAACCGCCCCTTCGACAGTGATGGCGACCAGTTTTGTGGCACCCTCTCCGTCAATGACAATGAGCTTGGCAAGAAAAATCATCAGCGCTTCAAGCGCTTTGCAAAAGAGGGCAAAATCAGTGCTTTCTTCCACAATTTCAGGGCCGGTGCAGCTTGCAAAGATAGAGACCATATCGTTCGTGCTGGTATCGCCATCGACCGTAATGGCGTTGAAACTCTTCTGGTTTGCAAGCTTTAGCGCTTTCTGAAGGCTGTCGGGAGCTATTGAAGCGTCCGTAGCAAGAATGGCGAGCATGGTGGCCATGTTCGGGCAAATCATGCCGGAACCTTTGGCGACGCCACTCAAACGAACACTGCCGCCCGAAAGCTGGACGTCAAGCGTGAAAAATTTTGGGAAGGTATCAGTGGTCATGATGGCGCTCGCTGCGTCATGAGCTGACTCACGCTGCAGGGTGGAGGGAAGAGTTGAGATGGCGTTGAGAACCCTCTCCATCGGCAGGAGCTGGCCGATAACGCCGGTTGATGCAACAAGCACCTCTTCCGGCCTTATGGCAAGTTCCCTTGCAACTGCTTCAGCCATGGCGCGAGCATCATCCATCCCTCTTTGGCCGGTGGCCGCATTGGCATTGCCACTGTTGCAGACAATGGCCCGGATAGAAGAGGAGGAGCGTTGCAGATGGTCACGCGAAAGCAGTACCGGAGCGGCACAGCAGAGGTTGGTCGTAAAGAGTGCCGCCGCGCTTGCCGCACGATCTGCCATAAGCAGCATCAGGTCTTTGCGCCGTTCATACTTTATGGCGGCAGAGACCGAACCCGTTGAAAAACCGGCAGGCCAGAAACCCAGCGTTCCGTCCGATTCAGTTGGCATGGGGGTGACCGATGCTGGCCAGGGAGTTAGAGCAGAAAGCTCACGGATAACGTTAAGCCCTTTATCGAATGTATCCAATGCAGTGTTGGCCCGGTTAATGGTTATAAAATTAAAACGACAATCCGGTTGTTTCATCCAGACCGAGCATGAGGTTCATGTTCTGGACGGCCTGCCCGGCAGCACCCTTCAGCAGGTTGTCGATAGCGGTGACAATGACCAGTGAACCGCTCGGGGTGGCATGAGCGATGTGGATATCACAAAAATTGGTATGGGTAACGTGCCTCACTTCGGTCATGGTGTCGCGCAGCCTCACAAACGGGGCTCGATCGTAGAATGCACTGTAGAGATTCTTGATGCGCTCCGCATCCGCAGGCTTTTCCAACTGAACGTTCAGGATACTGTAAATGCCTCTCACAAGCGGGCCAATCATCGGCGTAAAGGTAAAATCAAATGAAGGAGTGGTGGCAGAGGTGCCGAGCGCCTGCATGATTTCCGGAATATGCTGATGAACACCGACCTTGTAGGCTCGCATATTTTCACTCATCTCCGAAAACGATAACTCGGTCTTGCTGCTTCGTCCCGCCCCGGAAATTCCAGAGGTGGAGGTGCAGTTAATGGCACGAACATGCACTCCGCTCTCACTACCCGAAAAAAGCGGTGCAACACCAAGAATAATGCTTGTAGCAAAACAGCCGGGATTACTGATCGCCTTCGCTCGAATAATCTCGTTACGGAATAACTCCGACATTCCGTAAGTCAACACCGAATCGGGAGATTTCGGCTGCTTGTAGAACTCGACATGCTCATCGGTGCTCTTCAGCCTGAAGTCACCTGAGAGATCGATGACCGTTTTTCCTGCCGCCACAAGGGGTGGAACAAGCTGCAGCGCCTCTCCGTGGGGAAGTGCAAGAAAATAGATATCACTTTCGCACTCTCCACAGTAAGGCTTGTATACCTTGTTGCAGAAGAGGGCTGGGTAAAGATCCGAAACCGTTTTACCGGTCTGTGAAAACGCATAGAGCTCTTGCAGTTCTACCCTCGGATGATGAAGAAGCAGCCGTGTAAGCTCAGCTCCGGAATAGCCGGAAGCTCCGATTATTGAAACTGAATACAGTGTCGAACTCTTTTGTGCAGATGCCGTCATCGGTGGTAATATGCTTGTAATAAGTGCTTATAATAAAAAAACCTGTATTTTCGCAATCAGGTGTTCCGGAAGGCCGAAATATTAACCTTTTTTACGTGATTTTCAAGAATGCTGAATGTTTTTTTTTACGATGGAGACATAAACGCGGTTTTTTATTGCAACATCTTTTTTCTCTTTATCTTAGCAATCAAACTTTCAAAGAATCATCGCAACGAGCTATTCCGAAAAAAAGGAGTGTGGATGAAAAATAAAGCCATACAAAGAGCTGTTTTCAGGGTCATGAGTGGCCTGCTCTTTTTTTGCCCTGTTGTATTGCTCTTGAACTGCATGCAACAGCCCGCCGAGGAAACTGCCAAAAGCGGAAGCATGAGCGTTGCGGTTGATCGCCATCTTGAGGGTATTGCCGGAAATCAGGTGGAGAGCTTCAGTCGTTCTTATCCTGGCGCTACGCTCAAGCTGCTGCCGGACGCTTCCGGAAAGAGCCTGAAACATCTTCTTGAGGGCAAGGTGAGGGCAGCATTGATAAGCGGTGAACCAGAAGCTGCTGAAGACTCTCTTTTCGCCCAACTCCATCGTACCCTTCGTCGTGAGCCGGTTGCCCGCGACGCCATTGTCTGCATCGTCAATAGCCGCAACCCCGTCACTACGCTCTCCATAAAAGAGCTTGGTGGCCTGTTTTCAGAAAAAAAAGAGGGGAGTGCGGTACCTCTTGTCAGAGCCGATGATTTTCGCCTGCTCTCACTTCTGGCCAGAACAACAGGAAAAAAAAGGGGCGAGTTACACCCCTGGTCATGCAGCAGCGACGCGGAACTGATTGCAAGGGTCTCGACCGACAGGCGGGCCATCGGGCTGCTCTTCCGCTCCTCGATCGACAGAGCACTCGTTATGGCATCCGGAGAGCGCAAGAGCCTTTTCAGGATACTTCCGATTGCAAAGGGAGGGGAGCCGCCTCGCTTGCCAACACAGCAAAACATCTTTGACGGGAGCTATCCCCTTGTTACTCTGGTCTACTATATCTATTATCCCGGCGACGCGCTTGCTGCAGGTTTCGGTTCGTGGCTCAGCAGTGGCGCAGGGCAAAAGGCCTTCGAAAGAAGTTCCCTTGCCCCCTACAGGCTTGTTGAACGCACAATTATTCTGAAATAACGGTGAAACCAGAGTTCTATATTGCACGACGCTTTGCATTTAAACAGCGATCAGCCACAAAACCGACCTTTATCGTCATGGTTGCTGTTGTTGGCATTGCCGTGGGAACGGCCGCCCTTATTCTGACACTCTCGATTGTGAACGGATTTTCGAGCAGCGTCGAAAACAAGCTGATCAGCTTCAGTGACCACCTCCAGATCCGCCATCCCGACGAGCAACTCTTTCAGGAGCGTCGAACCGATTTTGTAAAAATTGTCGATCATCCGAATATCAAGAGTGCTTCACCCTTTCTCGAAAAAAGTTTTGTGCTCAGGAGCCGCAGCACAGGGGGCACTGAGAGTTGGCACAGCAAACCCGTTGTGGTCAAGGGGGTCAGCAAGGAGCAGCAGAGAACCTTTTTGAAAAAGTTTCTCCGGGCAGGAAATCTTGAGAGCCCGGACAAAGCCGAAGGTATTGCACTCTACGCTGGCCAGACGCTGGCCGAAAATCTTGATCTCAAGGTTGGCAAAAAGGTGATGCTTGTCGGTCTTGGCAGCAATGCGGCAGGCGCCAAACTTATTGCTGGCAACAAAAATATTGTCGATATGCTCTCCTCCCTCGATCTGGAGGTCGGAGTGATACGCGGCATCTACGACACCGGGCTTCAGGAGGGATTTGATGATTTTGTGGTGATTGCCGATCTGAAAGAGCTTCAGCAGCGATTCAATCCCATGATGATCAGCGGTTACGATGCCAACGTGCACGACCTCAACCAACTGCCCGCCACCGTTAAAGAGCTGGTCAACCTCCTCGGATTTCCCTTTTATGGCTACACGGTTTTTGAGCGCTACGCAAACCTTTTTGAATGGCTGAAGCTTCAAAAAAACATCACGCCGCTGCTCATTGTCACCATCACCATCGTCGCTGTTTTCAACATCATCTCCACCCTTCTTGTGCTGATTATTGAAAAGACCCGTGAAATCGGCATGTTAAGCGCCCTTGGCCTTGAACCAGGCAAAATCAGCGCCGTTTTTATGGCGCAAGCCTTCCTTGTTTCGCTTTCGGGAGTGATCACTGGCAACATCCTTGCCCTATCACTCTCACTCTTTGAGCTGCGCTATCATCTTATCACTCTGCCTGAAAAAAGCTATTTTATCAAGTATGTGCCACTCCTGATTGAGCCGCTCGACTACGCCGTCGTCTCTATCGCCGTGATGGCCCTCACCCTGCTTTTTGCTTTTATTCCCGCACGGATTGCAGCCTCCCTGAAACCAGGCACTGCACTGGGAACCTGAATAATGTTACTTTTTCCCCTATGAAAACAGCTTTATGGATTGCCCGGCGCTTCAGCTTTGCCCGAAAACGGTTTCGGGTCATTAACATCATCTCAGCAATCAGCATGGTAGGAATCGTGCTTGGCGTCAGCACCCTGCTGGTGGTGATGAGCGTTTTGAACGGCTTCCAGAAACTTGCCCGCGATCTTTTTATCACCATCGACAGCCCTGCACAACTCCTCCCCCTTGAGGGGCGAACCCTGAAGGTTTCCGACAACCTCCTGCAATCACTACGCGCCATTGATGGCGTTGGATCTGCCGAGCCCTTTGCCGAAGGGGAGGCTATCATGGCAACCCGGGAAAAAAGCGAACTGGTCATTGTCAAAGGAATCAGCGAAACGGCGCACCACCGCCTGATGCGTCAAACCCACACGCCGCGCCCCTTTTTCACTCCCGAAGCCATTGCCGTCGGCGAGCTTCTGGCCTACCGCACCAGCCTCTACCCCTTCAGGGAGGTCAAGATTTTCAGTCCAGAACTGATCTCTTTGGGCCTCGAATCGCTCTCGGAACCCTACCTCATCCCGATGCTCGCCATTCCTGAAACCAGCGTATCATCACTCTTTTCCCTGCAGAAACTCTTTGATGATCGCTATGTCCTCACCTCCAGCCTCTTTGCCCGGAAAATTCTCCTCATGGGCCAGAGAGAGTACTCAGGAATCGACATCAGGGGAAAAGAGGGGGTATCGGGTGATGCATGCATCGACAACATCCGGGATTGGCTGGCTCGCAGCCCACTGAAAACAAGCTTGAAGGTGCGCACCCTCGAAGAAAAGTACAACAACATCTTCGCCGTCATGCAGCTCGAAAAATGGGTCAGCTTCAGCGTACTGATGCTCATCATCCTTGTCGCCGCCCTCAGCCTCACCGGAGCCCTCGCCATGACCGCCATCGACAAACAGCGTGAGCTTTTCTATCTGCGTTGCCTCGGAATGGAAAAACCGCAGTTCATGGCCATTTTCATCATCCAGGGAGGAATGACCGGAATCGCCGGAACCGCTGCCGGAACCGCCATCGCCTGGAGCCTCTGCACCCTCCAGCAGCTCTACGGTATGGTGCAGCTCCCCTCAAAAAGCGCCTTCATCATCCAGGCTTACCCGGTCAACATGCAGGCTGGCGATTTTCTTACCGTCAGCATCACGGCCATCCTCCTCTGTTTGCTGGTAAGCCTCTATCCCGCACGAAAGGCCGCACTGATTGCCACAAGTCGCTCGCTTGATCTTAAGACGAACTGAGCGTGAAACCTGGAAAGGCGGGCTCACAGCTCATTCGGATCAGTTGAGAAAGAGGGTTACGAAAAAGGATCGAAATCTGCCTTTGAGGCAAAGCATACCGGGCAACTCCATTGGCCTGATACCTCAGCAAAGGGAGTGCCTGCCTTGATACCGCCCTCAGGATCACCTTCTGCGGGGTCATAGAGGTAGCCGCACTCCCGACACATCCATGTGCATGATTCACTCTTCTTCAGGGTTGTTCCGTCATCAAGAAGCTTTCTGAAAACGACCATCTCTGACTTTGCAAACCCCTGCGACCGGTAAAATTGCTGTGCGGTGTTGTTATCTCGGTCGGTGAGGAGCGTGATGCGCCCGAACCCTTCACTGCGGGCAAAATCTACAGCATGGTTTATCAGCAGGGTACCAAGCCCCTTGCCGCGCCATGCAGGTGCCACAACCATATCTTCAAGCAGCGCAACTTTTTGGCCAAGAAAGGTACTGACGGTAAAAATGAGCATCACCATTCCCTCGATCACCCCGTCAATTTCACCAACAAAGATCCGGCCAAGCTCCGGGTTACGGATGATTATGGAGAGTCCTCGTGATTGCGTTTCTGGATTTGGGGTAAACTCATGCTCCTGGCTGAAAAGGATTCCAAGGAGCTCGGCACATCTCGCCTGGTCACCCTCTCTGGCTGTTCGTATTTCGGATACCATATCTTGTTATTTTACAAATAAAATGCACAAGCAATTTCGATGACTTATGAAGCTCTCATTGCTCATTGGAGGTTTTGTTGATCTGATAATATTCAACCAGCCACGCAAGACTGTTGACATAATAATCGTCAGCATCACCGTAATAATACTCATTATCGCTTTGATGAATAAAATCCCTTTGTCGCTGCAGTATGGATGATGCCGCCGAAGAGCCTGCAGCTTCAGTAGCCGCATAGGCGGCTGTATAAAATAGTGTATTTTCATAAGGTTTTCCTGTTGCGTTTTCACAGGAATATTCTGATATAATCCGGCCGTTCTGGTTGAATTCATTTTCAAAAAAACGGGAAAAACGCTGTAGCACCTCAAGAGCCCGGTGGTCGCCGTTCAGATAATAATCAGCCATCATTCTCAACGGTACCCTCAGGGCATCCCATCCAAATAGCTCTGATTTTTCGGGCAACGACTGTATCTCTCCGTTCTCATCAAGAGCACACCAGTCGGGTACCAAACCGTTGGTATCACTACCTCCATGAGGCTTCTGGAGGCGCTTGATCAAGTTATAAGCTGTATCCGCAAGTCTGAGCCACCGTCTATCGTTACTGACTTCATAAAAGATTTTGAAACTGGAAGGGGCATAGTAGGAGGGGTTCTGGGCAATAAATCCATTTGGGGAGGGCGCCATTTCGGTTGCAGGAAGAAGATAAAGACGGCCGTTAATCTCAACCGTCTCATGGTCAAGAATACTTTGAAGCACCTCTCGGGCAAGCTCAAGATAACGAGCGTTATTCCATTTTCGCGACGCCAGAATAAGGCTGAAAGCGTAATCAATATCAGCGTCCGATGCTGCGGTTGTATCGCTGATACGACCGTTTTCAAAATGCCATGCAAGCAGGTGGTCGCCAAGTGAAGTTTTTCGTGAAAGATTTGATTCCGTCCAGGCAAGGCATTCATCAAATGTTTTTCTGTCATCCATAAGTACCGCACGGAGCATGGCGTAAGACTCTCCTTCAGAAACGGTGTCACGATTGTTTTTTGGTCGAATTACTCTGCCTTCCACAATGAAGGTGCGCTTGTAATACTCCCATGAGCCACGAATAACCGCATTTGAATCAAGCGGAGCAGACGAGCAGGTGGTCATCGTAAGCTGCAAAAAAGAGAGCAGCAGCAGCAAAAAAAAAGTCTTCATTCCCAGTTAAAATAAAAGATTCCGCAAAAAATAAAAAAATGGAACCCTACCCAGAAGACATTCATGCCAAGCGAAATACTCGGATCCTGATAGAGTTTGAGCACACCCCACGTCAAGGCTGAAAGATGAATCATCCAGAGTAAAAGTTGGGGCCAGACGGATAATACCGACGCGTTTATTATGCCCCCTTTGCGAGTAACGTTGAAAACTTTCTTGAGATTGAAGAGACCTTGTAACGATGCCCGCATATAGATCGGAATAGTCAACATGGTTAGCATTTGTGCCTTGAAAACATTGAGCTGCGTATATTTCCTTCTTTTCATGCTCGAATAATAGACCGTAAGCGAAAGCAGAAGATATGGCACAAATGTCAATACATAGACTGATTGGTTCATAAAAAACGACGGAAAACCAAAAAATATATAGAGGATCGGTCCGGTGATAAGAAAAATATAGGCCCATCCTATAAAGTAGTAGGTTGCTGTTATCATGTACTCAAACCACTGAACAGGGCTAAGCGCCCTGATATGGGTAAAAAACAAAACAAAAAGCTTATGAATCAATTGAACATTGCCCGTTGCCCAGCGTGCCTGCTGCTTGAAATAGGCGCCAAGATCTTCGGGGGCCATACCGAAGGTATAAGCTTTGTTGTAGTACAGTGTTTTCCATTTTTTCCTGTGGAGTCTCAGTGATGTGGCAAGATCCTCGGTAAGGGTGCTTTCGTCAAATCCTCCAACCTCCCTGAGCGCTGCGGATCGGATCACTACATTTGTACCACAACAGAACATTGACTCATTTGATGCTTTTCCTTCACAGACATATTCAAAAAACACTGCCTGCTGAACATTGGCAACCATTGCCACGTGACTGACATCAGTATTGGTGTAAAATTGCGGAGTCTGTACCAATGCAAGTCGGTCGTCACCTTCAAGAAAAGGGAGAATCATAGTCAGAAATCCCGGCATAGGGTTCTGATCGGCATCAAAAACAACAATATATTTTTCACTCAGGGTTGCCATTACATCGTTGACGAGACCTGCCTTTGCACCCCTGTTCGTCTTGCGAGTAAAGAGTTCAGCACCGAAAATCTCAGCCAGTTCACGAGCTTCCTGCTTGTAACTTTCAATCGAGGAGTCATCAAGCAGATAGAGCGTTTTGTTTGGATAGCTCATTTTTTGACAGGTCAAAAGGGTATTGTAAACGACCTGTTTTGGTTCATGCCGTGAAGGTATCAGAATTGCAACACTGGCATCCTCGCCGGGCTCAACCCTTCGAGGCTCTACTTTTTTCCGGTTCTGGTTTATAATATCCAAAAAAAAGCCGAAGGCATGAATCATGATAAAGAGTTCTGAAGCAAAAAAGATAATGCCAAAAACTCGCTCCAGGGTCTGAAGATGGACATGGAAGAGAAAATATGAGCGGGCAAGAATATAGAGCGACAGAGCGATCAGCAGCACCGTCACTTGAACGATAAGGGACCTGAATTTATTTTTATCCTTCATAGCATTTGCGTTATCAACTATTGTTTTCTAAAAATGCCATAAGAGTTCGGCATTCAACTTTTTGTCCTGATAAACAGAGCTCCGTGTATTCCAGGAATGCTGATACTCCAGAGATGTTGTAAACCTGTTGCTCCAGTCATGATGCACTCCGGCATGAATCCGGTGTGATAAATTATGATCAGGCTCCAGAGTGAGCTGGTACGCTGCGGTGTAATAGATATCTTTTGCGCCGATGAAACGATCTTTATTGAGGTGATACTGCCACTCCAGACCTGCTGTATGGGTCAGAAATGATGAGGGTGCCCAATAACGATCACTGTGCCGGCTGAATCCATAGTTCTGTACCCGATAGGTAAGGTTCAGTCGATGGGGATCATAGAGAAGATGCATCGTAATATCGGCCCCGGCAGTTGTCTGGCTGTTTCCGTCGGAATAGCGGTCAAATGCATAATCGGCCCCGGCATTCCAGCGATAATCACCATCGTAGCTCACCCGTCCCTGCCAACGACTTCTTTGCAGATTACTCTGAAATGTTTCATAGTTCTCAATAACATCGTCACGGCGGAACGAAAGGCCAAGATGAAGATTGTCGATCGGTGAACTTTCAGCTTCGATAAATCCGGTTTGACTATCTTCTGGCTCACCAGAGTTATGATGCAAGCCGTAAGCTGCCCGCAAAAAAATATCAGGCTTGTTGATATACTCAAAACCAACGATCAGCCCCTGGCTGACAGGGGAGAGGGAAGTTGCCTCAAAATGATAGTATTTGCTCTCCAGATTCAGAAAAACGGATACCTTGTCTTGAAGCGGAATGTAGAGAGAGGAATACAAGCCTTTGTAGCTGACATCAGTAAGTCGTCCGGCACTTTTGGCACTGAAATATTCGGCTCCGCTTTTCAGGCGCATCATGGAAGACAAAATCGATGTTTTTTCCCTTGCCGCTGCCGCCTGTTGATGATCAGTCACTGCCGCAAGCAGGGAATCATAAGTTTCAGCAGCCTCCTTCCACCGACTGTTCTGCATATAGAGCTGTCCGAGGTCAAAAAGCGCTTCTGGATGCTGCGGTTCAGCAGCCAGCCATTCCGTGTATGACTTGACTGCATGACGGTAAGCATTACGATAATAGGCACTTTTTGCCGCCGCTTCTGCCCGCAGCCCGTCATTCTGCGGGTATATCTGAAGAGTCTCATCATAGAGCCTGAGAGCACGGCCGTAATCACTCATCCATCCAAGCACCCGTGCTTTTTCCCGGTAATAGCGCAGATCTGAATAAACCGATGCAATCAGTTGATCGTAATAATCAAGCGAGGTACGGTAATCTCTCTGCCAGCTTGAGACTCTTGCTATCGTCAACATGGCCTCCTCATTTTCAGGAAAACGACGGAGAATATCGTGACTAATCTTTATGGCCTGAGCGTAATCACCTTTTGCAAGGGCGACAGAGGCTAATTGTTTATAAAAAAGAGGGTTTTCAGGATTTTCAGCAATCAGTTCACTGTAGAGCGTCGCTGCGTGATCATAGTCCTTCAGCGCAAAAAAGAAATCAGCGGTGACCCGCCGTACATCTGCATCCCCAGGATAACGCTTCGCAAGAGAGTTCAGCACTTCGCCAGCTTCATCATGATTGCCAAGCGCAATCAGTGTGCGGGTAAAATCAAGTGCATAAGCCTTTTGAAGCCATCCTTTGATCCAGACCTCACGATATTGCACAACAGCATTTGCATACTGCTTGTCGCGGAAAAGCAGTGCGGCATATTCGGTCTTGATAACATCATCGCCTTGACCACTCTTGATAATGCCATCGTACAGTTGCAGTGCCCTCGTTATCCGGCCTGCCCAGGCATAGCACTTTGCTGCCGAAACCGCCAGCACGATATCATCCGGGTGTCGTTCAAGAAGCCTTTCATATAAAGGCAGGGCTTTTTGCGGATAGCCAACCGCTTCATAAGCCGAAACAGCCTTTTTCCATATCGCTTCGTCTTTCGGATACCATACAAGCAGTTGTTCCAGCACCTCCACCGCATCCCGAAACCGTCCGTCCGCAAGAGAAAGGTCTGCAAGACGACGCACCTCCTGGCGGTCAAGAACATTAGCCCTGAACAATGCCATTGCAACCTCGGCAACCATCACTCGGGAATATCTGCTCAAAAAATGTACAGCGTCATATTTTTTTGGTGACACAGAAGAGCTATCAACAGAACGCATGAAGCGATCTGTTATTGCTTTCGGTTCTTCGAAGATTCGTTTATTGTTTTCGTAAATCTGTTTGGCTGTCTTCAATAACGGCTTGATAAGCTGTGTTTCACGAAACACCACAATCGTTCCGCTGACGATCGCAGCACTGGTCACAGTAACAAAAAAATACTTTTTCAATGATCTCATAAAAGCATACAGGAGGAGTGGACAATACAACAAAAAAAAACAGACCATCGACCGCTGTTGACGAGCAGTCTTAATCTTATGCTTACGTCATGCAAGTATCACTCCGGTTTTTTCAGCCTTCTGTCATCATTGATTACTTGTATCGTTTTTTTCTTGGTTTTTGCGCGCCATTGTGCACCATTGACAAGATCAATGATACGCTGAATCAGATGTATTTGTCGTTCCTCATCCATAGCTATTTGCTGCAATACCTCTTTGACATGAGGGTCATCGACTTCAGCAGAAAGGTTATTAAAAAAATCACGTATATTTTTTTCAGGCTCCATTATGCAATAAAAAAATTCAAGCAAATCTTCATTAATAAACATTTTTATCACCTTTTGAAATTGATTCGACAAGTCGGCTGATCATGATTTTATGACTTTCCGAAACCTCTCTCCTCCTTTGCAGCGCATCAAGCACCGCCTCCACAACCTCTTTTTTAAGGGTTGAATATGGCAAAGCATTCTTGATATGGTTTGCGTACACTGAAATCAGATAGGCATCGCCTGTCGTTGCATCTTTTAGTTGCTCAATTAGTTTGTCTTTCTCGATCATGCAGAATACCCCGATTTCCTCATTTTTGAACGAAGTAGCAACATTCTTGCTCGAAGATACCATTGTTTCAAGTGTCAATCAAAAGCTTTTATTGTATTCTGAACCGATTGCAGCCGAAAACAGGAGTGCGCTCATCCATCAAAAGACGGTAAAAAGAACTTCTCAACCGCATAGGATCATTTTCGCTCCTGTGCGAGAAAGAAGTACCATTTCAAAACGGTGGATTTCTGGAAAATCGAAGTCATTTTCCTTCCGTTAAGCGTGTAATTGAAGACACCCTGATCCTGTTTCAAAATGGCTTTGAATTTTTCACCAAGGCTTTCGTCACCCACATCACTGACACTCTTGAATATACGATCCACGTTTCTGTGCAGAACAATCTTCGTATCTGAATCCAGTGCATAATAATAGGCGTTAGCGGGTAATTTTGTGTCTGATTCAAGAAGTGCGGACAACAGTCGGACCCTAACGGAGACGCCAACGGCAGCGACAACTTTTCCATTCACAACCACAGGAGTGGCAACAATCACCGAACGATGACCGGTCGATTTGCTTATTACCAGGTCACCCAGAACATCTTGACCTGCCATGAGTTTCGGGAAGTAGTTGCGATCTTTCAGGTTCTGATCACTTACCCCTCCAGTTTCCGTTGAAAAATAACTGCCATCTGGTAGAGCAAACCACATCGTCGCGTCAGTCGCAAGATCATTGCTGAAACGATCAAGCAAGGGTCTGACTGACTCCCATTTGGTCGATCCTGCTTCTGAGGTTAAAGCAATCACTCTTACGGTGCGCAAAATTCCGCTTAAATGATCTTCAACCAACCCTTTATAAGTTTCAAGAGTGACCTTTGGATCCGGTTTGAGAGAGGCTGATTTTGAGTCAGCTCTGGCAGTAAATGAAGAAACCATAATAAGTACAGAGACAATCAGGGAAAAAATCTTTGACATGAGAGTTCTCCTTTACATTTTACCAAGCAATGGAAATTAATGTTGCCAAACGGAAACCACAACAACCGAGAATGTGTAACGAAACACCACCCTTGTAATTTAGTATAAATACTCTTTTTTTGTTTTTTTATCGCACAAGGTGTTAGAAAAATCAGACACGCAGCAGTACCGGACTTTTGCACAAAACTGCAAGTTTTTTTGATGCAAGATAATTTTTAGGTAAAAAAAATGTGTTTATGTGTTTTTTTGTGAATTTTATGGAAGATATTGTCGTTGTATTCAAAAGCTGTTTACCTGTGAATGGTATCAGTTTTTCTTTAACCATAATTTGAAAAAAGCCATGTCAAACGGATCAAACAAAACAGCGGAACAGTTACTGCCACAGCAAGAGCGGGAAGAGCAGATAAGGCTGGCGGCCTATCAGCGTTGGGAATCGAAGGGGAAGAGGATGGGAGCCGACGAGGAAGACTGGTATGAGGCGGAGAATTCACTGAATGAGAACGTTGGCGATTGAGCTGTTTTAAGAAATGTGGCACACGTAACTAAATTCATGGCGTATTGCCGATAGAGGTAGTTTTTGTCATAGCTTCTGTTTTAACGCAGGGAGACTCGTAGCAAGCGGGTTTCTCTGCGTTATCCCCATTGTGCCAGATATCAGCTTTTTCTGCTTGCACCTCCCGCTCCATTACCCTATACTTGAGCTTTCATTTTTTACCTCTAACCCTACCCCGCAATGGACGCATTCTGGCTTTCGCTTGTCATGATTTTTTTGGCTGAACTTGGAGATAAAACCCAGCTTGTTGCCCTGACACTTGCAACTTGTTATAATACAAGTGTTGTGTTATGGGGAATTTTTTGGGCAACCCTCGCCATTCATGTTTTTTCTGCAGGTATCGGCTGGTTTATCGGCGACAAACTACCGACAGAGTGGATTCAATTCGTGGCAGGTATAGCCTTTATTGCGTTTGGCTTCTGGACGCTTCGCGGTGATACGCTTGATGACGAGGGGAAAAGCTGTAAAACTGGCATACATCCCTTCTGGCTGGTCTTTTCCACCTTCTTTATGGCTGAGCTTGGCGACAAAACCATGCTCTCCACCATCACCCTTGCCTCAACCAACCCCTTTCTGCCGGTCTGGCTCGGCTCAACCATCGGCATGGTGATTTCGGATGGTCTGGCTATTGTTGCAGGAAAAATGCTCGGCGCACGACTCCCTGAAAATATCATAAAAATCGGGGCGGCCGTCATATTTTTTCTCTTCGGTATCTTCAGTATGTATCAAGGGGGATCAGGATTTGCGCTCTCAATATGGGGCGTTGCTGCTGCACTCATAGCCCTTACCGGGTACGTATTTCTACGGAAACCAAAAGCCTGACCCCACTCTTTCGTCAGCGGGGTACTTCCTACATCCCCGCTGAACGGGCTGACGGCCTGTTGAAGAGAAATACCCCTACACCGGCTATCATCATGATGAAACAGAGCACCTGACCCATCGAAAAATTCAGGAAAACGAAGCCAAGCTGGGCATCAGGTTCTCGAACGTATTCAATAAAAAAGCGGACAAATCCGTAACCGAAAAGGTAAGCGGCCGAAAGAAACCCCGGAAACGCGGATTTTCTGCGCAAAAGCCAGAGGAGAAGAAAAAGCACAATCCCTTCGAAAAATGCTTCATAGAGCTGTGAAGGGTGGCGAAGCTGCCAGGTTGGTGCAAGCGGGAAATACATGCCAAATGCTGAATCGGTCACTCTTCCGAAGAGTTCGCCATTGATGAAATTACCAAGACGACCGAAGGTATAACCAAGAGGTATGGCCGGAATAAAAAGGTCAAATGTTTCAAAAAAACCTCTTTTCTGCGATTTGCTAAAAAACAGAAGAGAAATAATAACTCCAATCACCCCTCCGTGATAGGACATGCCGGTAATGCCCGAAAAACGGCATCCTCCAGGAGTAGAGACAAAGGGAAGAAGCGTACCGAGAGGATCGGCAAGAAAAGAGCCCATTCCATAGAAAAAGATATAACCAAGGCGGCCACCCAGCACCACACCTACCATGGACCAGGTCAAACCATCGCCGACAAAGGATTTTTCAAAAGGGAGCTTCTCACTCTCAATGCGATAACGGCATAGCAGATAGACGACTCCGAAGGCAATGACATACATCATGCCATACCAGCGAATGGCAAATGTACCGGCAGAAAAGATCACAGGATTCATCTGTGAGGGCAACGACTGCCACCAATATAAAAAATCAGTCATAACGATTGTTTATTTTTTGAAAAAATTGGAACAAATAAATATTTAGTTAACTTAAAATCTTGCACTATTCTGTGCAGTGTTTCTACCCATTAACATACAAAATCCGATAGTATGGCTAAGATACTTGAAGGGCCAGCCATGAAACTATTCAACAAATGGGGCATTCCCGTGCCAAATTATGTTGTCATCATGGACCCCGACCGCCTTGCGCAGCTTGGGGAAGCTAATAAATGGTTGAGAGAATCAAAACTCGTTGTGAAAGCTCATGAGGCTATCGGTGGGCGATTTAAGCTCGGACTGGTGAAGCTTGGGCTGAATCTTGACGAGGCTTATGAAGCAGCAAAAGAGATGATTGGACGTGAGATCGGTACATCGGTTGTTCGTCAGGTTATTGTTGCCGAGATGCTTGAGCATGATGAAGAGTACTATCTCTCCATTGCCGGTAACCGAGACGGAAGCGAGTTGCTTCTTTCCAATAAGGGCGGTGTGGATATTGAAGAGCACTGGGATACCGTAAAACGGCTCTTCATTCCTCTTGATGAAACACCGACTCTCGAAACGATTACCGAAGCTGCCCTTGAAGCTGGTTTTACGGGTGAAATTGCTGAGCGTGTTGCTAAAATTGCATCACGACTTATCCTTTGTTTTGAAGACGAAGACGCTCAGTCAATTGAGATCAATCCGCTTGTCATACGCAAGAGTGATATGCGCTTTGCTGCACTTGACGCTGTCATGAATGTTGATTGGGATGCACGCTTCCGTCATGCTGACTGGGATTTCAAACCGGTATCGGAAATTGGACGTTCCTACACTGAAGCTGAGCAGCAGATCATGGATATCGATGCCCGAATCAAGGGATCGGTCAAGCTGGTTGAAGTACCGGGTGGAGACATTGCATTGCTTACGGCTGGCGGTGGCGCATCGGTCTTTTACTCTGATGCTGTGGTCGCCAGAGGCGGTTGCATTGCCAATTATGCAGAATATTCCGGTGACCCTCCGGATTGGGCTGTAGAGGCTTTGACAGAGACTATCTGCCGACTTCCCCATATCAAACATATTATTGTTGGCGGCGCCATAGCCAATTTCACTGATGTCAAAGCGACCTTCAGCGGCATTATCAACGGATTCCGTGAGAGCAAATCGAAAGGATACCTTGAAAACGTGCAAATTTGGGTCAGACGCGGTGGACCGAATGAAAACCAGGGACTTGCCGCAATGAAAAAGCTGCAAGAAGAGGGATTCGACATCCACGTGTACGATCGCAGCATGCCCATGACCGATATTGTTGACCTTGCCCTGAATTCATAACAGCAAG
>CAIQGA010000196.1 GCA_903871235.1 uncultured Chlorobiaceae bacterium
ATGAAATTGGCTGATCGCGCCTATTTCTATGATAACACCGAAACAAATACAGATCCTCAGCTTCTGTTTAGAGTAAAAGAGGGGAAAATTGAAAAAAAGTATTCTGATGTCTCCCCATGGGCAAAAAACATCTATGAATCCCTGGAAAAAGAAGAGCTAACCTAAACGTCGTTTGAACTCAATTGTTGGGGTAAAGCTTATTCTGTCTGGCTCAGTATACTGCACAGGCACAGAAAGATCTATGGCAGGTAAGAGAAATAAGTTACAATCATTTTGAGTACATCGAAGTACAATGGGACGTTTTTCAAAATAGACGCCAGCAATGAATAAACATCATGATATTGAGAACATACAGTTTGATGGAGACATTTTTGAAAGAACTGTTGATGGAACAACCAGAAGATTTGAACTGCAACAGATATCGCCTTTGCTGCATCAAGCATCTGAAGCAGAAAGGATAATGTTCGAGGTCTCGCCATCTGGATACGGGATACATTGGCCACTCCTGGATGAGGATATCTCCATTGATGCGCTTTTGGGCATTGTCAATGCACCTGCAAGGAAAAGAAAAACGGCATGACAAAAGGGTTGCAACAGCTAACAAAGCCCATGAAAACAGTTACCCTAAGAATAGATGACAGCATTCATGAAAAATTCACATGGCTGCTTAAACACTTCTTGGGAAGTGGAATAACAATACTGGAACAGGCTGAGTATCTCAGCGATGATGACTATCTTAGAAGTATTGACGGTATAGTTCCGTCTCTCCAGGAAGCTCGGCGAGAGCCCTCAGAATATGGAGTTACTCTCGACAAACTGGAGTGGTGATGTATCGCATACTGTTTAATAAATAAGAGGAACAGAGGGGATTACCTTATGTCAACAGTGATGAAAAAGGAAGAAGCGCATAAACTCATTGACCTTATGCCCCCGAAAGCCACATGGGATGACCTGATGCATGAAATATACGTTCACGAGGCAATTGAACGCGGCTTGGTGGACAGCAATACAGGCCGAACCAAGGATGTGCAGGAAGTCCGCGCAAAATATGATTTGCCGAAATGAAAGTCCACTGGACAGCAACAGCCGAGGGATATTTGGATTACATCCACTCTGCAATGAATCTCCTTCACTCGTGAACCCCACTCAATGTCACTCCAAACCCAAACGCACAGCCAGACAGCAAATTTTATATGGAGCATCTGCAATCTGCTCCGAGGTCCATACAAACGAAATGAATATCGGAAGGTCATTCTGCCTTTGACGGTCTTGCGACGCTTTGACTGCATTCTTGAACCAACCAAAAACAGGGTGCTTGAAGAGTTTGACAAGCTCAAGGGAAAGTCGGAAAACATTGTCAGCGCTCAACTGCGGACGATAACCGGAGTTCCCTTCTACAACCTCTCACGGCTCACCTTCAAAAAGCTCCTTGACGATCCCAACCAGATTGCGCCCAACCTGAACAGCTACATCAACGCATTTTCGCCCAATGTGCGGCAGATATTCGAGAAGTTTGACTTTGGCATTCAGGTGAACAGAATGAATGAGAAGAATCTGCTCTTCAATGTCATCAAGCGATTTGCCTCCGACGAGGTTGACCTCTCGCCGCAGAAGATTGACAATATGCAGATGGGCTATGTGTTTGAAGAGATTATCAGGATCGGTGCTGAACAATCCAATGAGGAGGCTGGAGAGCACTTCACACCCCGCGAGGTGATCAAGCTGATGGTCAATCTGCTGCTCTCGCCCGAAACCGACCTGCGCAAAAGCCACGTGGTCAAAACCATTTATGACCCTGCCTGCGGCACTGGCGGAATGCTTTCAGTAGCGGAGAAGTACATCCGCGACCTCAATCGTGATGCCCAGCCGCATCTCTTCGGGCAGGACTGGAACGACGAAGCCTGGGCCGTCTGCCGGGCGGACATGCTCATCAAAGGGGAAGAATCTGATAACATCAAGCCCGACTGCACCTTTGAAAAGGATGGTTTCCCGAAAGCAAGGTTCGACTATATGCTGGCCAATCCGCCCTTTGGCGTGGAATGGAAACAGCAGCAGCGCTTTATCGAGAATGAATTCTATACGCTTGGTTACGATGGTCGTTTTGGCGCAGGCACTCCCCGCATCAATGACGGCTCACTCCTCTTTCTTCAGCACATGATCTCCAAAATGCGCTCGCCGCAGGAGGGCGGAAGCCGCATCGGGATTGTCTTCAACGGCTCACCGCTCTTTACCGGCGATGCGGGCAGCGGCGAATCCAACATACGGGAGTGGATTATTGAGAGCGACTGGCTCGAAGCCATTGTTGCCCTGCCGGATCAGCTCTTTTACAATACCGGCATCTCCACCTATATCTGGATCGTCACCAACCGCAAGGAGGCGCGACGGGTTGACAAAATCCAACTGATCGACGCTCGCGGATACTTTGTCAAAATGCGCAAGAGCCTGGGAAACAAGCGAAACCAGATCGGTGACGGCGAAGAGAACCGCCCCGACCAGATTGGCGAAATCAGCCGCCTCTATGGCAACTTCACCCACAACGAAACCCGGGCGGTAGCGAGTGACGGTATCACGAAACCGGTGATTGTCAGCAAGATTTTTGACAACACCGACTTTGGCTATAACAAAATCACGGTGGAGCGTCCGTTGCGCCTGAACTTCCGGGCAAGCGCCGAACGGATTGCCCTGCTTGACGACCTGCGCGGATTCCGGAAAATTGCCGAAAGCGAGAAGAAGAACGAAACCATCCGTCAGCAGGAGATTGAAGCGGGAAGAGAACGGCAAGCGGCCATCAAAACCCTGCTCTCCGACTTCGGCAAGGCAACCAATGAGCAACTCTTCAAGGAGCGGATCGCCTTCCTCAAGGATCTCAAGGCCATCGACCAAAAATCGGGAGTGCGCCTGGGCACACCGGAGTTGAAACTGGTACTCGAAGCGCTTGGCGAAAAAGATGAGAGTGCCGAAATCTGCCGCGACCTGAAAGGCAACCCTGAGCCTGATGCCGACCTGCGTGATACCGAAAATGTGCCACTCAAGGAGAACATCGAGGAGTACTTCAAGCGCGAAGTGCTGCCCCATGTGCCGGACGCATGGATTGACCAGAGCAAAACCAAAGTGGGCTACGAGATACCGCTAAACCGTCATTTTTACCGCTACGAACCGCCCCGTTCGCTTGAAGCCATTGCCGCCGATGTTAAAGTGCTCGAAACGGAGATTGTGGCGATGCTTGCGGAGATTACCGGCAGTGCGGAGGCTGGAGAATGAAGACGAAAGCCTATCCGAAATACAAACCCTCCGGCGTAGAATGGCTGGGAGATGTGCCGGTGCATTGGGAGGTGAAACAAACAAGACACATTTTCAAAATATATAGTGGTTCCACCCCGAAAAGCGGCGAAGATCTCTTCTGGGATGGTGATATAGTCTGGTTTACTCCTGAGGATTTAGGTAATAACCAGCAAAAAAATATATCGGAGAGCAGAAGAAAAATAACTAAAGAGGGATATAAAAGCTGCGGTACCTCTCTTGCAAAATCCAACAGTGTTGTTCTTTCAACACGAGCTCCCATCGGACATATTGCACTTTCAACAGTATCTGCTTGTTGCAACCAAGGATGCAGAATTCTTGAACCTGAAAATGGGAATACTGACTATTGGTATTACACAATGGTATCAGCAAAACCAATTGTGCAAAGCTTGGGACAAGGCAGCACATTCATGGAACTTCCCCGCCAAAGCTTTGCCAGTTTTAATTTACCGTTTCCTTCATCCGAAGAACAACAAGCCATTGCCGCATTTCTCGACCGCGAAACTAAGCATATTGAAGCGCTTATCGCCAAAAAGAAGAAACTGCTTTCCCTGCTGGCCGAACAGCGCACAGCCCTTATTTCACGCGCCGTCACCAAGGGGCTGAACCCATCGGTCAAGCTAAAACCCTCCGGTGTGGAATGGTTGGGGGATGTGCCGGAACATTGGGGAATTTGGAAGCTTGCACATCTTACTGTGCGCATTGGAAGTGGAAAAACACCAACCGGCGGGGCAGAAGTATACCAAAACGAGGGTGTTATATTTTTGCGGAGTCAGAATGTTTACGATGATGGACTATATCTTGATGATGTTGTGTACATAGATCAAAAAATTGATGACGAAATGGCATGGTCACGAGTACAGGGAAAAGACATTTTACTCAATATTACTGGCGCTTCACTCGGTCGTACCTGTATTGTAAAAAATGAGTTCCCAAAATCTAACGTCAATCAGCATGTATGTGTCATTCGATTAACAAATACTGATTATGCTGAATACATATCTTTATACCTGAAAAGTAAGCCTGCCAAAGCATTCTATGATTTCGTTCAAACGGGTTCGGCTCGTGAAGGACTAAACTTTCAGCAAATAGGGGCGTTTCCAATTACTCTCCCTCCGCTCTCCGAACAGCAAGCCATTGCAGCCTTTCTCGACCGCGAGACAGCCAAAATTGGCACGCTTTCAGCGAAGGTTTTGATGGCCATCGAACGCCTTCGTGAATATCGTACCGCCCTCATCAGCGCAGCGGTAACAGGAAAGATTGACGTGCGGGAGGCGGTATGAAGGCAACTGTTGCAAAATTCGCAACAGTTCGAACTGTCAAGAATTACTTGATGGTTCAAAACATGAAAAATCAATAGAGACGATATGGAAAAGGACATAACCACAAACACAGGTGAAATAGTCATCTATACATCTGCTGACGGTACCGTGCAGACTGCGGTCAGGATGGAATCTGAGACGTTATGGCTTACTCAGTATCAGCTTGAAGAACTTTTTGATACTGAGCGGACTTCGGTCGTCAAGCACAATAAAAACATCCTTGACTCAGGCGAACTCGAAGAGCAGCC
>CAIQGA010000197.1 GCA_903871235.1 uncultured Chlorobiaceae bacterium
GACGCTCTATCGCACCAGTCACCAGGTTTCGGGTAATGATACCCCGTGCATGACCGTCCACAAGCACTGTGTCAAGCACGTCACGACGGTTAAAGAGCGTGACATTGCCTGCCGCAATCTGACGACTCAGCGCTCCATAGGCGCCAATCAAAAGCTGCTGTCCGGTCTGTCCCCTCGCATAAAAGGTTCTCGATACCTGTGCACCACCGAACGAACGGTTGGTCAGCAGACCACCGTACTCCCGGGCAAACGGCACACCCTGCGCCACACAAAGATCGATAATCTGGTTGCTGACCTGAGCAAGACGATAGACATTTGCTTCGCGGGCACGGTAATCGCCACCCTTGATGGTGTCGTAAAAGAGCCGATAGGCACTGTCTCCGTCGTTTGGATAATTTTTTGCGGCATTGATTCCTCCCTGTGCAGCAATACTGTGTGCACGACGCGGTGTATCCTGATAGCAGAATACCTTGACATTGTAACCGAGCTGCCCGAGCGACGCAGCCGCAGAAGCTCCGGCGAGACCGGTGCCAATGACAATGATATCAAGTTTGCGTTTGTTGTTGGGGTTGACCAGCTTGCAGCTCGATTTGTAAGCAGTCCATTTTTCAGCCACCGGCCCTTCAGGGATTCTGGCGTTGAGGCGTGTCATTGAAGAGTATTGTGAGTGTTGTTTTTGGTAAAAAACACAGCCGTTATTGGTTCGTAAATCACTTGAATAAATAGAGATAAATCGGGACAAGGCTGAACCCGAGAGCAATAAAAACCGAGTAGGCCGAACCGATAAACTTTACGGCATCGGTATACTTGCTGTGGTTCCATCCAAGGGTCTGAAAAGCCGACTGAATGGCATGGTTCAGATGAATGCCAAGAAAAACAAAAGAGACTACATAGAGGAGTGAGTACCAGGGGGATGAAAACAAAAGCAGGGTACGGCGATAGAAGTCATGAGCTGCGATACCGGGAGGTGGCGCGACAAGACCAATTTTGATAAAGTAGAAATCAATAAAATGGAGAAAGAGGAAGATGAAGACAATGATACCGGTATGGAACATGTACTTCGAAAAGAAGGAGGTCTCAGAGCTGTTGCTGCATGCGTAGGCGATCGGTCGTGCCGCCTTGTTCTGGAAGGAGACGATCACTCCAAAAAGGATGTGGAGCAAAAATCCGGCGAAGAGCACGATCTCAAAAACCTTGATAAGAGAGTTGGTTCCCATGAAGGTTGCAGCCTCTGTGAACATTCGACCCCCATCATCTTTCAGCAGCATAAGATTAATGCCGAGATGCACACACAAAAATGTAACCAGAAAAAGTCCGGCAAGCGCCATAAGTACCTTTCTGGTAATGGACGAATACGAAAGCATGATAGTCATACTATGGTTATTTCAATGGCAAAGAACTGTGGATTACCTCCTGAGGCCCCTAATGTAAGTCACTCTTTTTTAACTTCCAACAAAAAAATCACGCGTAGGTGTCATCCGGTTATCAAGGCTACCGCTCTGATGGGGGAGGCTTCGGCCCCGGCAATTTTCAATGGAAAGCCGCAAAAGATGAAAGGAGAATGCAATATAAGCGGTGGACAAAGAAGATTCTCAATGATGAGTACCTCTTTTTGCAACAAAAGTCGGTGAACAGGAAAATGAACAGAGTCCGGTGCATCGACCGAAATCATGTCAACACCGAGCCCTTTCAGATGAAAACCGGTCAGCCACCGGGCCGCTTCGGAGGAGAGTACCGGGTATCCTGCATAATAATCCACAGAGCCCCAGTATTGGCTCCACCCTGAGCAGAGCAGCAGATAGTCGCTCTCGTTGATGAGATCCTCAAAAAAGCGAAGTGCTTCAACGGTAATCAGCCCACCGGCCAGACCACGCAAATCAAGTGCGACACCCTTTCCAGCAAACCGCTCGATACCGAACGCATCAAGAGAGCTGCTGGCAGGAAGGATATGCGATGGGAGATCGACATGGGTGCCGGTATGAGAGGAGAGTATAAGACGTTGCTCAGCAAAGCCATCTTCCCCAATGGAAGCAAGAGGCTGAAAGAGCGGACCGGGAGAGCCTGGATAAGAGGGCATAGCGGCCTCAATGGTATGACTCAAATCAACAAAGCGCATCATTTGGGCACCTTTTTTTGTTCGATTCGGCGGGAAATATAGTCGATAATCGCCTCGACAGCTTTTTCTTTCTCGCAATCGCAAAAGAGCTGATGGCCGGAATGCTCCAGCCAAATCAGAGACTTTTCCGAGGGAGGAGTAGCAAGGCCGTGGTAAAGCATCACTGCACTTTCAGGACGCACGGTGCGTTCCTTGCGGCAATGTATGATCAGAACGGGAACAGTAATGCGAGCAGGCAACTGCCTGCTTTTTTTGATCAAATCGAACAACGAGATGATCGCATCGGTCGGTACCCACGAATAATGAGGGGTGCAGGTTGTGCATGCCGCTTCAGAAAAGTCACTTTTTAACTCCCAATTCCTGAAAATTTTGCCAAGAAGTGGTGCCGCAAAATGAAAAGGACGACCTGGAGCGAGCACGGAAACAAGTTTGATTGGCGGTGTGGCAAGCACCAGGCTGTCAATCTTCTCCTGATACCTGACAGCAAGGTTCGATGAAAGAAGGGCTCCCATACTATGGCCGATGACAATAATCTTCTCCGCCTCAAGAGCGAGTTTTTGCAATGCCTCTTCGGCATCTGCCATCCACCGCTCCCACTTCACTCCACGGAGCGCCTCCGGCGACGAAGCACCATGTCCGGTCAAAAGAGGCACGCTGAGTGGAATGCCAAGTTCCCGGAGAGAGTGTGTCAACGACTGTACACTGTCAAGGGTTGCCGTAAATCCGTGAATAACAAGAACTCCGAAAAGGCTTCGCACCTGATGTTGTTCATCCATGATCGCATATCGTCATAGAGCTCTTTATGAAAAACAGTATACTATGCTCAATACACTCTGAAACGGAAGAGGTCAAAAACACAAGTCTTTAAGGCATATTGCTGCAAAATAGCTATTTTCCGGCAAAGTAGACTCAAAATGGACAACACAATGCGCAAGATTCTGCTGATCGGATACCTGCTGCTACCACTGGCACTCAGTTCGTGCTCTTCGACACGAACTCCATGGGTCGAAAAGAGAGTTCTTTCACCAGAGGAAGCATACCGGCTGGGTAAAATCAAAAACACTCCTTATGTTATCAACGGTCGGGTCTATGTGCCCATGAGCTACGAAGAGGCTCTCTCTTACGAAGAGACTGGTACTGCGTCATGGTACGGCCAGGAAACACTCGACCAGCATAATGGACAATTGACCGCCTACGGAGAAATTTTTGACCCGTCAAGGCCAAGCGCAGCACACAAATATCTGCCTTTGCCCTCTCTTGTAAAAGTAACAAATCTTGATACCCGACGCTCAATGGTTGTCCGGGTCAATGATCGGGGCCCGTTTGTCGACAATCGTGTTATCGATTTGAGCGCGGAAGCAGCCAAACAACTGGGATTTTTTGAAAAAGGAACGGCAAAAGTCAAGATTGAGGTTCTCTCTCGATGAGTATGGCGCAACCGATTAGTAACGGTCAAGCATGGCGTTGAAGTTTTTTGGCTGGCGACCCTCCCAACTGCGTTTGTGATAAGCATAACCTGCAATCAGCGGCAAAGCAATGGTTGCTTCGGCAAAGACCATCTGTTCGTGAACAGTATCAACCTTACCCCATGAACTGGCCTCTTTGAGGGTTGAACCAGAAAGCGCACCATCACGCTCATCAGCCACCGTAATCTGCACCGCATACGTGTGCATGGAAACATCGTCATGACCAAGCACTTCGGCAGCAACAACAATATCCTGGGTAAAATTTTTTGGCACACCTCCTCCAATCATAAAAATACCAGTCTTGTCATTCTCAATCTTGATTCTGGTCAATTCACGAAAATCCTTCACCGAATCAATGGCGACATGCTGCTCGGGGTTATTCCACTGGTGATGTACCAGCCCGAATCCTGCAGAGCAGTCCGAAAAAGCGGGACAGAAAATCGGTACGCCCTTTTTATAAGCCTTGTAGACGATGGAGTTTTTGTCGAAATTATTTACTTCAATATATTTCGCCATTTCCACGATAAATTCACGGGAGGAATAGACTCCGGGCTTCATGGCATTGGCGATGAGCGCCGTTGTATCATCGCAGACGCGCAGATCATCTTCGTCAATAAAAGTGTCGTAAATGCGATCGATATGCAGTTCACGGAGAATGGCGTCATCAATAAACTGCGAACCCTTGTAATGGCGGAATCCAAGAGCTTCAAAAAAGTCCTGATCAACAATATTTGCACCGGTAGAGACAATAACGTCAACCATATTGTTATCAATCATGTCAATCAGCACCTGCTTCAATCCCGCGCTGATCAGTGAACCGGCCAACGTTACAATGACGGCGCACTCCCTGTCCTTCTGCATGAGATCCACAATGGAAGCCGCTCTTGCCAAATTGCGAGCCTGAAAGGCGGTGTCGCTCATCTGGTCAATAAGAGGTACAATATTCAGTTGCTTGATATCAATATGGCGAACCGGCGCACTCAGCAACTCCTCTTTTTTGAACCCTGACAGCATAACTCCTCCCGACGCGATTATAACAATGACAAAACAAAAAAAGAGAGTAAGCTTACTATATCACACACTCAAATTACCGGATGCTGCTTCCTTCCGGATCTGACATGGTTGGGCAACTGAGCGTTGTATAGGACTTACTCTCTAATATATCGGTTTTTGATTTCCCTCATCTCTTCAGATGAGACAATCAAAAACAAGTTGAACAATATAGTTTTTCATAACGTGAAAACAAAAAACAAACAAAGCTCTTTTATCTTTCTGTCAACTATTATAAATTGGGCAACATTGGTTTTTTTAGAGAACAACAACCCTGCCTGAAACAGCCTCACTCGCTGCCGGGTTTCGCGGCAACATATTATTGGTTATGGGAACACAACGAATTTTAAGCGGGATGCGCCCTACCGGCAAACTCCATCTCGGTCATTTCACCGGAGCCCTTGAAAGCTGGGTTGAACAGCAGAACATGCTTGATGAGCATGGCGCAAGAGTCTATGAAACCTGCTTCCTCATTGCCGATTATCACAGCTTGACAACCTCGCTTGATACCAGCGATATTTATGCGCATACGCTTGACATGCTCGTCGACTGGCTGGCAGCAGGCATCGATCCCCAGAAAAGCCCTCTTTTCCGCCAGTCGCAGGTTAAGGAGCACGCAGAGCTTTTTCTGCTGTTTTCCATGCTGATCACCTCATCGCGTCTTGAAAGAAACCCTACCCTGAAAGAGCAGGTACGTGACTTGAATATGGATTCACTGATGTATGGCCATCTGGGCTACCCTGTTCTGCAGGCTGCCGATATTCTCCTCTACAAAGGCAATGTGGTTCCTGTAGGTGAAGACCAGATCCCCCATGTAGAAATTACCCGTGAAATTGCACGCAAATTCAACAACCACTATCTTCATCCTGTTCTGGGAGAGGTCTTTGCTGAACCGGAACCTAAAATCACGAAATTCTCACGCCTGGTCGGCCTTGATGGAAAGGCAAAGATGTCAAAGTCTCTCGGAAATACGATTCTGCTGGCGGATGGCCCCGAAGAGGTGATGAAAAAAATGCGCACGGCGGTCACCGATACAGAAAAAATCCGCAAAAACGATCCTGGCCACCCTGAAGTCTGCACGGTCTTCAGCTACCACAAAAAATTTGCCACGCAGGAACAACTCGAAAGCATAGAGGTTGATTGCCGCGCAGGCTCGCTTGGCTGTGTGGATTGCAAAAAACTCTGTGCTGGCAATATTTCACGGGAACTGGCGCCCCTGATTGAAAAGCGCCGATATTATGAGGCCAACATGGATCTTGTCAAAGAGATTCTGCTTGAAGGAGAAATGAAAGCAAAAGTGATCGCCTGCCAGACCATGCAGGAGGTGAGGGCTGCCATGAAGCTTGGCGAAACAACCTGCGGCAACCATCATTAAACCCCCTATGCTGAACAAAAAACAGGCTTTTATTTTTGATATGGATGGAGTGCTGACTGATAATATGCAATTCCATGCCGATTCATGGGTCGAACTCTTCAATGATTTCGGCCTTCAGGGGCTCGATGCTGACCGATATCTGGTAGAAACCGCCGGCATGCAAGGGCTTGACGTTCTCCGTTACTTCCTTGACCCGCAGATCAATGAAGAGGAGGCTGAACGGCTTACCAATCTGAAGGATTTTCTCTATCGGGTCATGTCGCGCGACCGCATCAAAGCGATGCCTGGTCTCAAACTCTTTCTTGATGCCGCCGACCAGCGGGGAGTCAAGCTTGGAATCGGCTCCGGTGCATGCCCGAAAAATATCGACTACGTGCTTGGCATTCTTGATATGACGGCAACATTCCAGGCTATTGTGGATCCTTTTCAGGTACGCCACGGCAAGCCTCAGCCGGATATTTTTTTACGTGCCGCCTCACTGCTTGGGGTAGATCCTTCAGAATGCATCGTGTTTGAAGATGCCCTGCCAGGCGTCGAGGCTGCCAGAAAAGCCGGGATGCAGTGTGTTGCCGTCACAACAACAAACCAGGCTGAGGCTTTCAGCCATTTCGATAACGTCTTGCAGGTCATCGACGATTTTACCAGCCTTTGTCCTGACGAGCTCCTGAAAAAGCTCAATGAAAAGCAACCCATGACCCTCTTATAAAAAAAATCCGATGCTTGAATTTTTCTCTCCTGTCATTCACAATGCCCTTCGCTCGGCAGCCATTATTACCGATAAACCCGTCAATATCCAGCAGCCCGCCGACAAAAAGTTTGGCGACTTTTCGACCAACATCGCCTTGCTTGCCGCCAAAGAGTGCCGAAGAAATCCCCGTGAACTTGCTCAGACAATTATTGAGCATCTTTGTTTCCCCGCCGATACCATCGCCAAGGTAGAGGTTGCCGGTGCGGGCTTCATCAATTTTTATCTTACTCCGCACTTTATCATGCAGTCGGTCGAGCAGGTGCTGCTTGAGGGCGACAGCTACGGGCAAGGGAGTATCGGCGAGGGAAAGAGCGCTGTTGTGGAATATGTCAGCGCAAATCCAACCGGACCGCTGACCATAGGACGTGGTCGGGGTGGCGTGCTTGGCGACTGCATTGCAAATCTCTTTGCAACTCAGGGATACGCAGTGACAAGGGAGTACTATTTCAATGATGCAGGCCGACAAATGCAGATTCTTGGAGAATCGGTCAAGCTCCGTTATCTTGAACGCTGCGGTCAGGCAATTGATTTCCCCGCCACCCATTACCAGGGAGAGTACATCGGTGATATTGCCGAAGAGATCTACCGTGATCACGGAACAGCTCTTGCAGAAAACACTGAGTTGCAGATGTTCAAAAAAAGAGCTGAAGAGATTATTTTTACCTCTATACGCAAGACGCTTGAACGCCTCAGCATCCGGCATGACTCATTTTTCAATGAACATACCCTCTACACGCCCGATGAAGGGGGCTTGAACGCTAACCAGAGGGTGATCGAGGCACTCAGAGGCAAAGAATTCATCACTGAATACGATGGTGCAACCTGGTTTCAGACCACAAAGCTTGGTCAGGAAAAAGACAAGGTGCTGATCAAATCTTCAGGAGAACCGAGCTATCGTTTGCCCGATATCGCCTATCATATCACCAAGTTTGAACGAAACTTCAGTATGATTGTCAATGTTTTCGGCGCTGACCATATTGACGAATACCCTGACGTTTTGGAGGCCCTTAAAATTCTTGGCTACGACACAGGGCGCATCAAGATCGCAATCAACCAGTTTGTGACAACAACGGTTGACGGACAAACCCTTAAAATGTCAACAAGAAAAGGGAATGCCGATCTGCTCGACGATCTGATTGACGACGTTGGAGCAGATGCTACCCGGCTCTTTTTCATCATGCGCGGCAAGGATTCTCACCTGAACTTCGATGTTGAACTGGCAAAAAAACAGTCAAAGGATAACCCTGTCTTTTATCTGCAATACGCCCATGCAAGAATCTGCAGCCTCCTGCGGATGGCTCATCAGGAGATCGGGTTTGATCCTTCTACCGACACAATGATCCATCTGCTGCAACGGCTCAACTCTCCGGCGGAACTTCAACTGGGGTTTGCTCTGCTTGATTATCCTGATATGATCAAAACAAGCCTCCGTATGCTTGAACCGCAAAAAATGGTCGAATACCTGCACTCCCTGGCGGAAGTGTTTCACCGCTTCTACCAGGAGTGTCCAATTCTCAAGGCAGAGCCGGATATTGCCAGAGCACGACTCTTTCTTTCACTGGCAACTCGCCAGGTACTTCGCAATGGATTCAGGATTCTCGGCGTTTCAGCGCCAGAGTCTATGTAGCCGGATCCAGCGGCTGACGGTAAAGCCCGTGCTCTATGATATAGCGATAGACCGATGGAGGAACAAGACGAGAAAAAGAGGCTCCAGCGGCAACAGAATCCCTGATGTGCGTAGAGGAGATCGGAGAAGAGAAATCGATAACCCTGAAGGAGCCGTTCTGTTGCATGATTGCTGGCTGGGGAGTGCTTTGCCTGGCTACTACCCGGCTGAAAACCACAATATCACCCAATAAAAACAGTGCATCAGGCTCCTTCCACATGGAAAACTCGCTGAAGCTGTCCTCGCCGACAAGGAGTGTTATCTTGTCGGTTGGATAGAGGTGGTGGAGGTGACGCAAGAGATCGACCGTATAGGAGGGTTGCTTTTTTTCAAGTTCCCAGCCACTGACCTCACTACATAGCCCGGTGTAATTGATTTCCAGAGAGAGCAACTTAGCCATACACAACCTGTGCACATCAGTTGCGCCTCTCTTTTTTTTGAACGGATTATTTGAAACCGAAAGAATTATTCTATCGAGACCGAGCAACTCTCTGGCAAAAAGAGAGAGTGCAAGATGACCATTGTGCGGCGGATCAAAGGATGCGCCAAAAACTGCCAGATGCACAACCGACTCTGATCAGTTTTTGAAATTCTGCCTGATTTTCTCCCTCACACCCTTCATTTCTTTCTCTTTTTCGGGGTAAAGCTGTACATACTGGTCGAGCGTCTGCCCTGCATCAAACCACTTTTTACGCTTCATTAAAACATCAATCTTAGCAGCAAGCGCCTGCTTGAAAAATATGGTATCAGAATAACGCTTAATAACCTCGTCATAAAAAATAACAGCGGCCTTGTACTTTTTAAGCTGAACATACTGTCTTGCTATAAAAAAAGTGTTTTTTGCCAATTTTTCCCTTAACACCGGGATAGCCTTTTCAGCATATCTCAAACTATCAATCCGTGAAAATTGAGCGGTTGCCGCAGCATAGTTCTGCTTATATTCTGAATTACCCGGATTAATCTTCAGCAACTCCTTGTAGGTATCAACATCACTGGCAATCTTCGACGAATCCGTCATTGGATAGAGATCAAGATAAAGGGCAAACTGTTCTATTGCTTTATTGGTGAACTGCTGATCAAGCTCAAAATGAGGAGACAGCTTTTCATAAGATTTTGCAAGCAAAAACTGCGATGTCCTTGCGTACGGAGTAGCAGAAATCTGCTGCTGCATCCTGGTAAAAATATCCGCAGAAAGGATATACTGCCCTGAACGGTAATAGGACTGCGCAAGGAAAAAAAGCACATCATCCTCAAGCGCCGTAGCCCGCGAAGTAAACAGCAACGATTCAAACACTAACGCAGCTTCATCGTAATTGCCCTTGCTGTACAGTTTCTGCGCCTTGGCATATCCTTCATTCACCCGCTCTGTTGCTGTCGTTACCGGTTTTGAGGATGAACAACCGGAAGTCATCAGTAACCCCAAAGTAAAAACGATTACTGCCGAACGTGAAAAAAATCTGGTAACCAACATAGAATAACTCCATTATTCTTTTTATGGAAAAGAAGACACCTGTAATCGGAAACTCCCGCCAAAAGAGCCCGTTATTGAAAAGTTTTTTTGTGGAGCTTAGGGGAGTCGAACCCCTGACCTTCTCATTGCGAACGAGACGCTCTACCAACTGAGCTAAAGCCCCGACACTTCGATGCTACAAATTTTCAGCACTACCCGCAAACGGAATCTTAACAGGAGAAAAAAAATAGCCTGCAATGAGCAGGCTATTGACTTTTGAGTTCTTCAAAGAAGAGCGCAGGTCACCAGCCTGTTTCAGGAAACAAGGGTACGGCGAAGCAATTGAAGCTGATGACTGATGGTTCCGTCGTAAATCGTATCACCAATTTTAACCGCAACACCGCCAATAAACTGCTCATTAAGAAGCATCCTTGGCCTGATTTTCTTGCCAGTGAAAGCCGCAAGCTTCGTCACCAATTCGCCAGACTGTTCATCAGAAAGCGGGACAGCGCTGGTAATATCAACGTTGATCACCCCTCGTTTTTCATCAAGCAGGATTTGAAACTCATCAATAATTTCAGGCAAAAGCCCTGCACGTTTTTTTCGGGCAACCAACTTTAAAAACAGGAACATTTTCTCCCCGATCGAATCGCGGAAAATCTCTTCGAGTATGTGAATTTTCTTGTCGCCTTTAACAAGAGGACTCCGCAAGGCATGAACAAGGTCACGGGAATTTTCAAGAACACCCTTGATCACTTGCAACTCCTCAACAATCGTATCAAGAAAATTACCCTCTTCTGCTGCTGACAACAGAGCAGAGGCATATCGACGGCTTGCAATGAGACTTGACATGGCGGTGAGCAGTTTTCAGTTACGTTTTGTTGAAAGATCCTGAATCATGCTGTCAACGATCTTTTTTTGCATGTCGGCATCAAGAGCGGTCTTGATAATTTTTTCAGCACCCTTGACGGCAAGATCAGCAACTTCATTCCTCAGCACATCGAGTGCACGGCGTTTTTCCTGTTCAATTTCATCTTTTGCCGAAGCGATCATTTTTTTCGCCTCTGCCTGCGCCTTGTCGGTAAAATCAGCGCGAAGCTTTTCTGCATAATCCTTTCCTTCACGAATGATCCTGTCAGATTCAGCATCAGCCGTTGCAAGCAATTCCCTGTTTTTACGCAAAATAGCCTCCGACTCATCCTTTGCCTGATGCGCACGGTCAATAGATGACTGAATTCCCTTTTCCCGTTCTTCCAGGGCGCCAAGGATAGGTGCCCAGGCAATCTTCTTCAGTATAAGCAACACAATCACGAACGTTACCGCAGTCCAGAAAATAAGGCCGGGATTCGGGCTCAGAAGACTACCGGCAAGAAGTATAATTCCTGACGTAAGCATGAACAATGTTTCCTTTAACGATTAATAAAGCCCGATTGCGAACTGAAACCGTTCAGCCGCAATCGGGATATCTTCTGTATCGAATCTGCAAAACCAGCAAATCTTACTTAAGAGCAAGAAGCACACAGATAACTTCACCGAACAGGGCAACACCTTCGATAAGAGCCGCGGCAATAATCATGGTCGTACGGATATCTGATGTAGCTTCCGGCTGACGGGCTGTACCCTCAGCGGCTGAAGCTGCAATATTACCAATACCGAGAC
>CAIQGA010000198.1 GCA_903871235.1 uncultured Chlorobiaceae bacterium
GACAAGCTGCACAGAGAGGTAACTGCGGCCTGCTCGGAATGCCACAATACGACAAAATGGAAACCGGCAACCTTCAACCACAAAAAGTTTGCCGCTTCAGGAAAACAGTGCCTCAGTTGCCACAAGGCTGACCAGCCCAGTGACAATCTGCATCGCTTTTCAGAAGGAAACTGTGCAAAATGCCACAGCACCAGCCGCTGGAAACCGGCAACATTCAACCATGACCGCTATTTCAGACTCGACCGTGATCATCAGGCAAGCTGCAAAACCTGCCACACCAACCCCGGCAACTACAAGCAGTATACCTGCTACGGCTGCCACGAGCACACGCCATCAAATATGGCGGCGGTGCATCGTGAAGAGGGTATTTATAACTACCAGAACTGCATCAAATGCCACCGCAATGGAAGCAGGGAGAGCGAACGGGGTCATGGCGGAGAAGATGACGATTAGGCGGGCTAAAAGCTGACCGCAATTCCTTTTGAAACCTGATTTTTCATCAGCTCCATCCAGCCGGAACCCGACTTTTTTTCAGCCAGAGCCACAACAAGATGCTGTGGCTCAAGGCCAAGATCAAGATTTCTTCCCAGCCCCTGCACGCACGAGGGGCAGTTGGTCAATACAACCGCCTTTTTTGTTCCCTGCATCAGCTCCGTAATAGCATCCCTTTTGCGATGAAGCATGGAATCGGTAATATCAGGGCGCGACAGCGCCAGCGTACCAGCCTCGGAACAGCAGTGCGGTACCGCCGTCACCCGGCCAAATCCACCCAGATGGTGCAGGGTTTCACTCGCTTTCCCGGAGAGCGAATCGTGACAGGGGGCATGATAGAGGTACTCTCCCTCTCCTTCAAGCTTCAGCCCTTTACCAAGCGCATAAGCCGCAACATCCATGATCTTACCGCCAAAAACCCTGCCAGTTTCCATCACATCAAGCCCCTCCATGCAAGTGCCGCAAGTTACCACACAGGCATCAAAATCCAGATAGGAGAACATCTCCCTGATCTGACTGAAAAGCACGGTATTGCGCAGCACAATGCTCGAATAATGGTCGCTCTTTGCATTAACATGTGCCGGAAAACCGCAACAGAGAAAGGGAGGCGGGAGCACCACCCTCAAACCAAGCTCAAGCAGCAGATGGAGGGCCGCCATTGAGATGGTCGAGTTCAGGCGCTCGGAACCACACCCGGGGAAATAAAAAACGTTACCGTCAACCTCTCCGGCAGGCTCGAAAACAAGCACCTGATCAGGGCCGCACTCCGGCAAAAAATCACGCAAGGTAGACTCAGGCACTGGCGGTACCGCAGAGCGGAGCAGACGGAGCGGATAGAATGCCGGAGCGTCATTTTCCGGCTGCAACGACACCGTGAGCTTGTTACCCGCCCGCTGAACAGCCCCGCCGATACGCAGCACCGAACGACGGAAGAGCGCATTAAAGACGGGTGAACGACTTTCAAGATAGCGCAAGGTCAGTTCAGTAACCGGTGAAGAGTGCTTGAAGCCCCACTCCGAAAGGATTTCACGCTCCAGCACCGAAACCGCCCCACTGTCAATATCAACCGGGCAGGGCTTGAGACATTTGTGACAGATGGTACAATGGTCGGCCACCTCTTCGAGCCACTTCAACAAGGCAAAATCGGTCGTACGCTCACGCTGGGCATCAAAAAGAAGCGCCTCTATCAGCGAGCCAATCGCAAGATTCTTGTTGCGTGGATGATAGAACATCCCCCGCGACGGATAGTAGACACAGCAGTCTGTCTTGCATTTGCCACACCGGATACAGTAATCGACCTTTTTTGAAAGTTCCTCAATCTGAGCGCGCCGGAGAATATGCGCCTCAAGCTCAAGACGATTGAATGAGGGAGTAAAAATATAATCCAGCAGCTCATAATCATCAAGCTTGCCGGGATTCATGATTCCTTTCGGATCAACCCGGCGACGATACCGTGAAAGCTCTTCAATAATGGCCGGATCGAGATATTTCAGCTTGGTGACACCGATACCATGCTCGCCCGACACTACCCCGCCGAGAGAGACAACTTTTGCCATGACATGGTCAATCACCTTGTCCGCCCGCTCAAGCATCGGCCGGTCATTGGACAGTACCGGCACATTGACGTGGACATTGCCATCACCGGCATGCATGTGTGTAGCCAGCACAATACGACGGTCGCGAATAGAGTGGTAAGCGCCATCAAGGGCGGCCTCAATGTCGGGATAACCCTGAACCAGCTCTCCAAGCTCACTGCGGAGTTCGTGCATAACAGCAAGCGAACGGAGCGACTCTTCCCGCTCTGCATCAATCTTTCCAATAAACATGCGGCAAAGCTCAACTCCCGCAGGAATCTTTGAGGCAAACTGCCCGCCATCCCCGCTTACCGTTGATGTTTCAATAAGGTCGCGTGCACGCTCTACAAAACGATGCTGGGCATAACGCTCCTCCTCAATATTGAGCCGGTCAATAAAACGGGCGAACTCGGCCAGCGCCTCAAGCGGAATAACAATATCCTCATTAAGCTTGAATGCATTGGTTCGCCGGGCAATGGCGCCAAGCTTTTTGCGATCAGCCCAAAATCGGAGCGCCTCCGCATTATCCCTGGCCAGAAACATCAGTGTATTGGGATGAGGCTCAAGCAGCCTCTCCACCCGCTCAACCCCGTTCTGCACCTCTGCTGCACTGTTGCCGGCAATATCAATCAGCAACACCGCTTTCGGTGTCTGGGCACGAGGCGCCTTCACCTTGTAGTCGATGGCGCGGATATATTCATCATCAAAATGCTCGAGAGCAAGCAATGCCTCACGATTCTCTGAATGGAGCGGAAAAATTTTTGAAAGCTCAAGAATCACCCGGCTGGCCTCATCCATATCAGGCCCGAAAAACTCAAGGCAGAGCGTTCTTTTTTCAGGATACTTCGCATAAAGGACAAAAAGAGCAGAGGTAATCACCCCGTCCGTACCCTCCTTCTGGAGACCCGGTACACCACCGAGCGCCTTGTTGGTAATATCCTTCCAGAGCCCTTTTTTACGAATATCGGTGCCCGACAATTCAATACGATCAATTCTCTTCCCCGCTTCATTCCACACCTCAAACAAAACCCTGTCTTCATGTATGATTTTACGCAACTGGTGATCAGCACGCTTTACCGTCCAGTTTTCACCCGAAGGCATCGCCATGCGCCACTCAAGCAGGTTGTCGATACAGGTGCCCCAGCGGACAGCCATCTTCCCCCCCGCATTTTCAGCAATATTTCCCCCGACCGTACAAGCCCACTCACTGGTTGGATCAGTGGCAAAAACAAGGCCGTGCTCATCAGCCTCCTCCATCGCACGCTCAGTAATCACACCGGCTTCAAGCTCGATCACTGACGCCTGCGATATCTGCCCATTTTCCAGTTGAAAATCACGCACCGAAATACCCCGGACGCGGTTCAGTTTTTCCGTATTGATAATGACGCACCTTGAGCGCAACGGTACCGCCCCACCGGTCAGTCCCGTACCGGCACCCCGAGGGATAATGTTAAGGCCGAGTGCAGCAATAGCCGTAATGAGTGGCGCAACCTGCGACTCCTGGTCAGGCGTCACCACTGCTGAAGGGAGGTGAAGCCTCCAGTCGGTAGCATCAGTTGCATGAGCCACAAGCGAAAAAGGATCAAAGAGAACATTTTTCACCCCCACAATAGCACCAAGCTCCCGCTTCATGCGACGCCGAAGCTCGGGTGTTTTCTCAACGGCCGAACGAAATCGCTCAAGCTGCTCACGCACCGCACCGACAATCGAGGAGACCCTCGCCTCACCATTCCCCATATCGGCAATAGTATCAAGCTCGGCAAAAGCCCTCTCAAAAAGGCGACGGCGACGAGCCAAAGAGTTTACCAGCTCCTGAAAAAGGTAGGGGTTGCGGCGATGAATAAGGATTTCGCCAATAATACCCATGAGCAGCCGAGCAGACCTTCCGGTAACCCGTAAATCGCGCAGCTCATCAAGCATCTGTACAATATCGGGGCCCAAAAGGAACGATATCGCCTGCCGATCACCAGCAGATGTATAGTTAAAGGGAATCTCACGCGGAGCGTTCACAGGAAGCTTCGCGATTTCGGAGGCAGTAGTCAACGTCATAACTTTTAAAACCGTTTCAATCCTTCAGTGTACAGCCGATAACCTGCGGCCTCTGCTGTTTTTCTCTGCAAGGTACAACTATTTTCAAATGATTGACAACTCCATCTTCCAACCCCGCCAGTACCATTATAATGCAACAATTACGCCAGCATCGCTTGTGAAGTTGCCACCATCAAAATTCAGAGCTGCTTTTTTGCCCATTACAGGGGCTATGGCTGTTGTAGAATTGAATGAAAAGAATGTTTGTTGCGTACTCTCTGATGTGACTATATTCGGCTGAAGGGGTTGCATAAATATTGCGTCTTATTTGTTGACTTAAACACCAATAATATAGGTAATTACGATATTTTTACCCTTTTTTTTGTTTATGGTGAATAATTCAGGTTAAAAACAAGCATCTGTTATGAAAAAAGCCCTGTTCATCAGTCGTAAACAAAAAGAGCCTGTGCCAATACCCAAAAGAGGAGTGCATCCTTTCCCTGTCGTTGGCATTGGCTCTTCTGCCGGTGGACTTGAAGCACTCGAACTTTTTTTAAAAAATGTTCCTTCTCCCTGCGGAATGGCTTTTGTTATTGTGCAACACCTCGATCCGACCCACAAGGGTATTATGGTTGAACTGCTTCAACGGGTTACCGCAATGCCTGTCTGCGAAGTCACTGACCATCTTGCCATCAAGCAAGATCATGTCTATCTGATTCCTCCAAACAGGAATATGTCGATACTGCACAGAAAACTCTATCTGCTTGACATGGTCAAACCCCGTGGACTGAGGCTTCCTATTGACTTCTTTTTCCGTTCCATGGCCGACGACCTTCAGCATCATTCCATTGGCGTGATTCTTTCTGGTATGGGTTCCGATGGAACACTTGGACTGCGTGCCATAAAGGAAAAAGGCGGCGGCGTTTTTGTACAGGAACCTGCCTCTTCGAAGTACGATGGAATGCCCCGAAGCGCTATTGACGAAGGTCTGGCTGACGTCATAGCGTCAGCCGACACTCTGCCAGCCAAAATTATGGCGTACTTGAAACATCTCCCCGTCATCTCACAACCCTTGGTAACCCTCGAACAGAAAGCACTGAGTTCGCTGAAAAAAATCATTATTCTCCTGCGGACACAAACCGGACATGATTTTTCATTGTACAAAAAAAACACCATTTATCGCCGTATTGAACGACGGATGGGTATTCATGAAATTAAAAAAATCTCCGATTATGTCCACTACCTTCAGACGAATCAACATGAAGTTGAGTTGCTATTTAAAGAGCTGTTGATAGGTGTTACCAATTTTTTCCGTGATCCTGAAGCATGGGAATCCCTTAAAACGAAAGGAATTACGTCAATCCTCACAAACCATCCGTCTGGTGGTGTTGTTCGGGCATGGGTGGCAGGTTGTTCAACAGGTGAGGAAGCCTATTCTCTAGCGATTATTTTTAAAGAAGTTCTTGAAACGCTGAAACTCGCCGGACGCTTCAAACTCCAGATATTTGCGACCGACATCGACAAAAATGCCATTGAAAAGGCTCGCACAGGGATGTATCCACTTAATATCACGGCAGATGTTTCTCCCCAGCGCATACATCAATACTTTGAAAAAGATGAACAAGGCTACAGAATCACCAAAGAGATTCGCGAAACCATTATCTTTGCTCCCCATAATATCATTTTGGATCCACCCTTCAGCAAGCTCGATATTCTCGTTTGCCGCAATTTGCTGATTTACATGGAGCAAGAGTTACAGAAAAAATTAATCCCATTATTTCATTACAGCCTGAGCCCAGACGGAATTCTTTTTCTCGGGAGTGCCGAAACAATAGGGAGCAACAGCCAACTGTTTCGGACCATCGACAGCAAGAGTCGTCTTTTTCAATATCTTCATCAGGGAGCAGGGGCTGAGCCTCTTGATTTTCCGGCATCATTTACAAGCCCTTTACAAAAAAACATGGATCTTCCTGTAACACCGTCAAAGCCTGCAACCTCCGAGTTCAGCCTGAAAGCCATAAGTGAGAAGCTTCTGCTCCAGTTTTATTCTCCTGCAGCAGTACTGACCAATGAAAATGGGGATATCCTCTATATAAGCGGCCATACCGGAAACTACCTGGAACCGGCAGCAGGAAAAGCCTCGCTGAATATCTTTGCCATGGCAAAGGAGGGAATTAGCTATGAGTTGAATAGTCTCATCCGAAATGTCCTCCGCCAGAAAGGAGAGATTTCCAAAAAGGGAGTAATGGTCAAAACCAACGGAGGAACAACAATCATTGATTTGACCGCTCGGCTTATCGAAAAGCCGGATTCCCTCAAAAAAATGATCATGATTGTTTTTGTGAATGTTACCACTGCAACACAAGACGTTTCAGGTCAAAATCCAGCTCCGAATTTCGACGACAGCAAATTTGCTTTGCTTACAAAAAAACTCAAAGAGGCCAAAGAGGAGATTATTACCATACGTGAAGAGATGCAGGCCTCAGAAGAGGAACTCAAAAGCATGAATGAAGAGATGCAATCATCGAATGAAGAGATGCAGAGTACCAATGAGGAGTTAACCACATCAAAAGAGGAGATGCAGTCGCTGAACGAAGAGCTGCTGACAGTGAACCACGAGCTGCAGGCAAAAGTGACTGACCTTTCACAGGCGAGCAACGACATGAAAAACCTTCTGAACAGTACAGACATTGCAACACTCTTTCTTGATGATGATCTCAACATACGCCGCTTCACCAACCGTACATCCTCCATCATCAAACTGATTGCCAACGATATCGGTCGTCCGATAACAGATATTGTTACCGATCTGCACTATCCAACCCTGATTGACGATGCCCGTGAAGTTCTCAGTACGCTTTTTTTCTGTGAAAAACAGGTATCAGCAAGCAATGATCGCTGGTTTTCCATCAAAATCATGCCGTACCGTACACAGGAAAACCGCATTAACGGTCTGGTGATTACCTTTAATGACATCAGCATTGCCAAAAAACTGGAGCAGAATCTCCGGGAGATTGAGCAAAGTTTCAGGTTTTTGATTGACACCCTGCCTGTTGGCATTATGCTTCAGCAGGCAGAAGGCACTATTGTTATGATCAATCAAGAAGCCGAGCGGCTTACAGGGATTTCAATGAAAGAGATGCAAGGCAAAAACATTGCAGACCTTCGATGGAAACTTCTCAAGGCTGATGGATCAGATTTACCCTGTGAGGAACACCCTTCAATGGTAGCATTACGCACCGGCAAACCCGTCAGCGGGGTTCTTATGGGCATTATTCATCCTCAAGATCAGAAAACGCGATGGATGAACGTCAGTGCATCAAGCAGAGTAGAAGAGAGAGACAAAAAAGTCTGTCAAATCTGTACAACATTTTCTGAAATACAGAAACCAAACCAGATTCCTGAAAACATCTGACTCAAAAAGAACCGTACATGCCTCACAACACACCCTCATCGGCTGATGACTTTTCTGAATTGCGCTCCCGGGCAGAACAGAATACGCAAAAAAGCCAACAGACAACGGGAAATATGACCTCTTCACCAGAGGAAATGCTCCGGTTGATCCATGAACTGGCGGTTCACCAGATGGAACTTGAAATGCAGCAACAGGAGCTGATACAGTCGAGAGAAGAGCTGGAAAAAAGTCTGCATCGTTACACCAATCTTTATGACTTCGCTCCAGTGGGATACTTGACACTTGCACTCGACGGCAAAATAATGGAGATAAACCTTACTGCTGCGAAAATTCTTGATGTTGTACGATCAAGGTTGCACGGAAAACGATTGCAGAACTTTATCGCTCATAAAGATTACCGGACGTTCACGGCGCTCCTTGACAGAGCCCTCAGCGGCATAGAGCCAACTTTTTGCGAAGTCGAACTTTCCGTGCAAGACAATGAGACTCTCGGCCGGAAAACCGTACGCATTGAAGCTGTCACCAGTGATGACGGAAAAGAATTCCGAACCATCCTCACCGATATCAGCCGACAAAAAAAGATGGAGCAAGCCATGCTCGTCACCAATGAGCGCCAGCGGCTCATTATCGACGCGACACATTCCGGCAGTTGGGAGTGGGATTTGCAGACCAACCAGACAGTATGGTCAAATGAACTCTGGCTTTTGCTTGGTTTGGAACCATTCTCCTGCGAGGCAACCTACAAGGAATGGATACAATCAATGTTTGAGGCAGACCGGGAGCGGGTAGAACAATTCGTTCTCAAGGCAGCCGATCGTGGGCAGGAGTTTACCGTTGAGTGGCGCGTCAAGGAGACTTCCGGCCAACAACGTTGGCTTATGACAAAAGGAACGCCTTACCACGGAGATGATGGCCATGTTAATAGATACCTTGGCATCGTTATTGATATCACCGAATTGAAGAGAGCCCAGGAGATCGGAAAAAAAGAGCAGGCTTTCAGTAAAACCATTATTAACAGTATTCCCGGCACTTTTTATATGGTGAATAAAGAGGGGTACTATACCGGGTGGAATACCTTCCTGCGGGATGAGATTGTCGGAAAAGCAGAAAGTGAAATGCAGCAGGTACTGGCCATTTCCACCATTCATCCAGAGGATCGGGAGTTCACACAACAAAAAATCGTGAATGTGTTTGAGACGGGCCTTGAAGAACATGTGGAAGGAAGAGTACTTCTTCATGGTGGCCCCGAATTTCGGTGGTTTCTGATGACAGGTAGTCTCATAAGTATTGAGGGTAATCCATTCCTGATCGGTACAGGCATTGATATTACCGAGCGAAAAAAAAATGAAACAGTGCAGCTCTTTCTCTCCTCTTCGAGCTACACCTCACAGAATGAACCATTTTTTAACACACTTGCCCGATATATTGCCGAAAGTCTCAATATGGACTTTGTCTGCATTGACAGCCTTGATCGTGACGGGTTGACGGCAAGAACGCTGGCGGTCTGGAGCGACGGCCATTTTGAGGATAATGTCGAGTATACCCTGAAAGACACGCCCTGCGGCAATGTTGTCGGCAAGGAGGTCTGTTGTTTCCCGACCAGTGTCTGTCAACTCTTTCCACGCGATCAGGTTCTTCAGGAGTTGCAGGCGGAAAGTTATGTAGGTGTAACCCTGTGGGACCATACCGGGCGACCCATTGGTCTGATTGCCGTTATCAGTCGTCGCCCGCTTATCGATCGCAAGTTTGCAGAAACGACACTGAAAATGATTTCCATTCGTGCTGCCGGAGAACTGGAACGGTTACAAAACGAGCGAGCTCTACGGGCAAGTGAACAAAAGTATCGGGAATTGTTTAACAGCGTCCCGGTCGGACTCTACCAGTCAACAATGGATGGGAAAATCATCGTAGCAAACCAGCATTGCCTGGATATTTCAAGATTCAAAAAATCAGATCAAGACACATGGTTTCAGCAAGATACGCGGCTGTCCTACGTCCATCAGGAAGATAGCATACGAGTCAGGGATCTTCTTTTAAAGCAAGGCTCTATCAACAATTTTGAGGCAGATTTTCTCCTCATGGATGGTACCATTGCCACACTCAGTAACACCGCAAAAATTGTCTTCAATGAAAAGGGTGTACCCGATTTTATCGCTGGATACGTTATCGATGTGACGGAACTCCGACAAAATGAGAAGGAGAGAGCCCAACTTGCCGATCAGCTTCAGCAATCACAAAAAATGGAGATGGTCGGACGGCTGGCAGGGGGAATAGCCCATGATTTCAACAACATGCTGACCGTTATTCTTGGTCATTCAGAAATGGCCCTTGAACTCTTTGATCCATCCGATATAACCTATGCCTCTCTTGAGGCGATCCACAATGCCGCAACCCGATCTGCTGATCTTACACGCCAACTCCTTGCCTTTGCCCGGAAACAAATCGTCATTCCAAAAATTCTTGAATTAAACACCGCAGTCGAAGGGCTGCTTCCTATGCTGCGACGCCTTATTGGTGAACATATCACACTGGCATGGATCCCTGATTGCAACAACGCACGAATCAACATCGATCCATCACAGATTGACCAGATTCTTGTCAACCTCTGTGTGAACGCCCGTGACTCCATAACCGGTAACGGCAACATCAGGCTCGAATGCAGCAGTCACTCTCTTGCTGATGTCACCAATACCATGAGCAACTCCGAGCTTCTGAGGGTTGACTGTGTCACCCTTTCCGTTCGTGATGACGGATGCGGTATTGAACAAAACGATCTTGAACATATTTTTGAGCCATATTTTACCACAAAAGAACAGGGAAAAGGCACCGGGCTTGGATTGTCGATGGTCTACGGAATTGTAAAACAAAACAACGGCAGCATCGAATGCAGGAGCGAACGGGAAAAAGGCACAATCTTCACGATTCATCTGCCACTCTATCATGCCCAATCAGCATCCGTTGACGACGCACAATCGGGCCAATTAAGCCGTAAAGGGCACCAAACCATCTTGCTGGTAGAAGATGAACTCAACGTCCTCAGGCTCAGCAAGCTCATTCTTGAACGCAGTGGCTATACCGTGCTTATTGCTGAGACACCCGGGAAAGCGCTCAGCAAGGCGAAAAACTACCCGGGAGTAATTGAACTGCTCCTGACGGATGTGATCATGCCGGAAATGAATGGCTCCGAACTTTCAAGACAACTCCTTGCATCCCGACCAGAGCTGAAAACGCTCTTTATGTCAGGCTTCACTGCCGACATTATTGCCACCAACAGCGTGCTTGACAATAATGTTAACTTTATCCAGAAACCCTTCAGCTTAAAATCGCTCACTGCAGCCGTGTACAACATCCTTAACCCTGGCCATAGTGCGTGAACGGTGAGGCAACAACAGTTGATTCAGAGCCAAAAACTGAAGCAACAAGCTCCCTGGTACGGCGTCCGATTTCCTGATGGGGTTCAATCCACCAGCCTTCCCGCGAATCGTCAATCGACAAATCCGCAGTAAATCGTCAGTATGAGATTGTTCAAATATTTCTAAATTGTTTTTTCGAGCATAAAAATCAAGTAATCAAACGCCCGGGAGGTTTTTTATGAATGTATCTGGTAAGCGGAAATCGCTCTGTTTCCTTTTGTTGACAGGTTCCCTGCTATACAGCTCTGCAGGATACTCCAAAAGCGGCACCAGTCAGAAAACAGAGCTGAAAAAGTGCCCGATTGCATCCGATGTTCTCACGACCCGCCAGAGGACGATCATTATGGACACACTCCCATCAGGCACAAAAAAGATTTTTCCTTATGAAATTTCAAAATACCGCAAGTATGGCTACGGTACCTGGCATTACGGGCCAGGAATTGAATCCATAAAACGATTTGATCTTATGCCGTCAGCTTACAGCGACGCGTCAGTCAATAACCGAGCAAGGCTTTTGAATTTCTTCACCATTACCGACATCCATATCACCGACAAGGAGTCTCCTGCCCAGGCGATCTACTTTGGCTATAACGGTGGGATTATTTCGGCATACTCCGGGATAATGCTCTATACAACGCATGTTCTTGATGCAACCATCCAGACCGTAAACGCCCTTCATAAAGTAACTCCAATCGATTTTGGCATCTCGCTGGGCGATAACTGCAACAACACACAGTACAACGAACTGCGCTGGTTTATTGATGTGCTTGATGGCAAAAAGATAAACCCCGATTCCGGTCTCAAGGATGATCCCATTCCGGGACCTCATAATGACTACCAGGACGAATACAAGGCGACTGGACTCGACAAGGCTATCCCCTGGTATCAGGCGATTGGAAATCACGATCACTTCTGGATGGGGGTCAAACCTCCGAACGACTACATCCGCAAGACGATGACCGGTAATACCATTCTTGAAATGGGCAATATTTTCACTCCTGAAGGCTATAACCGCCGTGACTTCTCTATGGGTGACCTTGATGGCCGGACACGTTACGGGAATATTGTTGGCGCAGGAAAAGTCGGCAGCCTGAATCCACCAAAGATTGCTGCAGATCCCAACCGCCGCTCACTTTCTTCAGTAGAGTGGATGAGTGAATTTTTTACGACAACATCAAACCCTGCCGGGCATGGATTCAATAAAGCCGACGCAGCAAGGGGTTTTGGCTGCTATACGTTTGAACCAAAATCCAGTGTCCCTCTCAGGGTTATCGTACTCGATGATACCCAGAGAAACGATGACCCTGCAGGTGATATCTACGGGCACAGCTCTCTCGACAAGGAACGTTTTGAGTGGCTTGTGAAAGAACTCGACAAGGGAGAGGCAGAAGGGAAACTGATGATTATCGCGGCGCACATTCCGATAGGTATCGCGCCAGCCGGTGATGAAGTCGGATGGAACCCGCACGCCCCGCTCACAGAAGAAGCTTTTCTTGCCAAACTGCACACCTATCCGAATCTTATTTTGTGGATAGCCGGACATCGTCATCTCAATACCGTTACGGCCATGAAATCGCCTGATCCCAATCGGCCGGAACTTGGTTTTTGGCAGGTTGAGACCGCATCATTACGGGAGTTTCCCCAGCAGTTCCGTACATTCGAGATCGTCCGCAACAGCGACAATACCGTTTCAATCATAACAACAAATGTTGATCCTGCTGTCAAAAAAGGTTCGTTTGCGGCCACATCACGCAGTTATGCCGTCGCTGCGCAACAGATTTTCAACCTGCCGCCTGCGGCATCGTATAATGCAGAGCTTTTCAAACAACTGAGCCCTGAAATGCAGGCTAAACTGCAAAACTGTGGAACAGCCCTAACCAGGTAACTGCGAGAGAACAAACAGAACGCGGTTTAACGCAGCAACAGGATTCAAAGCCTCGCACCACCGGAAATTTCCAAAATTTGGCCGGTAATAAAGGCGGCATCGTCGGAGGCGAGAAAAAGGGCGCAGCGGGCAACATCCTCCGGCGTCGCAACCCGGCCAAGCGGGTAGCGTTGTGCACACTCCTTGCGGAGCATCTCCCACCGCTCTGGGCCAAGTGCAGCAACAAAGGCCGGAACCTCAACCAGTGCTGGCGCAAGGGCATTGGCGGTGATACCATAGCGACCGAGCGAAAGGGCAAGTGAGCGGGTAAAGGCATAAATGCCCCCTTTGGCCGCTGAATAGGAAAACTGGTTGGGACTCCCGCGATAAACCAGCGAGCTCATGTTGACGATTTTGCCAAAACCCTGCGGCTTCATCATCCGGGCCGCCTCCCGGCAGGAGATGATGCAGGATTTAAGGTTCAGATCAAGATTGGCGCTCATTTTCAGGAAATCAATATCCTCAACATCGGCGGCCGGTTCACAATCTCCACCGGCAACGTTCACGACACTATCAAGCCTCCCGTAACGCTCCCCGATATGGCGGTAGAGTGCCTGAATCTCCTCCTCTTTTGTGACATCGGCTGGCACCGAGATGCCACTCCCCCCGGTCTGCTCAAGCAGCGCAAGAGTTTCAGCGCATCCAGCCGCATTGATGTCGCTGGCAATCACGACGGCCCCCTCTGCGGCAAAACAGAGTGCCACAGCCCTTCCAATCCCTCCCGCAGCACCAGTGACAAGCGCTGTTTTCTCAAAAAGTCGCATGACCGTTGATGGTTATCGGTTACTGAATAACTCCCCTTCTCTGCAACTCCCAGAAACATTTCGCCGTTGCCTCTATATCGACCGCCGCATTATGCGCTTCCTCAAAAACAGTACCAAATAGTTTAAAATAGAGTTCGGAGAGTTTAGGCCATTTATTGCCATAAGGCCCTTTAATGGCACAAAAATTGGCCGTGCTCTCCATGGTGCAGATCTTTCTTTTTGAGGGCAGAATATTTGGCATTGCGGCCCTGATCAATTCACTGCCCACAATCTTCTCGTCAAAGCTGATATTATGGGCCACAAGCACCTCTGCATCAGCAACAAGCTCGTGGAACAATTGGAGCACACTCCGGAGCGCCGCTCCTTCAAGAGTGGCCCTCTCGGTTGAAATACCGTGAACCTGAACGGCGGAGGCGGGAATCACAAATCCTTCCGGCTTGATGAGATAATCACCGGAAGCGAGTTGGTTCCCCTCCCGGTCACAGTACAAATAGGCCAACTGAACCATCCTTGGCCAATTGTTGAGATCGGTCACCGGTGCGCGCCAGTTACGCGGTAACCCTGTTGTTTCGGTATCAAAAAAGAGATACATGGCCTGATGCCCTCCAAAAAATAAAATTCCTGAAAACTTGTTACCTGAAGTTCAAAACGGACAATCCTCATTGGAGACCGTGCTCGAACCTTCCCGATCAAAAACTGGCGGAGCATAAGAGTCTGCATCGTCGGAGTATGAAGCTCCCCCCTCATTGCCGCCCTCAACCTTCCATCCCTTGAGATTGGTATACCACTTCCCGTTGAACTCCCGACTCTCAATGTCGAAAGAGATGGTCAGCTTCGAGCCCACTTTAAGCAGGTTTTTATCATACTTGTCGCCCCACAGCGAGATGCACACCTTCTTGGGGTACTGCCCGTCGGTTTCAACAATGATATCCTGTTTTGTCCATGTTCCATTTTTTCCCGCACCGGTCTGTTCAGGAAGAATTGCTGCGAGCTTTGCTGTAAGTTGCATAGGGTACCTACTTGATTGATTCGTTGTTGTAAAAAAAATTTTTCCCTCTGAAAAGTGCATCCAGCCTCCCTGACTCCTCATTGCCAACTTCACACGACAGTTTTCCGCTTGGTTTTTTTGCAGTTGAAGAGGCAAAAAGTTTGAAGCCCATCAGACTGGTCATCGACTGTACGGCACAATTGATTTTGCCGATAAAGAGATCAAGGTCAGTAACCCCGTGGCTTTCATCAGATGCCGCCCGCTCCATAAACTCGATGAACTGCTCGTATCGCAACTCACCAATCCTTGATGACCAGGAGAGGTCAGAGATGCGGAACGCACACAGTGATTCATCAATCACAAAGAGATCACCATGCTGGAGCATCTGTATCCAGAAATCGAGATCAATGGTATAAGGCACAACGGCGCTGTAACCACTGATTTTGGCAATCAGCTCCGCCGGATAGAGGCCACAGGCTGGCTCACCGATAATATTGGTGCCCATACGGACCATTTTTCTCACCACATCGGCTGGCTCCATGCGGCCACCCTCAACAAAATTCACCTTTTTGATAAGGGTTTTGCCTGCAGGATCAATAATGGTTCTCTGACTGCACACCAGGCTCACTCCGGTATTGAGCGGATCATCAAAAACCGCCACCTGCTTTTCAAGGCACTGAGGATAAAGAATATCGTCACCACAAACAAGCTTGACATACTTCCCCCTCACCTTGCTGATCGCCCTGTTCCAGTTCCCTTCCGGCCCGAGGTTTTCAGAATTTCTGAAGAGCTTTATGCGCGAATCGCTCAATGAAGCGGCAATATCATAAGAGCCATCGGTCGAATGATCGTCATAAATCAGGAGTTCAAAATCGGTAAAGCTCTGTGAAAGCACCGACTCTATGGTCTCACCGATAAAACGGGCATTGTTGTACATCGGGATGGTCACCGTCACATAAGGTCGATTTAAAAATCCCATAATGGTATCCCCCGCCAGTATATTATTTCATTTCAAGCCGAAGATTAACCGATAAAAAGTAAACTGCACATCCGTACACTGCACCTGCAACGCCGAGCAGAAGATCATTTTCAAGAAAAAAAGCGAGCAGGATTGCTGTTGCCGAGAGCAGAAGTACGATGAGCTGCCGGAAGGCTTTATTCATGACAGGCCCCGGAAGCAGCGCCGAGAGTGCGAGCTCGCTTCTGAGTGTTTCAAGAGAGTTGGAGCGCATAATTGAGGGTATGACAATATAGAGCATACCGATAAAAGAGCAGGTTATCCAGCCGAGCAGCGCTGCATGGGTATGGGAGTGGTAAATCCACATCCTGTCGGGATGCAGGGGTGGAATGGTACCGAAATGAATCCCCTTGAGAAAGTAGATATTCATGATACCGTAGCCGCTTGTGGCAAAGAGGAGAGCAAGACCACTCAACAAAAAGGCCAGCGCCGGATGAGGAAAGTTTTTATGAAAAAAGTGGTAGAGATAGACGCCAAAACTACCGAGAAGAAACATCACACCAAAGAGCAGGAAATGGCTGATCAGCATCATCCCCAAATAGTTCTCGGCAAGAATAACAATCAAAAAGAGCAGCACTCCGCCAACAAAGACATAAAACCAGAGGCTGAAGAGCCGTTTGACCAGCTCCCGCTTTGAGGAGCGACTCCATGCGAAGGTATAGAGAAAGCCCATCACACTGATGCTGAGAGGAAAAGAGGAGCCAAGAAAATAGGAGGACTGGGTCACAAAAAAGGGAATAAGCCGCTCATCGGGAAACGCCTCCTTGAGGCCAAGCGTGAAGAGCCCGAGATTGGCATTGAGCAGAAAAAGCACATCAAAAATGTAGTAGCGCACCGAAACCTCCTTCCAGATTTTGGGAATCGAAAGTGTGGTAAAAATTTCCCTGATCGGCCCGGTAACCAGAATCATGAGCATCAACCCGGTCAAAGCCTTCAAGAGTGGCCACTCCATGGCAACGGCCACCGTAATCATGAGAAGAGAGAGCAGAACAACAGCGATGTAACGCACTTGCTTGACAGGATCAATCTTCAGTTCCGCATAGATTGCGGCGGTCAAGTAACGGTTGAGAATGAGGATGGCAAGATTGCCAAAGCCGATAAAGAAAAGATAGGGGTGGAGCTTCAGAAGAAAAGGATTACCGGTCACTGCGCCTGCCGCACCAAGGAGGGAGGCAAGGGCGATAACGGTGACTGAAACAGAGAGAAAGAGTCGGGCAACCGTGCTCAACTCTCCATCAAAACGAGGCAGCTTCATTTACGTAACGTTTTTTAATTTATTCAGCTCCAGCAAAGCGACCAGAGAGAGCGCAATCAGCGAAACATTCAGGGTCAAAGGATTAAATGGCAAGGCAAACATCGCAGGCTCAAAAATGGCCACAAAGAGAAGGAGGCCAACCAGCGCGACAATATTCAGCCAGAAACCCCACGCACGGGAAGCAACAAGCAAGAAAAGACCAAAGAGAATTTCGGCAACCCCCATCCAGAAAACCGCCTCGCATATCCATTGGGAGAGCGGAATAATGTGACCAAGCAACTCGGCTTCACCAATGCTGTGGCAGGCAATTTTCGGGACTGCTCCCTGATAGACCCATGAAAAGGCGAGGGCCGCACGACACAAGAGCAAAACAGGAGTCTGGCTTGAAAAAAAACGCATCGCTTTATCCTTTTTCATTGAACGAGAAAAGAGCTCCAGCGTTCACCGCTTCAGCGCGGCAAACTTTCTTATTATTTTTTCAACCCGACCGACAAACTTTTTTGGCTCGGTATCGAACCAGACATAGACCACTGGAATAACCAGCAACGTCAAAAACATCGAGCTCGCCAAGCCGCCAACAAGAGCAACAGCAAGACCTGATTTCCACTCGGAGCCCGAACTTCCCGAAAGCGCAATCGGCAAAAGTCCAAAAATCAGCGTCAGAGTGGTCATGAGAATGGGGCGCAACCGCTCTTTGGCAGCTTCAATAATCGAGGCCGAAAGCTCCATACCTTCAAGACGGAATTTATTGATAAAATCAACCAAAAGTATCGCATTTTTCCCGACAAGCCCAACCAGCATGATGATACCAAGAATCGTAAAGATACTGAGCGATTTACCGGTAAGGGCAAGGGCGAAAAGAGCCCCGATAATGGCCAGGGGAATAGAAAACATCACCACCATCGGCCATATCCAGGAATCATACAACGCCACCATGATAAGATAAACAAAGATAATGGCAACAAGAAAGGAGAGTGCGAGGGTTGAATTCGATTCGCCCTGCCGCTTCAAATCAGAGTCGTAGGCGGTCGAGACGGTTGCGGGCATAAGTCCCTTTTTTTTCATGTTCGCCATAACCCGCTCAATCTCCTTGCCAATGCTGCCGACGGGACGACCAATAACCTGCGCCTTGACCCATACGGCATTGTTACGATCCTTGCGCTGCAACTGCGTATAGCCCCGATCCTGCTCAAAGGTAACAAACTGGCCGAGGCGAACCATATCACCCTGTGGTGTACGGAAGGTAATTTCAGCAAGCGTCGAGGTGTCTTGACGATAATATTTGTCGAGCATGACCCTGATATCGTACTCATCACTCCCTTCGCGGTACTTGCCCGCTTCATCTCCGGCATAAGCGGTACGAAGAGCTGCTCCGACATCGGCAATGGTGATACCGAATGAAGCCATTTTTTCACGATCAACCACAATGCGCATTTCCGGACTCCCCACCTGTGAGGTGAGATTGACATCGGCGGTGCCGGGAATAGTTTTAACGCTGTCGCGCAACATCCGGGCCACACGCGTCACCTCGTTTCTTGACGGACCGCTCAAAATAACGGCAACCGGCGTCTCATTGGCTGTACCAAAAATACCGATCGGGTTGATGCTTGCCTTGAGACCGACAATATCCTGCAAATTGAGTCGAATTGCCTGCATGATGGCATCGGTCGATCGCGTTCGCTCCTCTTTGCCGGAAAGTTTGACGTTGATTTCTGCAATATTATCTGCGCTCTGGTTTAAAAACCCTTCGCTCGAAGAGCCGACATTAACCATCACCTTTTTCACCTCCACCATGCCGGTCAAGCGGCGTTCCACACTTCTGGTCAAGCGGTTGGTCTCGGCAAGAGGTGTGCCCGGCTCGAGCTCCAGCTTGACGGCAAACTCTCCACGGTCAGAGACGGAAATAAACTCCCCGCCAATCAGCCCGAAAAAAAGCAGGCTGAAAGAGGCAAAAAGCATGAGTATGGCGCTGAAAAAAACTTTATATGGGTGGCCAAGTCCCCAATGCAGGAGCTCAAGATAGCGCTCCCTCATGCGCTGAAAGTTGCGCTCAAAGGCGATGGCGAAGCGCTCAAAAATATTCTTGCCCGAAAAGTTCTCGACTTTGGAAAAGCGTGATGCAAGCAGCGGTGTAAGGGTAAAAGAGACAAAAAGACTGACAAGAGTGGAGATAACCATGACAACAGAGAACTCGCGCAGGATATTGCCAACGATACCGCTGACCAGCGAAAGCGGAAGAAAAACAACCACATCGACCAGTGTGATGGAGAGTGCGGTAAAGCCAATCTCGTTTCGGCCAAGAAGCGCCGCCTGCCGGGGCTCTTCGCCACGTTCAAGATGGCGGTAGATATTTTCAAGCACCACAATAGAATCATCCACCAGCACACCCACCACCAGCGAAAGGGAGAGCAGGGTCATCAAATTCAGCGAAAATCCGAAGAGATACATGCCGATAAAGGTGGTCACCAGCGAAGTCGGAATGGAAACCAGCACAATAAGAGAGTTGCGCAGGCTGTGCAAAAAGAGCATCATGACAAGTGCGACAAGCAGCACCGCGAGCATAAGATCCTGCTGAACAGCGGTGACCGCCTCAAGCGTAAAGGTCGAAGAGTCCTGGGCAATATCAAACGAAAGGTTCCTGTTGTGGTAGAGCGCTGTAAGCCGCGAAAGGGTTGCCCTGGTGAGACGGCTGACGTCAACGGTGTTGGCATCACTCTGCTTCATCACCATGATGCCAACAGCACTCCGGCCATTGACCCTTGTGAGGGTTGTGATCTCCTTAAAGCCATCCTCAACTTCGGCAACATCACGGAGCGTGACCGTACCGGTAGAAGAGGAGCGCAGCACCAGCGCTTTCAGCTCTTCAAGGCTTGTAAACTTTCCGGCAAGCCTCACCACAAACTCTTTGTCGCGATCATCAATTTTACCGGCAGGAAAATCAATATTAGCTTTGCCGACCTCCTTGAGCAGATCAGGCACCGTCAGGCCGTAGCTTTGCAGCCGTTCGAGATCAATATTGACCCTGATTTCACGCTCACGTCCTCCAAGCAGATAAACCTGGCCCACCCCGGCAATACTTGCAAGCTGGGGTTTGATATCATCCTTGAGCATCCGGTAAAAATCAGTATCAGGCAGCGATGAGGTTGCCCCGATACGCAGCACGGGAGCCTCATCAAGCGCAAAGCGGGTAATGACCGGCGCCTTCGCCTCCGTGGGAAAGCGGTCACGCACCTCGTTGATCTTGCGCTGTGCATCCTGCAACGCTTTTTCGATATTGGCCGAGTTGGAAAACTCAATGGCAACAACCGACATCCCTTCCGTCGAGGTGGAGGTGATGGAGGCGATTTTTTCGATAGCCGAAACCGCCTCTTCAACCGGTTTGGTCAACGACGTCTCAACTTCAGAGGGTGAAGCACCGGGATAACGAATGGAAACCGTCACAACCGGTGGGGTCATCTTGGGCAACAACTCATACTGCAACTGCTGGTAGCTGAATAGACCGAGAATACCGAGAACGGTAAAGAGAACAACAATGAGCGTCGGCCGTTTTATGGAGAGTTCAGTCAGTGTCATGGTGCGGCTGGGCCCTTTTGCTGCTCAATGACAACAACATCAGAACCGTCATGAAGCTCATTCTGCCCGCTGATCACCACACGCTCACCCTCCGAGAGTCCACCAAGAACCTCAATCTGCTTCTGCAGCTCCACGCCAGCAACAAACGATTTCAAAAAGGCCTTGCCGTTCCTGACAACAAAGAGTTCTGGTTTTCTGATCCCTGAAACAAGCGCAACACGTGGAACAAGAAGCATCTGCCGCTTACCCTCACTCTTCAAAAGTACCCTTGCAAACATGCCTGATCTGAACATGTTGCGCTCAGAGTTCTGCACCACCACCTCCACCCTGAACGTATGGTCGCGCCCCGCCTTGTCACTCACCGCTCCTACCTTGCCCGTGAAAGCCTCACCCTGATAAAGATCACTGGTAACCGTCAGAAGAGCCCCCGGCACAAACTTGATGATCTGCCGCTCAGGCACAAAAATGATCACCTTCACCTTCGTCATATCAACCATCTGCGCAACCCTCTTTCCCTCCTGAACCAGCTCCCCCTGCTCAACAAAACGGGCAGTTACAACTCCTGTAAAAGGAGCCTTTACCCTGGTATCACCATATTTTCGGGTAGCAGCGGTAAACTCTGCTTCAGCCTCTTCAAGCTGCAACTGCGCAGTTTCAAAAGCCGAAAGAGCTACAGCACCTTCGCTGTAAAGAATTTTATAACGCTCAACATCCCGTTTCGCATGCCGGTAATATGCCTCCGCCTTCCTCTTTCGGGCAGTCGCCAGTTCATCATCAAGCAAAAAAAGTGTCTCCCCGGCCTTTTTCGAAGCTCCCGGTTCAGCCGAAACCCTGCGAACCAGACCCGAAGATTCAGAAAAAAGATCAGCCTCACGGAATGCCTCAACCGTACCAACCGTACTGAAGCTGTCACGGACGGCTGCATTAGAAAGCAGGGCAACCGAGACAGGAATACGCTCACTGGGCCTCTCTGCCGTAACTTTTTGCGGTTCACGATGCTGAAAGAACCAGAAGAGTGCCAAAAGCATGGCAAGGATGACGACAGCAATACTTTTATACTTTTTCAACTTTTATGCTATTGTTTGAAGGCTTTTCATTGACAAAAATTCATCAAAGCATCAGTGCAACATCTACCACAAAAAAAAAGCGAACCGAAGCACGCTTTTTTTTTACCAGAAAAAGAGAGGCGTATCAGCAAAAATGGCTCGCAATGGAACAGGAGATATCCGCTGACGACTTGACATGCTGAACAATAGAAAGAATACCAGTAAGATTGGTGATATTCTGATCGTTCACCGACGCCTTGATTTTGGCAACCGCCGTATCGTAAAGATCCTTGATCTCCTTCATCATCACCAGGGTCTCACTGGCATGTTTTGAGTTGCTGCTGACGTAAGCCTCAACCGCTTTCTTGATCATTTCAGCCGTAATATCACCCATCGGTTTCAGGCCATACTCATCCTTATGCAACTCCTGCACATTGGCAAACTGCACATAGCCAGTTTTATCGGCAATATTGAGTGCAAGCTGAGCCAGTTTTTCAAGCTCCCTGAGGATCATCCTCGCATGGTTGACCGCCTTGAGATCCGCTTCACCAAGATTCTGGAAGGAGGCGTAAGCCAAGGTAAGATATTCAACCTCAAACTTCCCTTTGCGGATATAGGCTTCATCAAACTTGAAGGCCGAAGCGGCAAGCTCAACATTGCCCTTTGTTGAAGCCCGGATGCTGAGCATCAGGTTATTCTCAACATTCGAAGAGAGTTTGGTCAGCTTCTGCTTGAGTGATTCAAGCTGCACATGAACCGTCCCCTGCGGTTTCAAGGAAAGAGCGAACTTCGCAGGGTCGATCTGGATAGTAAAGGCTTTCGGGGTTTCTGTGGTTTTGGGTGAATCGCCGAAAAATTTGCCTAACAGGTTAGCCATAGGGTTAAAACACCATGCTTATGTTTAAAAAATACAAAGTGACGTTAATTTAGCAGACCTGCAAGGTTAATTGCAAGAAAAAAAACTAAAACACCTGCAAACTTCCCCATAGCCTCACTGTCACAAGCTGTTCACTCTTTAAGCGACTCAATAAGCTTTTCGTAAAAGCCGCCCCTGTGGCGCACAATTTCACCCGTCACCAGAAAAATAACTTCATTGGCGATGCGGGAGGCATGGTCGGCCATACGCTCAATATAGCGCGATACGCTTAATGCCGCGATGAGCTGGTCAACATCAGAATCAGCCCCCTTCATGAGTGCTGTCACTTTTTTGAACGCCGAGCGATGCATCACATCGACCTCTTCATCAAGGGCACACACCTGGTCGGCAAGCATACGGTCTTTGGAGACAAATGCCTTGATCGACTTTTTAACCATATCGCCAGCACGCATACCCATACTCTCGAAATCAAAGGATTCGAGCATCTCGGGGCTGATATCAGGCATACGCTCAATAATGTGCACCGCCAGGTCACCGATACGCTCAAGGTCATCATTGATCTTGATGATGGTGACAATGGTGCGCAGATCTCTTGCTACCGGCTGATAGAGGGCAAGAAATGCCAGGCAGCGCGCCTCAAGGTCGACCTCAGCCACATCGATTTCATCATCAACAAGCTTGATTTTCCGCGCACCCTGCTCATCCTGGTATTTCACTGCGTACAGTGCATCAAGTAAATTTCCGACCACCTTGTCGGAAAGTTGCACAAGAACCTGCGAGAGTTCTTTTATCAGCTCATGGACCGGACGTTCTGACATAATCGTGTAATGGTTTCGTTAGCTGAATCTTCCGGTTATATAATCTTCCGTCATCGGGTCTTTCGGGTTGGTAAAGAGCTGCGCGGTCGAAGCATGTTCAACAAGCACCCCTTCATAAAAAAACATGGTAGAGTCAGATACCCTCGAAGCCTGCTGCATGTTGTGCGTGACAATCATGATGGTATAACTGCCGCGCAACTCCTGGATGAGATCCTCGATTTTGGCGGTAGCTTTGGGATCAAGAGCTGAGGTGGGCTCATCGAGCAAAAGCACCTCCGGCTCAACGGCAAGCGTACGGGCAACACAAAGACGCTGCTGCTGGCCGCCGCTGAGACCGAGAGCATTTTTGTCGAGACGGTCACACACTTCATCCCAGATCGCCGCTTTTTTCAGGCTGCGCTCCACAATCTCCATCAGTTTCTTCTTGTCGTTCACCCCATGCAGGCGTGGGCCGTAGGCAATGTTGTCGAAAATGGACTTGGGAAAGGGGTTCGGCTTCTGGAACACCATCCCCACCTTTTTCCGGAGCAGCACCTCATCGGTGAATTTTCCATAAACGTCTTGACCATCAAAAAGCAGGGCACCGGTGGTGTGGCAACTTGATATCAGATCGTTCATCCGGTTTATGGAGCGTAAAAAGGTACTCTTGCCGCAGCCACTGGGACCAATGATGGCGGTCACATATTTTGACATGATATCGGCACTCACCCTCTTTACCGCCTCAAACTCTCCATAATAGACCGAAAACTCCTTGGCTGAAATATGAGCAGTACCGCCATCGGCTATTTTTTTTCGTTCAGGAGGGAGATACATATCCCGTGTTGCCTTCTGTGCCGGCGCACTTCCGGAACTCTCTCTGGCATCCATTGTCATGAGCATTGATAGTTATTTTAGCCTTTTAATTTTTTCGAAATACGGGCCCTCAGCACAATTGCCGACAAGTTCAGCATCAACACGATACTGACAAGAGCAAGCACCATACCATACTGAACATGGCGAATCTGGGCCGCCGCCTCATGTTCACTGGCAAGGTTATAAATGTTCCAGGAGAGTGCTGGCGTCGGAGAGGTCAAGACATCCGCCAAGCCGATGGCCGATCCAACACTGACCGCAGCCGTAAAGATAATCGGAGCCGTCTCGCCCGCCGCCCTGCCGAGGCTGATAATTCCTCCCGTAATAATGCCAGGCAACGCTGCTGGCAGAATCACCGTCGCAATGGTATTCCATTTTGTGGAACCAAGGCTCAGTGAGGCCTCCCGGTAGGTCTTCGGCACTGCAAGAATCGCCTCTTCGGCTGCACGGATAATGGTCGGCAAAATCATGATGGCCAGCGTCAGCGCACCGGCAATCACACTTTTTGATTCAGAAACCTTCATGGTATTGATAAAAAAAGCGAGACCAAACATACCAAAAACAATGCTTGGAACACCCGCAAGGGTGCTGTTGGCGCTGCGCAACATGCTGTTCAAAAAGCCGGGCCTGGCATATTCAGTAAAATAGACCGCCGCGACCACTCCGAGGGGAAAGGCAAAAAGCATGGCGCCGAAGGCAAGAAAAAAGGTTCCCTGAATTTCTGGCCAGATACCCCCGAAAAAGTGTGAATCCACGGAACTGTCGGTAATAAATCCCCAATAAAAAGTAAACTCGGGAATAAGCATCTTATCCAGATTATCCTTGACATAAGGAAAAAGCTTGACCAGCGAGGTTCCCTGAAAACCGATGGCACGGCTCACAAAATACTCCTTGGCCATCACCTCGGGATTGGAGTTATCCCACTTCGATTCATAAAGGAGGTCATGCAGCTTTTCCTCCGCTTTCTCCCACCGGGTCTGACCATACTTGAACCGCGTCAGCATCGGCTCCGGGTCACCAGGAAAAGGGCCAAGCAGGGCCTGGAGAGCCGCTCTGACCTCTGAATATTTTCCCTTGAATTCAACCTTTTTTTCCGGTTCCATCGCTTCAAGTTCAGCCTCAAAACCAGTGAGCATCTCGTACACTTTTGCGCGGTAACGATTTGACGAAGCAACCTCACTGGAGAGGTTTTCGGTGTCGCCCCTCTTGAATTCACTGAAGAGCATTTTGCGGTGCTCAACCGTACCGGTAAAAAATACCGCACCGATACCGTTGGTGATAATCGGCACAACAACAATCATCAGGGCAACCGCCATGACAACAATAGAGCCAATACCAACCGCAGTAAATGATCGATCAAGTATTTTTCTGGTTCCGATATTCATAACTACAGGGTTTGATGAACAGATACACAACAATAAACCTTCAGCCGTAAAGAGCTACTGGCCCGAAAGAATTTTCCGCTGGCGCACAACAATCCTCTCGCTGATCAGGTTACTGACAAAACTGATAACAAGCAGAAGCAACCCCATGGCGAACAACACATGAAAACGGGCCGACCCGGTCACCTGATCAGCTTCGCCCATATCACCGGCAATGGTTGCCGTCAGCGTCCTTATTGACTGAAGATAGTTGAACCAAGGCTCGGGAATCTGGGAGGAGTTGCCCGAAGCCATCCAGACCACCATTGTTTCGCCGAGAGCGCGCATGATGCCGAGAATAACTGCCGCAAGAATACCACTGCTTCCGGCAGGAAGAACAGTTTTGATAATCGTTTCAGCCCTGGTAGCTCCAAGGGCGTAACTCCCCTCACGAATGTCGCGTCCAACCGCCTGAAGGGCATCTTCAGAGACGCTGACAATGGTAGGCAAAGCCATAAAGCTCAAAATAATCGAGACATTCAGAGCGTTGGTACCAGTCAGAATCTGAATCCCGTAGAGAACGGTACCCACCTTGAACAACAAGAAAATCGAAAGGAAACTGAAGAGGATCAGCAAAAAAATGTGCAGTTGCTGACGCCGTTTCGGCTCTATTATCTTTGTCGTCAACAGATCGGAAAGGACGATAACGGCAAGCAGCATAAAGGGTGATACGAGTATCCACCACGCCCACATCAACATGGGGCCTCCGTTATTCTGCAACAGCGGGGCAAGAACGACAAGGGCAAAAAAGCCAAAGGCTACCGAAGGAATTGCCGCAAGCATCTCAATGATCGGCTTGGCATACTGCCGTATCGAAAATGGGAGGATATCACTCAGGCAGATTGCTGCGGCCACGCCCATCGGTACGGCAATCAAGGCAGAACCAAGCGTCACCATCAAGCTGCCGTAAATAATGGCAAGCGCCCCAAATTCGCCAGGGTCATCGGCCGGATACCAGTTTGAACTGGTGAAAAATTCAGTGAAACCGCGGATCTGGAAAAAAGGAACCGCATCACGCGCCACGAAATAAAAGATGAACAAAACGATAAC
>CAIQGA010000199.1 GCA_903871235.1 uncultured Chlorobiaceae bacterium
AGGACGCTGCCGGAGATGCTCAGTTTGCTGCTGATGGCGGCATCGAAGTTTTCGACAACCGTGCCCGTCGCAGAACCACTCCTCAGAGAGATCGTGCCACTGCCTCGCTGAATCGCTTCGCTGAAGGTCAGAACAAGGTTGCTGCTGACCGATACACCAGTGACACCATCCCCAGGGCTGTACGATGATACTGTCGGTGCTATCGTATCGGCTAAAAATGTTGCTGATAAACTATAACTTCCGGTATTGTTCAAATACCCAGCTACATCAAGGTAATAGATTCCTGTTGTGATTGCGGTATAAGCGATCATTGAGTTAGACGAGGTGCCGTTATCGTCGTTATAGGCCAGTTGGCTTCCCGAGGCGTTTCTCAACGAAAGGATTGGGTCCCCAAGGCCACTGGAATTCGCACGAAACTCGTAGCTTCTCCCTGCGACTAGGTTTACAATAAACCAGTCATGGTCACCAATGGTTTCGATTTCTCCAAATCTGGTTGCTCCTATCGATAAAGTTGTTGAGGTAGTAATGTTTCCAGCATAATCGTCAGGCATAATTACCGGAGTTTTCGTGTTAAGAGAGGGTAGGACAATCCCTCGTTTAATCTCTTAGGGTTTAATTCCCTGCCGCTTGCAGCGATGAGGTAAAGAGATAAGAGTATCAGACCCGTTGAATGAAGCTGCTGAATCTGTGAAAAAATATCCGCCTGATGTGTGCCGCGAGGATCAGATACCTTTTCCATAGCTTTTTATTTACCCTGGCTTTCGCAGATGAGTTATTAATCGATAACTATACAGATAAAACAGGGAGACCCCGATCGTGCAACTGAAGCCTTTTGCAGTAAAGCTGCAAGCGTTTTTTGTGCCTGAGAGTGTTGCCCTTTCCCCTTTTCCTGAAATGATCCCTGTAAAAAACAAAAATCTTTATTATACATTATAATCCTGTGTATTGATAATAATTATCACGTGATCACATTAAAATATATTGGCTATTATTGCCCATCCCCCGAAATTTTAAAATAAGCTCAATGGCAATTCTTGCTTTTCGTAGCACCGGACATTACCCCAATCTCCACGCGCATGAAGCTATCAAGCATTCCATACTGCAAGCATTCATAACAACTGCAAAAAAACCTTGCGTTGCGACAATCTGGCCAAGAGGAAAAAACTTGAAGTTTATTGGTGTAGCGGAATCAATGCATTTTGGTTGACTTGCAGAACCGGTAAGCTTTCCCGTTCAGAAATTGAAACAAAAGAGCTGCGTAACGTTTTCAGCTCTCCGCATGAAGCAAATAGTGATATCGGCTGACACCAACATCCCGGGAGACCCGGATTTTCGGTTGGCCTGCAACTAGTGTAGTCGGAAATTAAAAATCAGCCAATTTCGGAAATTAGCAATCACCCAGGCAGCGTCTTTAGACTACGTCATTTTGTAATGATTTCCTACTACTTTTTGAAGTGGTAGTTGCTTTTTTCTACGATTGACCCCTCCTCCCGTCGGTTGTTGTTGATCGAAAATGGTTGTACGGTGTTCGAGCCGGTAGCTCTTTCCGGTCAGTTTAATGACTTCGCATTTGTAGAGCAGCCGGTCAAGCAA
>CAIQGA010000200.1 GCA_903871235.1 uncultured Chlorobiaceae bacterium
TCTCATACTGTCAAATAACGTGCCATTTTGCAGGCTCTTTCCCACTTTCGTTTTCCCTTTCGGTCATTCTTCAGTGGGTTCCCAATGTATCATCTTTACCTTTACCTTCCTAATCTTTTCTTCACCTTTCTTTATGAAAAGATCAAAACACAAAAAAACGACAACTACTTATAATATAATATCATAATACCACTTTGGTCTTACGGTCAGGACTTATTCCGTCTTGATATTAACACTATGCGCATCAGTAATTGATGGGAGTATCATTCGGGCTGCGGAAGGGAAATCCCTCCTGAAAAGCTCGACCTGCTGTAACGGAAAGCCAGAATAACAATAACGAAAGACTCAATATCTCGCCTTTGTGCAAATAAAAAGTTTATCAGAACAGCCGGAAAGACCCATCCTGAAAGCCTCTTCCGGGCAGGCAAGATCCTCAACCCCGACAAGCGTGACCTGAAATCCTGCCTCACGCAGCCTTTCAACATAATCGGCCCCATACCTTCGAAGATGATCTTTCTGGCCAAAAACCCTCACGCGCTCTGCCGGATCAATAATCGAAAAATCTTCAAATGTCTTTTCAGTCGTAATCGGTACAAGCAAAATTGCCCACCCTTTCGCTGCAAGCACCCTGAAAAACTCCCGCAAAGCCTTTCTGTCATCGACAACATGCTCCAGAACATGACTGCAAAATAGAACATCAAATGAACCGTCAGGGTATCGGATATCAGTAATATCCATCTTCACCATTGCTCGTGTATTGAAAAGATCGGCGGTTACATAACCCTCTTCAAGCCGGTCTCTCAGCCGTGCCTCAAAACAAAGTTCCGGAGCAACATGTAACAACTTTTTGGGTTTGCCATCAAACAGATCACTCTTTTCCGTCAGATAAAGCCACAAGAGGCGATGGCGTTCAAGCGCGCCGCAATGAGCACACTGAGCGTCATCACGCAGCTCAACGCCAAAACGGCGAAACTTGCGCGACAGGCTACCGCAGACCGGGCAGAATCTCCCTTTACCATGACAGGGAATAGCCTTCACCCGATATTTGAGCTGAATAAGCCAGAGTTGCAACCTAAGAGAAAATGGCGATATCATAATACTCATGATTTTTTGTGTTCAGGAAGAACAGCCATGCAATACCCGTTTGAATTCACAGAATCTCCCCTAAAAATATACTGATCGTCTCTTTATGAAATTTCATGAAGATAGTTTCGTATTCTTCGTCAAGAACGCAAGAGAACCTGACAGAACCCGCAGGCAAGAAGCGGAAGCAATCGCTTGAAACATACGATGAGAAGCACACCGATAAACATTCATGAGTGGCGAAAGAAAATCAACAGCTTCAACGAATGGGAGATATCCTTTTTCAGAAGGGTAAGGGGCGGTTCCAGCAGTTTTTCGAGCTTTTTAAGCCAGCCACAATATATCAACTATACAAAAACCATTATACGGGCTCTTCGCGGCCATCTGCAGCAACCGCCCCCTCTTTTGACCGTCACAACGCGATACGTTACAACGCACCCTCCAAAAACTCTCCCACAGCTTTCAGGTATGCTTCATTGACACGGTGGCCACCAAGAAACTCACTGACAATAACAGGAACATCGCCCTCATTAAGCCTTGCAGCATCCTGCTCATGGCGCTCTCTGGAGTAAAGCCGGTCACGGCTGCCACGGGCGAGGTGCACCCTGCCCATACGACTACTGACGGAAAGTTCCGGCGGAATGTCACCACCGAGGAGCATGAGCCGCTCTGACCTGTGACGGCCAAGCAGGGCCGCACGGGAAGCCATCGCGGTACCCTGCGAATAACCGTGAAAAGAGAGGCTTTCATTCACATCATAAAGAGCCTTGATACGCTCAATCACTCCATCGACATAGTGCACATTCTCTTCAATCTGATGCTCACGGTCACGGCTGCTCATCCAACTGGCACCGCAGTTGCCTGACGTGGTACAGACGGAGTGAAGTGCTTCGATAGAGCAGCAGAACCAGCGCTCTGAGCCGGGAATGGCACACAACAGCCGGAACTCATCTTCGGCGGTCTGGCCGAAACCATGAAACCCCGCAAGAAGCGGGGCCGAACCGGAGTGCGCGGGTAACCTGAGAAGATACTTCCCGCGCACTGACGATTGTATGGTATGAGCCTTCATAGCGTTCCCACGATACCATTTTGGCGGTTGCAACAGGGAGGGCTCTGCCATACCGTACGGCAAAGCCCTTCTTTATGAACTCCTTGTTACGACTCCAGAATCTTCAAAATACCCCTGAGCGGTATGGAGGCCCAGTCAGGACGATTGTTCAGCTCGTAATTAAGCTCGTAGACAGCCTTGTTCATCAAATAGGCCCGCATCAGATGTTCACGCTGTTTCGGTTCTGCCGGAACAATATCTGTGCCTCTCGTCTTTGCGAAATAGGCATCGATAAAGTGCTGCCCCACATAGAAGCTCCAGCGGTCGGCCCAGGGCTCAAGAGCAAAGCGATCCTCGGAACGAATAACGGAGTGACCCTGCTGCAGCACGCTGAAGGCTGCATAGTCGAAGGAGCGAAGCATCCCCGAAATATCGCGGAAAACCGAACGTTTAATTTTGCGCTCTGAGAGAGGACGGGAGGGCTCTCCCTCAAAATCAATAATCACAAAGTCTTTACCGGTAAAGAGCACCTGACCGAGGTGATAGTCACCGTGAATACGGATTTTAAGCGTATCAATTTTCTCAACCCTGACAGGATCAAACTGCTGCAAAATCTGTTTCTGCTTCTGCACAAAAATGGTGGCGAGTTGCTGCTGCTCCTGCGTCATTTTCGGCATAATTTCGCGTATGAGAATAACGGCGCGTTTCACCTGCTCGCACATCGCCTGGTAGATGGAGCGCTGGTAGAGCGAGGTAAAGGCTTCCGGTGCAAATGCCGAATCGCTGTCGAGCGAGGCCAGGGAGAGGTGCATTTCAGCCGTCCGTTCAGCCAGCTTTTCAATCATGCCAAGATAGGCCTCACCAAGCAGCTCGTGCATGATGGGGGGAAGCTGCACAGGGTCACCACTCAAACCGGGAAGCTGAGGGAGCTCAATACCGGTAGCAATACGTGCAAGGAGTTCATCATAATAGCGCTTCACATGCCCAAGCGAGAGTTGCCAGGCATCCCCTTCGTTTTTCACGTAATGCTGCAGAATGCCGAGCGAGTAGCGACTGGTGCGGCTCTGCTCATAGTTCAGCGAACCAAGATAGTCCGGCAGGTTTTTAAATGAGGTCTGATCGCTGAGTGCGCTGCACATCTCCACCTCGGGAGAGACTCCCACTTCAATGCGGCGATAGAGCTTCATGCAGAGATCGTTGTGGAAGCGAATTGAGGTGTTGGTCTGTTCGACACCCATGAGGGTAGGCTCCTGCTCATGGGCAACCGCTTTTTCAATGATGGCATCAAGCTTCATCGACTTCAAGCCCGAAACAATGCCCGCTTTGCCCTGCCACGTCTCCTTGCCGGTAACAAGCTCATAGAGGTGGTTCAAAAAGCGACTATCGAAGGTGGCGTCGCACAAATAGCCCTCATCATCTCCAATAGTCACCCTTGCAATCACCCGCTTGTAGAAGTTATCATCCGACGGTGTGATCATCGAGAGCGATGAAAAACAGACTGGGAGTTGATAACGCTCGTTTTCACCACTGGAGTAGCGTACTTCAGTCACCAGCAGCTTTGCCTTGGCCATCCCTTCAACCGGAATGGTGTCGATGATGGAGATGCGCATAATATTGCGTGCCTTGCCGCCAAACCAGCGGCTCGCATTGTAGTACTGGGGCAGAATCTCCGTTTCAAGCCGTTCGCGGATTTTGCCGGTAAAGAGGTTTTGCCAGCGCGATGGTGTGGCAAAGGAGCTTTCGAGAAAGGGACGGGTATCGGCATTCTCGGTATCCTTCACAAGCTTGAGCCAGAAGTAACCGTAAGCACCAAGAGAAACCATGTAAGGACTCTTCCTGATTTTCGGGAAGCGGTTTAAACTGAAAACCTCTTCGGGCACAAAGCCGTCAAAACGGGAGAGGTCGATAGTCACCGCCTGGGCATTCCTTGAGAGGTTGATAACACTGAGAATGGTCTCATCCTTAAACTGGCGAATGAAAATCAGTACCTTGGGATTGCTCACTTCGAAAAACTCAATGGTACCACGGCTAAGCGATTTATAGCGATGGGCCGTTGAAATGGTATGGCGCATCCACCAAAGAAGGGAGTTGACATTGCTCTCCTGCACCTCAACGTTGATCGCCTCATAATGGTATTCAGGATCAATGATAACCGGCAGTTGAAGCCGCTGAGGATTGGCACGCGAAAAGCCCGCATTGCGGTCAGAGTTCCACTGCATGGGAGTGCGCACACCGTCGCGGTCACCAAGGTAGAAGTTGTCGCCCATGCCGATCTCGTCACCATAATAGAGTACCGGCGTACCGGGCAGCGAAAGCAGCATGATGTTCATCAGCTCAATCTTGCGGCGGTCATTGGTCATGAGCGGTGCAAGACGGCGGCGGATGCCGAGGTTGATACGCGCCTTGGGATCGTTGGCATAGACCCGGCGCATGTAGTCACGCTCCTCATCGGTGACCATTTCAAGCGTCAACTCGTCGTGGTTGCGCAGGAAGGAGGCCCACTGGCAGTTCTCCGGAATTTCAGGAGTTTGCTCGAGAATATCGAGAATGGGAAAGCGGTCTTCGGTTGCAAGCGCCATGTACATGCGCGGCATGAGGGGAAAATGGAAGTTCATGTGACAAAGATCTCCGGTACCAAAATAGGCTGCGGAATCTTCAGGCCACTGATTGGCTTCGGCCAGCAGCATACGGTTGGGGTAGTGCTCGTCAACATAGGAGCGAAGCGCCCTCAGGTAGTCGTAGGTGCGGGGAAGGTTTTCGCAGTTGCTCCCCTCCTCTTCATAGAGATAGGGTACCGCATCGAGTCGCAGCCCGTCAACTCCCATGCCAAGCCAGAAATCGAGCACGCTGAGCAGCGCCTTGTGAACTTCAGGATTTTCAAAGTTCAGATCGGGCTGATGATGATAAAAGCGGTGCCAGAAATATTGCCCGGCAACCGGATCCCACGTCCAGTTGGAAGCCTCGAAGTCCTGAAAAATAATACGGGTTTCTGAATATTTGTTGGAGTCGTCGCTCCAGACATAGAAATTACGCTCAGGAGAGCCTGCGGGCGCTTTCCGGGCACGCTGGAACCATGCGTGCTGGTCGGAGGTGTGGTTTACCACCAGCTCGGTAATGACCTTGAGACCGAGGCTGTGTGCCTCCTCCAAAAAAACCCTGAAATCTTCCATCGTCCCGTAATCGGGATTGACGCTCATATAATCGGCTATATCATAGCCATCGTCGCGCAATGGCGATGGATAAAAGGGCAGCAGCCAGATAGCGGTGATGCCGAGACTTTGCAGATAACCGAGCTTCTGGCGTAACCCCTGAAAATCTCCTACACCGTCATTGTTGCTGTCATAGAAGGTCTTGACATGCGCCTCGTAAATAATTGCATCTTTGTACCAGAGCGGTTCGGGTTGATACATGTTGAATTCGTTAATAATAAAAAGTGACTGAATTTAAAAATTGAACCTCCTCTCAGAGCAGCGTTACCCTGAAAATATGCGCAGGCATGAGCCTCGGATTGATCTCCACAAAATTCCACTCACCGCTCCACTGGTAACGGGAGCCGCTGAGCAGATCCTCAACCGTGAAGGTGTACTGGGGCGAGAGGTTGAAAAGCTCAAGCGGAAAGCGGAGCCAGCCTCCCTGGGTGCCAAACTGATCGAGATTGACCACCGTCAGAATGATATTACCATCCTCCTCCGACCGCTTCACATAGCCCATCAACTGCTCATGTTCATGACCCGGCGAATCTTCGATGCGCACAAAGGTGATGTCGGAATTCTGTTGCAGGGCCGGGTTCTCTTTGCGGATGCGGTTGATACGGGTAATCTCCGCACGGATGTTGCCCGGTCGATCGAGATCCCACTGCCGAATCTCATATTTTTCAGAATCAAGATACTCCTCCTTGCCTTCGCCAACCGGCACATTATCGCACAACTCGTAGGAGGGTCCGTACATGCCATAGTTTGAGGAGAGCGTTGAGGCCAGCACCAGACGGATAATGAACTTCTCCCGTCCCCCTTGCTGCAACTCCTCATGAAGGATGTCGGGAGTGTTCGGCCAGAAATTAGCCCGCATGAAATGCTTCAGCGGTGCTGAAGTGAGTTCAGTCACGTACTCCTGCAGATCATGCTTGCTGTTACGCCAGGTAAAGTAGCTGTATGACTGGCTGAAACCCACCTTGGCAAGACGCGCCATCAGCTTTGGCCGGGTGAAAGCTTCAGCCAGAAAAACGGTATCGGCGTGCTCCTCGCGGATGGATGCAATGGCCCACTCCCAGAAAGGAAACGCTTTGGTATGGGGATTGTCAACACGGAAAATTTTTACCCCCTTGCTAATCCAGAACATGAAGATGCTTTTCAGCTCAATCCAGAGATTCTGCCAGTCAACTGACTCAAAGTTGATTGGTAGGATATCCTCATATCGTTTGGGCGGGTTTTCAGCAAACTGTACCGTACCGTCGGGCCTCCAGGTAAACCACTGCGGATGCTCCTGCACGTAGGGGTGGTCGGGCGAGCACTGAAAAGCGATATCGAGAGCGACAGAGATACCAAGCGTTTCGGCCTCCGCAACAAATTTCGTAAAATCTTCCAGCGTACCAAGTTCCGGATGAACCGCCTTGTGCCCTCCATCCTTGTTACCAATCGCCCAGCAACTTCCCGGCTCACCGGGAGCAGCAACAAGCGCATTGTTCTTGCCCTTCCGTTTGGTGTGGCCTATCGGATGAATGGGTGGAAAATAGAGCACATCAAAGCCCATACCGGCAATCAATGGCAGTTGGCGGCGGCAATCGTTGAAAGTGCCGTGCTGGCCCGGCTGAGAACCCCACGAACGGGGGAAAAGCTCATACCAGGCACTGCATCCCGCCTTTTTCTGCTCGACAATCAATTGGAGTCGCTTATCATAAAGGGAGGCACAAGAGTTGTCGGGATAACGCTCCATAAGTCTGCCAAGCTCGACGTCAAGCGCGGCGGCGGCGGCATCATCCTTATCCTCTGAACGGAGGCAAGAGGCAATAAAATTGAGCAGTGCTGCATCGGCGGCTTTGGTAGCCCTTTCGGCTCCTTTATCAACAAGAAGCGCACCGATCTGCAGGTCTAGCGAAACATCCTGACCCACAGCTATTTTTTTGACCAACCCCTTTTGCCAAGTCTGAAAATGGTCAACCCTTGCCTCGACAGTATATTCATAACGTCCCGGCGCTCCTGCAACAAAGGAGCCTTTCCAGCGATCGTTGCCTTGCGGCTCCATCGGCGAAGAGTGCCACTCCTCACTGCCCAGAGGCCGGTCATAGAGTTCCGCCACAATGGTATCTGCGCCATCAACAAAAATATCAACCTCTACCACAACACACTCACCCTCCACCGCTTTTGCCGCATAGTTGCCCCCGTCAAGTTCAGGTGATACATTTTCTATGACAACCCGCTGACGGCCGTCAAAGGGTTGAGTGCTGTAATAAGGTGTCGCCCGTCGGAATACATGGTTCATCTGCTCAGTCTCTGGTTAATAGCCGGAAGTCTCCCCCGTAGAGAAGGGAAAATATGAAAACTCCTTTACTTTTTTGCCTCGATACCCTTTCTAATTTCAATGAAATTGTTAAATCATCCGCCGCAACAACTCCTTTGATTTCTCCCAAAAAAAATTGTTCTTTGAAAGCGACCGTTTCATGATCAATAATCAAGCGAAAAACAATCATGTTTGAACCACAAAAAGAAAGACTGCAGGAGATTCATCGTCGCCTCGAACAGTTACGGGGGTATCTTTGACGTCGACCAGCGTAAAGAAAAAATAGAAGATCTTGAAAAAATCTCTTTTGACCCAACCTTCTGGAACGATCAAAAGGCAGCCAACAAGGTACTGAAAGAGCTGAACGAACACAAGTCATGGACTGACGCTTATGCAAAGATCGCCGCGAAAGCGCACTCCTGCCAGGATGAGTTCGACATAGCCATAGAACTCGACGACGAATCCTTCGGCGAAGAGCTCACCGCCACCATAGCCTCAATCGAGCAGGATATCTCGGCGGTTGAGTTCAAAAATATGCTCTCGGGCAAAGATGATCCCGGCAACGCCCTTATCACCATCCATGCTGGAGCAGGCGGTACTGAGGCACAGGACTGGGCGGAGATGCTCTACCGTATGTACATGCGCTGGGCCGAGCGCAAGGGATTCAAAATTTATACTGACGACTACCAGGAAGGCGACGGTGCGGGCATCAAAACCGCAACACTCGAAATAGAAGGGCCTTACGCCTACGGCTATCTGAAAGCTGAAAACGGTGTTCATCGGCTGGTGCGAGTTTCGCCTTACGACTCTAACGCCCGGCGGCACACCTCATTTGCGAGTGTCTACACCTATCCGGAAGCTCCGCCCGATGTTGAAATAGAGGTACGCAAGGAAGATCTCGAACTTTCAACCTTCCGCAGCGGCGGCAAGGGGGGACAGAATGTCAACAAGGTAGAGACCGCCGTGCGCATCAAGCACCTTCCGAGCGGTATTGTGGTCGGCTGCCAGGAGGAACGCTCACAGTTCCAGAACAGGGAGCGAGCCATGAAAATGCTGATGGCCCAACTCTACCAGCGGCAGCGTGACGAAGAGGATGCCAAAAAGCGGGAGATCGAGGGGAAAAAGAAAAAAATCGAATGGGGAAGCCAGATCCGGAGTTATGTGCTCGACGACCGGCGCATCAAAGATCACCGCACCAACTATGAGCGGTTCGACGTGGAAACGGTGCTCGACGGAGATCTCGACGAGTTCATGGAAAAATATCTCTCCGAATTCGGCGACTGATGCCCCACTCCAACAGCAACCATTCTCTCCGGTTCGGCATCATCACCGACATCCACTTTTCAACCGAGAGCGAAACTGCGGCAGCAAAGGCCTCTGCCGCAGAGCTTCGAGCCTGCATAGAGTACTGGCAAGGTCACGATGTCGATTTTCTCCTGCAACTCGGCGACCTGATCAACGGAAGCGATACCTACAAGCGCGAGGAACTCCGGCAAGTGAGCGCCATTTTCAAGCCATTTCCCGCCACCATCCGCCACGTCATCGGCAACCATTGCCTCGCCCTGCCTCGCCGGGAGCTGATGGAGGCTCTTGGTTTACAAAGCGCATACTATACCTTTACCATCCAGGGTTTCCGCTTTATGGTGCTTGATGGCATGGATGTCTCAGTGCTCAGCACGCCAGAAACAGAGGAAGATCGCCAGCTCCTTGCCCACTTTCGCGCACATCCCGAACTGCACGACTACTGCGGCGCAATAGGCTCCCGGCAAAAGACCTGGCTGCAAAAAGGGCTTGAGGAGGCGGAGCATTTCGGTGAAAAGGTGATCATCATCTGCCACTTCCCGCTCCTCGCGGAAACCACCGACCAGCGTCACGGTCTCCTCTGGAACCACCGCGAGATTGCCGAACTGCTTGCCTCTTCACCCGCCGTCAAGGCATGTCTCAGCGGCCATTACCACTACGGCGGCTACGCACAGCTCAACGGCCTCCACGTTGTCGTACTGCCAGCCTTCGTGAACCGCAGCGCACACCCCCGCTTCACCTGCGGCACGGTGGAGCTGGCAGGTGAGCGGATGGTAATACGAAATCAGCTTGATGAAACAATCTACGATCTTCCCCTCCGACATTGACGAAAAAACTCCACAGCACACCCGGCCCTGCACTTCCCGAACGTCAACAACACACTCATCATCACTGAGCTCCGTCATCCGCAAAAGGATTCTCAATCTGCTCTGGCGGTTTGATGCTTATGACCTCCGGAAGATGCTCACCCTTCATGGTCGCCACAATAGCATCAACAAGCAACTTCAGCCTCTCCGCATAGGCGAGCCCCTCGCGGTCCCGCGTAATGTCGAGGCTTCCATATATCGAAATGCGATCAACCCGGTTCTCTATACTCAACCCGCCAATAGCAAACGCATCAGCCTCATTGGCAAAGGGAGATAGCCTCTTTTTTTCCATGCTCATACAGTATACTCCTGCTTTATGGATATCAGTAATGGCGAGTATGCTCCATAGGGTCAGGCAACACCAGCCTCAACTCTTTGGCCGCAAGCGAAAGATTGGGAAAAAAATTGATCCCCGCCAATTTCTCTATCTGGCTGATGCTCAGCACCTGCCACCCATCTCCCTGCTCGTTGCTGACATAGTAAACCGCGCCCCTCTTTAAGCGAGGATCATAGACAATTTTGAACATATTTGTCGGAACAAAAACCCTGCCATTCAATTGGCTGAGCGTCTTGCCAAGATAGAGTGGACCAGAAATCACATAAAGATCTCCACCGCTTTTGACCATGTTCCTCACTGAGGATTCAATGGCCGCCCAGACATGACGGTTATTATCCGGATTCTGCGGAATCATGTTTGCAAGCGAAAAACATTGCTCCTGCGCCCTCTCCGACGGCATGTCTGCATTGGGAGCAACATGGCCGCGATCAAACCCCGATTTTGCATAATCCCTCAACTCAGACCTCTCACTGAAGGGAAGCCGCTCTTCAGGATGAAAACTGTTACGCCTCTCCAGCCCCTCGGCACTCAACAGGTTCTGACGCGTCAAGTGCTCAGCCGCCCACAACGGGCTCTTCGTCACACCTGAGTGCATCAACGCATAATTGTCGAAACCCAACTCCCGCGTTTTTGCCGCCAGTTTTATATTTTTGATATCCGGCGCAACACCACTCAAGTATTGCGATGGCCACTGCGTGATTGCCGCGCACAGCGTTCCTGCGTTTCCCGCTGCCACCAGCAGCACAACAAGCGCAAACAAAGAGATTCGACGCCGAACAGACGTCATCATCCTGAGCACCTTCATGAAAGCCCCCTGTAAAAGTGTTATTCAAGTAAACGGGGACAAAAAGCAGATGTAATGCTAACCCCTTTATTTAAATGAATATACACTTACAGGCAGGAACTCTCAACGAGGCAATAAGGCGGGAAACGGGAATGAATATGTTCCCGCGTAATCAGGATGTAAACGAATTGTGATTCTGCTTTTTAAAAGGAGATTTTTTGATTTTAAACCTTGTGGTGCGGACAACCGAAATCAGGAGTAAAATGGCACGCAGGATCGGCAACCAGCTCCTCGGGGTCAGCAGGTTCCGCCGGCTCCGGAATCGTAGAATAAAAACGCCACTCTTTATTGACAATCCGGGCTCCATGACCAAACGTAAAGTATGACCATGCCCACTGCAGAATAACAAACAACCGATGTTTAGCTCCACTGAGGTAGTAAATATGAACCGTCAGCCAGATAATCCATGCAGGCAAGCCTGAAAGCTTAACGTTTCCCCGTTCCGCAATGGCCGCATTTTTACCAATGGTGGCCATCTGCCCCTTGTCGCGATAGAGAAAAGGCTTTCGGGGTTTCCCGCTGATATCAAGCAGAATATTTTTTCCAATTGCAACGCCCTCCTGCAGCGCAACAGAAGCCTGCCCGGGAAGGGTTGTTGCATCCGGAAGAGAAAAATTGGCCTGATCACCCCCGCAAAAAACCTCCGGGTATCCTGTGACGCTGAGATCTTCACCAACCAGAATACGACCACTTTTGTCAGTCACAAACCCTATGGTTTTTCCAATACTTGTCGCCCTTACCCCCGCAGCCCAGAGCACCGTTCCGGCTTCGATACGCTCATTACCAACCTGAATGCCATCAGCATCAATATGCGTGACCCTGCTGCACGACCAGACCTGAACCCCAAGCTTTTCAAGTGCACGAGTTGCCTTTACCGAGAGTTCCGGCGAAAAACTTTGAAGAATACGATCTGCGGAATGAACAATAAAAATCCTGGTCAGTGTGATGTCGATATTTTTGTAATACTTCGATAAAAAATAACGATTCATCTCGCCGACGGAACCAGCAAGCTCAACACCAGTGGGGCCGCCTCCAACAATAACAAAGGTGAGCAACTTTCTTTTTTCGGCATGATCCTGGGTGCGTTCAGCATTTTCAAACGCCTCCATGACTCGCCGACGGATTTCAGCCGCCTGGGCAATGGTTTTCAGACCGGGCGCAAATTCCTCCCACTCATTATGACCAAAATAATGGTGCTTTGCCCCGCAGCACAAAACGAGATAATCATACTGTATGGCACCAAAATCGGTAAAAACTGTTTTGTTATGAGGATCAACCGTCTTCACAATTCCCTTCAGCACCGTTACATTTTTGTACTTCGAAAGAATAATGCGAAGAGGATAGGCAATCTCCCCTGCATTAAGCGCCGACATGGCAACCTGATAGAGAAGTGGCTGAAAAAGCTGAAAATTATTCTTGTCAATGAGGGTCACCCGAACCTCATTCCTGTTACCAAGCGCTTTAGCAACATTGAGACCAGCAAATCCACCCCCGACAATCACAACATGTTTCATGTTCCCCTTTACTCACCGTTTACGAATCATGGACTCTCAACACCTCTGTCGAATATAAGAACCCTGCAGCTTTAACCTTATTTTTTTACAATAAACAGCGTTTTTCAAAACAAAATTAAGCTTTCAACAGTTTTAACCGACTATCAGAAGGTCTGACGTACATCCATCAACCCCTTATTCCAACTCAAACCAGGGAATGCAGAGCATATTGAGCAATCAAAATACAAAAAAAAGAATGCACGATCGAACCTGATACACGGGTTCTGTCTCATTGTATCATTTGCTCAACAATCTTTTTTTGAGCCTGAAGCTCATCCAGCCTCTTTTTCAAGGCGGATATCTCTTTTTTTATAACGCGTAATTCCGTCTTGTTTTTTTCCTGCAACAGGTAATCCGCACCAAGCTCCTCAGTGATGAAACGCTCCAACTGACTTCTCACTACCTTAAAGTAGGGATTACCCCACATCGATCCCTCACGATACTCCAATTTTCCGGTACAAATTCCTTTCATAATAAATGTTTGGTCAACGCCATACTCTTTCCGTGCCGTGACGTCACTGAGCGTTGCGCCCTTCTGAGTCCATTCCCCATATTCTGCCATATTTTAATCACTGTAAATTTAATCCTCCGTACAGAGCTGACGCAAACCATCCCGAAACTTCCGAAAACTGGGCGAAACGTTCCGATCTGGATCCATCAACGGCGCAATTTTTTTTGCCCATTCATGCTTTACCTGGCCCGGTAAAGGCCAACCAGCTTTTTTTATGGCCGATGAACCGCCCGGATACACCGCATCAGCAAGCAACTCCCACGTATCACAGACACTATCCTGAACATACTGTCTCAACACATCCTGCCTGACTCGCGGATAAGCGGCTAACAATGCGTCCCTGTCACCAAAATACCATGCCTCAATTTCCTCAATGGCAAGACGAAACATGGTATCAGGTATCTCTATTTTGTCGTCAATAACGGCTTTCAATTCAGCAAGAAATGCTGCGCAATCACGTTTATCCGTATCAAGCACAACCACAACAGCATCAATTCCAGGTGTTTTGCCATACCCACGCAAGAGCTTGGGCAACTGATCAAGCAAAATCCGTTTAGCTGGATCAGCTTTTTTCCCAATGCCCTGCGGAATTTTGCCAATACCTTTATAGGCATGTACACGCCAAGTATTTGGAGCACCTTGCGGCCCCAACAATTGTGGCAACAACACCTCAAGAAGCGTCGCGCCAGAACTATCCTCAACCAATATTTCAATGTGCATTGTTACCTCGCCTCAAAATAGTCGCTGTACCAGAGTCCACCGAGAGGCAACCCTTCATCGACGAGGTTTTTTACGATTTCCAGCTCAGAAACCCGTCGTATGACCGAATAGCCATCGGCACCTTTTTCAAGCAACCACACCTCCTCAGGCGCCAGTGCATCCACAAAATAGGGCTGGTGCGTGGTCACAAAAATCTGGGGCGAGTTCTTCTTTCCGGTAGCATGCAAACGAAACTCCTGAGCCAATGCCTCCAGCAATTTATGATAAAGACCATTTTCAGGCTCTTCAATGCAGATAAATGGCGGTGGATCAGGATCTTCCAGCAACAGGAGATAAGCAAATACTTTCAGCGTACCATCTGACATCTGCTGGGCAAAAAACGGATCACCAAAAGCGCCATCGTTAAAACGCAACAACACCCGCTTGTCTGCGGTCTCCAGCGTATCAATCGTGTCAATCCCGGGAATCTTGGCTGCAATCCGCTGAAGAATGCTCTTGAAACGTGCCTTGTGTTCACGCTCCATGAACTGCACAACATTACCGATATTGTCGCCATGAATATTCAAATGCCTCTGTGGCCCGGCACTTGGCAAACTGCGCGCAGCATCCGGATAGAAATAGGAAAGGTACCAGCCTTTCAGAAAATCGCGAAACCGCTTGATCCGGGGATGTTCCTTGAGTGTCCCAAGGGTCGCAATACCAAGTTGCCGGATATCGGTCAACTCCACTGACGTCAAGGCACGATCCTCTTCCCCTTCGACCTCAACCGCTTCCTCACCAGCCCAAACCGTACCCTTACCGTGGTTCAATCGCAGAAATGGATAGGGACGACCATGTTTCTGGCCCTTGCGTCGCTGCTTCAGTACCTCCGATTCAACAAACGGACGACCCGACTCATCCAGCGAAATCGCCAGTTCATAGGTGATTGGACGCTCTTTTGGCGCCTCACGGTAGTAAATTTCAAACCGGATAGCATCATCCTGACCCATCGAACGCAGTCGATCGAAGCCTCCACGCTGCTTCATGTCGCAGGCAGTTTCCACATCAGCCGACAAACAATCTGCAACGAATCCGAAGGCATCGAACAACGTACTTTTGCCCACGCCATTATTGCCAATCACCACAGTGAAGGGTGTCAAAGGCTCGCCTGCCTGCTGGTTGGAAAGCTTCCCCAGCGTCACATCGAGCAATGCACGATAATTCTGTACCCGAAATCCTTCAATAACAGCCATTTATTTTTCTCCTTGCTCCTTGGTGCTGGCTCTATCTCCCATATTGAAAATATATTTTTTCTTCAATCAGGTATTCTATGAATACGTGTCTTGCTATACTATTTTTTGGGTACTCTTACGAACGTCATTCGCTGTAACTTATCATTTAACTCATTTCTAATATTGCTGTTAACTCACAAGCTCAGCCGCAATCATCTCTGCCTGCTTTAATACAGTCTCCGTAGCTAAAAGCTGCATGTCGGGCGGATAGCCGAATTGGCGGAGAGTGCGTTTTACGATTACTTTCAGTTTGGCTTTGACGCTCTCTTTGATGGTCCAGTCTATTGATGCGTTTTCGCGGACGCGCCGGGTCAGGACGACGGCCAGTTCTCGCAGTTTGTCTTGCTGCATGAGTTCCCGGGCACTGCTGTTGCTGGCAACGGCGGTGTAAAAGGCATATTCGAAGTCGCTGAGGCCCAGATGTTCGGCCTCCTCGTCTGAAGCAACAATCTCTTTGCTGATCCTGATCAGCTCGTCCATGACTTCGGCAGCGGAAAGGATTTTGTTCTGGTATTTCTTGATGGCTTTTTCGAGCATCTCCATCAAGCTTTTGCTTTGAACGAGGTTCTTTTTGGCGCGTACTTTGAGTTCGTCATTGAGCAGTTTTTTCAGTACCTCAAGAGCAATATTTTTGTGCTGAAATCCTTTCAGTTCAGCAAGAAACTCTTCGGAGAGAATGGAGATATCCGGTTTTTTGATTCCGGCTGCATCAAAGACATCAATCACCTTTTCGGAAACCAGAGCCTTGTCGATCACCTGGCGAATGGTGGTTTCGATATCTTCGTTGCTGTAGCCGTTACCGGTGCCATCAAATTTGGCGAGACGCGCCTTGACTGCCTGGAAAAAGCCGACCTCATCTTTAACGCCCATTGCCTGTTCATGCGGAATTGCAATGGCAAAGCTTTGTGAAAGAAGGGTCACTTCATTGATATAGCGTTTCCGGCCATCATCAAGGCCGAGAATATGTTCTTCGGCGGCAAGAATAAGTGAGAGTTTTTTTGCGGTATCGGCATCGAAATACTCTTCGTAGGGGAAGCCGTGGTACATCGCTGATACCACTTCGATCTTTTCAAGCATTAAATCAACAGCCTGCTGCTGCAACAATGTGGGATCGCCCTTTCCGCCGGAATCGGAATAGAAAGAGAGCGCCTCTTTCAGATCGGCAGCAATCCCCAGATAGTCAACCACCAGCCCACCGGGTTTATCTTTGTAGACCCGGTTCACGCGAGCAATCGCCTGCATCAGGTTGTGCCCTTTCATCGGCTTGTCAATGTAGATGGTATGCAACGAAGGGGCATCAAAACCGGTGAGCCACATATCACAGACGATCACCAGTTTCAGCGGATCGTCGTCATCTTTCATGCGCTCGCCCAGCAGTTTACGCTGCTGCTTGCTGGTATGATGTTTGGATAACAATGGGCCGTCACTTGAAGCGGAGGTCATCACCACCTTGATGGTGCCTTTGTGTATCTCGTCGGAATGCCATTCAGGGCGGAGATTGATGATTTCTGCATACAACTCGGCAGCAATGCGGCGTGACATGCAGACAATCATGCCCTTGCCGGCAAAAACCTCTTGCCGGGCTTCGAAGTGGGAGACAATATCCTTCGCAATATTCCGGGTGCGGTTGGCACTGCCGACCAGTGCCTCCATTCTGGTCCATCTGGCCTTGCTTTTTTGGGTTTCGGTCAGTTGGTTCTGATCGAGCTCTTCATCAAGCTCAGTAATAAGTTTTTTGCCTTCCTCTCCAAGCTCAACCTTGGCTAACCGACTTTCGTAGAAAATTCGAACGGTAGCACCATCTTCTACAGCCTGTGCTATGTCGTAGATATCGACATAGTTGCCGAAGACTGCCGGTGTGTTGATGTCGGTTTTTTCTATCGGTGTACCGGTAAAGCCGAGATAGGTGGCATTCGGCAAAGCATCGCGCAGATACTTGGCAAAGCCGTAGACAACCTTTTTGCCAATCACCA
>CAIQGA010000201.1 GCA_903871235.1 uncultured Chlorobiaceae bacterium
TGAGTTTGATCCATCATTGCCTCCTCAGATTGATTTCACTTCGGTTCCGGGAGACAACTGCTTGAAAATCTGATCCACGTTGATTTTGACCGTATCGGTTGTAAAGCCGGTATCACGGAAGACAACGCGCAAAGGCTTGTGCTGCGCAAGCTCTTTTACCAGCTCTTTGGCAATCGGGGCATTTTCGGTCAACAGCGCTTCGCGTTTCCCCGGCCAGTTGAGGTGATAGCGCTCCTGCGGCCCTTCGACAATTGAGCCACTCAGCTCCTGTTTGAGCTGATCAAAATCGACGGCCAGTTTCAGTGTGCCATGTTCATCACGCGCTTCAGTAACACAGCCGGGAAACAGCTCTCGAATGCGGTCAATATTGCCGTCAGTCAAATTTGGCGAGTGCATTTTCAGTTTATTCATGGTTTTTTCCTTCAAGCTTTTGAAGCATCTCAAGTGCTCCGGTTTCAAATCGTGAAAAGGCGAACCACTTTTTCCCTAAATCTTTGAGAGATGCTCCAATATGGTAAATCTCAGTTCCATCAATAATCAAAAAACGGTCATGAGCCTCTTTGAAAGATTTGATATCAACAGGCGGGTATTGCTGGTTATGCTTTTCCATATCCAATGCAAGCTGTTTTGAAATAGCTTTTGTGTAAATCGTGCAAGAAACAGCGGAAGATCGTTTGCTGAGTAACGTCAACACCGAGTCATCGACATAGTTATCAATGAGTACCAATGATTTTTTTGCCTTGCGGATCAACTCAGCAGCAAAACGATAGGCGTCGTACACTTGGCCGTCATAAAATATACCTTGTTTTGGCGGTGCTTCTCCTCGTTCCAATGCCTGAAACACCTTTTCAAAATTTTTCTCCGTTTCGGATTCAAAAACAAGCTGACGCTGTTCCACAGAATCGAGCCGAGTGAATACTTGCGCGTTATTCTGGATGAAACGCCTCATTTCCACAAAAGCGTTGATGATTTTGATACTGACTTTAACCGCCGTATCACTGCGTAGTACGGCTGAAAGCATAGAAACACCCTGTTCGGTAAAGGCAATGGGCAGGTATCTTCTTCCACCGTGCCTGCTTGAGGTCACAACCTGTGACCTCAAGTCTAATCGCTCCCAATTTGTGGCAAGTTGCTGATCTTCACTCTGGGTAAGCTGAAATCTGAACTCTTGTGGGAAACGTTCCATATTGCGTTTGACTGCCTGGTTGAGAACCTTGGTTTCAACCCCATAGATAACCGCCAGATCCCTGTCCAGCATTACCTGAACTCCTCGCACGGTTACAATCATGCTCTGGATATTGACGTGTGTTAATTCGGTCATCGTGTACCATCCGGTTTCATTTTTCTCTGTATTTCGTCGATTATGAAAGTACACATTGCAGCTCCCTTTTCAACTCTCGCAACTCGGCATTGATCTCAACTTTGCGATTGAACTGTTTTTCCTTCTGGATGCGCCCTTCGCATTTCTCCACCTCTCGCTGCTTGAGACGAATCATGCTCATCCGTTCAACCCGTTGCAGCAACCGTTCACCCTGTCGGGCGGGATAGGACATCAATGGTGCAAGCAGATGTTCGTAGAGCGCTTCAAGATTGAGGACTACCGGCAATGGTGCGCGGGGCGTTTCAATAGGCAGCCAACCAGATTCAAAATAGTCGTTCACAACCCATTTTGCTGTATCAGCCTCGCTCGGGCGCTTGTATATTTTCCGCCAGCATAACTCCTTCTCATTTAGCACCTCCTCCCGTCCCTTCGACTTTGGCGGTGAGCGCCAAACCGCTCCGGATCAACTGATGGGAGTTACAAGAAAGGAATTAAGCGAACTTGCCGGTATTGAAATTCATAATGTTCGAGACTTAAGGGCCAGTTCCTTTCCTTTCTCGGTGCTCATAAACTTAGGGTTGAGCAAATCTCCAACCCTGGTCAAATCAAGACGGTCGGCGTCCCAGCAGGTGCCGATAGTTGCCTCTTCAGTCACTCTCCCATCGGTATGATCTCGGAGGGCTTCAAGAAGGAGTTGGAGGGAGTTGTCGTCAATCTGATAGAGGGCTCCCCTTTGCGTTACAGCAAACTCTGCAGCGCGGTTACCGTGCCCATGGTCAACATGGTCATTGACCCGGCACGAATCGTGAAACCAGGCAAAAAGAGTCACCACTATAGTGTCGGCTCCGCTATAGGGGGCAATTAAAAGACCATTATCTTCTACCTTCGCCCAATGAGAAACCCCATGAATGGACGAATGCGCATAAGGGCCATAATGCTCCTCTACTGCCCGCAACAGCTCAACCCGGTTTACCCACCTGACATCAACGTTGTTACTCTTCACTTTAGCATCCAATGCTCTGCTGACAGCCTCAGGTTCATGAGCTATAACAGTCAAAAGAACCCGGGCTGACCGATCAGGCTGCCGACGGTTTTGCTCCCAATCCTGAACAGCTCTGACATCAAACCCAAAGCGCGAAGAAAATTCAAGCTGAGTGAGTCCCATACGCTTGCGGATAGACTTCACATCAACTGCCTCTGGAACATGAACGACGAAACCTTCGCTCTCTTCACCGCGAGCGTAAGCA
>CAIQGA010000202.1 GCA_903871235.1 uncultured Chlorobiaceae bacterium
AAAAATATCTTTATATCTTTGAGTAAGACAATTACCGGAAATATACGAAATAATACTGTTTGATACTCAAAATATTACGAAAGTCAAATTTTAAACACCAATGAATTCAAGGTGTACGGGCCAAATCTGGAATTGCTGAATGTAGACGCTGTTAGAAGCTACATACAGGAATACTCCTCTCAACGGAAATTCGCTCTCGTCTATTTTGAGTTGATGAGGAGAGATAGGTCTGACTTCGCAGGATCGTTTGAAAGTACTATTGTATTTACTGATAGAGGGGAGCTTGGTGCCGCGCGACCAAACAAGGAATGGAAAGATCGAATAAAGCTTCATCGAAGAATAATTGAACATACTTCCAATTCAGGTTCCTTCCCAGCACCCGCATTGTTTCTAGAGGTTGATGCACTTCCAGACTTTTCGGGTACAGAGTCTAGCAGTATATCGTCAATGTGTGAATGGAACAATTCCATTCTTCGGTACATTGAAACATGGATTGAAAAGACTGAAATCCTTAAAGGGGATGGCAGGCTTTTCGATCTTATTCTTGTTGATACGGCACCATGGTATCCAACTATATCCGGCCGTATGGATATACCGCAGGAATCTGCCGTTTGGGTGGCGCAAGAACATGGAGGGTATACCTTCGCAAAAGAATTTCTTTCTCGTTATCAGGACAATACAGCCCGCCTCCAAAAAACGCGCATCGGACCGTTCTTGCATCCCCATTTTACCGGACAGAATGAACCGACAAAATGGCGAGATGTTCAATTCACAACCAATGAACAAAGTATAAATTTGGAAGCGCATTTGGTAAATGACATGATTAGACTTTTAGACGAATGTCAACCTGAATATGAAGAAGCCTTTATTCATAGGCCAAAAAGCATACTAGACGCTGCATATACCATCTCAAACCTTGAGAATCTGGATGTTTCAACAAACATTATCGAATACAATCAAGAAGTTCATAAACGATTGCCAAACTTGAGAAAACGATTTAATGATTCTAAAATTGAAAAGCTTTATTCTATTGATCTAAACTTATGCCACCAAGCTATGCATCAACGACTTGATAGGCTGGTAAGTGAAGCTGGTTGGTACACATCCGTAACTTCAACTCTTACCGGCATTCCAATAACGATAGCTTCAACCAGCATAACAAAGCCTGAAAATCAACATCCTCAAAACGAACTCCCCGAAACCTATCGTGGAGGGATATGGATCTATGCCATAACAAGAGGAGACTACCTGCAGGATTCCGAACGATATCTATTCGATCTCATAAGACTACTCCACATGCACTATGAGTTACGGTATTCAGAGCTCGCCTATGCGGAATCACAACTTAAAGGTAAGGGAGATCAACTTTTTTCATTTGCACATCAAACTTCGTCAGTAATCGATTCAATTATTGAGTCACTCAAAAAACTACCGGATAATATATTGCAGGGTATGAGCTCCGGACTTATTACGCAGCTTCATCTCCTTCATTTAACCATTAATTCTTATAGAGATCCAAAAGCAAGAGTAGACCCAGGTAATTTCCCATATCCATGGATGAGCGATTCCCCTTTAACGGTATATAGAAACATCGGAATAGAGCTCGGTTTTGCGCGGGCCATAAATGCTCCAGACGAGGAACCGCAAGTCAAAAACGAGGGTAGATTATTCTTTCTAGTTGAGAATCATCCTGATCAATCTGGATTTAGTAAATACCAAAATATCTTCGATGAATTGCCTTCAATATCCGAAGATATTCAAGCTATATTCAAACATAGTAGTTTTGCGATACTCATAATTATGGTCTTCAAACAAGCCGTTTACCACACTATTAGAGCATTTATCCTAAAAAATAATAGTGAAAAAATCCTCGTTCACATTAGCGATTTAGATTGTAATGGCATCATTAAATGTGTGGTCGAAAATCCACATGTTATTGGGGACAAAGAAAATATCGAATCAAAAGATGCTGATGAACTTTCTCAGTTAGCGAATCGGCTTTCTTCTATCGGCAAACATCCTTACGAATATTCTGTTGATGGCCCACATTATGATGGCGAAAAAAATAAGTGGATAACTTCAATCTGTATTGAAAAAAATAAAAGAAGGGGGGAAAATGAGGATATCAGTCTCCGATCGTTTTATGACGATTGACTTCGAGAAAGAAAACTCACCGTGGGCTCTTCTAGTAATTGATGACCACTGGGATATAGTCAAGTTCGGGGTCTGTGGCGCCATAAGTCAATATGGCAATAATAATTTTTTAGGTCTACATGACAAGTGTGTCAGTAAAGATGACATATTAATTTTTTGGGACAGATTTTACCAGAAAAGCGATACATATGAACGTACGCTCCTCCTATTGCCTTGGATGGTATTTGATGCGGAGGGATTTGGTTCAATTACCTTTTGTGGATTCCCTGACGATGTTGAGCAACTGAAAGCAATACTCCAAAGCAATCTATGTCATTTATTTCAGTGGGCTGTCTTGCTAGATGTATGGCACGAAACTGGCTATGATGTTCATAAAGAGCGTTTTGTTTCGACTTTCCGACTGCTTGAACAGTTTGGCATTTACGAGTATCAATGTGCAAAATTTTCTAGAGGCGGAGCACCTCTTCCTGATTGGACTTCTACGTTTCACTATATTAATAAAGAATATGGGGATAAACATGAAAAACAAAAAAACTACCTTTTGAAATGGCTAAGCGAAATCAGAGGAGTGATAAACAGCAATCGATTTCATGAATTGACAGATGATATCTGTCATAATCCGACTGATCTACTAAATGAAGTAAAATGTTCAGCGGCAAAAAGAAAAATCATACTGAAAGAGTTATCTAACCCTAATAATGATCTTTATGGTGTTTGGCGCTGGTGCGCAATAGAGGCATCTCAAGATACATTAAATGATTCAGCTTTACACCGCTGGTTGGCGTGTAAGGCGTTTCAAAAGTGGCGTACTGATTTGAAAATAGTACCGTTAACTTCAGTTATTGCTATTTGTGAAGGTGCGTGTTACTGTGCTAACCGTGGTAACTGGAAATATGATGTGATTTCCGATCTTTATGATATTCCAATGCCATCAAAACTGCATACTGACTCCGAGGTTTTCAAAATAAATAAAATAAAAGTACTCGGATGTATACGCATAGAAAAGCATAACTATGGAGAGTTTGCTTTAGTGTTAAGGAATTGGCTGATACATGAAGAGCAATTCCTTAATGGATGTGTATACCTTCAATCAGTATCTATTCAATGCAACAAAGAAATCGGTCAGGTAAAGCTTGAAATGAACTATTCTGGTCTTTTTCCAAGGGCAGTTACTAATTATTCTAAAGGGGAATCGCAAGAAGAAACGGACGGTCAAGTTATCAGAGATTGGCAAAATTTATGTTCATTTGCACTTTCCTACGAACACAACGCTGAAAAGCTCGTGCTTAAATTCTCATTTGTTGATCGTTAATAAAGAACCCCGCTGCAAGCAGCGGGGTATTTTGAAGACAAATCTATTATACTTTACGCCTCAAGAGGCGGGGAATATGACCCATAGAGATTTACATATGCTTAAATCCTTTGTTTTCGATGATACCGGAGTTGAATCTGGCGAGTATATATGCCCCTTCTTAATCAACATGTTAAAAAAGCAAGCGGGAATTAATGCTCAAGAGTTATTTGTTCCTGCTACAGGAATTGCAGAACAATTACGGCTTCCTGTTTTAATGAAATCTGGTAATGAACTTCTCGTCTTTGCCCATGAATCAGATTTATTCGATAAGCTTATCGATAAACTTCAGGAACTAGCAAACGAAGGAGCAGTTGTTGTTCGTTATTCGCGGAGCGCCGATCAGGAGCGCATTGATAGCAGAAACAAAGGTTATTTACTTACTTTGAGTTGGAACACAGTCAAACAAGTACTACTAGAAGTATCGTATCAACCTGATCTTGTTACGTTTCTTGGCGCAGTAAAATCGATCTTAAAACGCAAAAAAAAGAGCAATGTATTAAATGCACTAGCGATACTCTGTTGGTGTATGACGTGTAACGTAGATGATGAGAGAATTAAACGTCTGCAGGAAATTTGGGCGATCGACCGAAGTAAATGGCTTGGGATATTCAATGGCATAACAAAGGGAGACGTTATGATTGCCTGCGGACACCCAGAAATGCCCGAAATTCAAACAATGAAATTAGAAGAAGTTAAAATATTTTTGGCTTGGATCTGGCCTGACAATGATTCGCTTCATAATCTGATAGCACCAGATTTTGAAAAGATGCTAAAAGAACTTGAATCTCAATTCGGAATAAGAGTATGAACAATTGGGAAACAAAACGTGCGAGATTTAACCATGATCGCTTGAAGAACCAGTTTATTCAATCAATAATAAGACTTATTCGCGTATTACAGGGGCGAATTGTTGATAAAGATTTTATTGAAAATTTTGTTCAAAACATTCTATCCCGTTGGAATGAGCTAGAATCTGAAGCACTTGAGTTGCTTAACATGATAGAGAAACAGCCGATACCAGTTGCCTGGTTTCAAGAAGCTCCGTTAGATCAACTGACTCTTGTTGATCGGCGATGGATGGAGGCATTACTCTCGGACAAATTACTCCCACAGCTTGATATGAATCAAGCCATACAAAGAACCTATCAACTCGTTCATGATGTGGGCGAGAAATGTCAAGCAATAATTGAGATGTTTCGCAAGATGCAACGATACGGTGACACTGATCAGAATGATGACGGGTTATTACATACTTATAATGCCGCTTTGCTTCAATGTGTGTTTGAACTTTACTACTCCTGTCAAGAACTTAGTGACAGCTTCCAATCATTGGCCCGCACCGATGATGTAATTTCCATTATAACCAATAGGAGCAATCAAGATGCGCATAAATGATGAGCATAACCCTGCGCTTCCATTGCCGAGATTGTTGGTGATTGATGACCTTTTCGGACGAAATGCTGTTAGTGGCGAAAATGCAGATCGCGAAAACTTGTGCGCTCAATTTTTATGGCGGGACGTGACGGGAGATACTGCGTCAAAGGGAAACCGACTGAAGCTGTTGAATACAACTGCAGAAGTGGTTTTTTGCCGAGGTCAGACTCCTTCGGTGGCCGGTATCGGCGCAGTTATTGAAAATGATTTAAATAGCACGCTTTTTGTGGTCCGTAACGGATGGCAAGGAACCCTAAAGATGAACAAGCCGCCATGGGCCATGATTTTGCTTGATTTGTGTTTTTATACTGGGCAGGTCACTCAGGATAGCCATCGGCGGGCTCCAGGAATGCCTGAAGGCAGGCCTGGCGATGATAATCCTCGAAATTATTTTGGGTTGATTTTGCTTGATGCTATTCATCGCGAATTTCCGGAACTGCCGATCTTCATACTCTCAAGTAAGCTACGCGAGGAGGTCAGCCTTGAATTTAGCAGACGTGGTGCTTTGGGCTTTATTGCGCGTGATGATTTGCGCGGCCCCGAACTACTCAATGACGCTCTCTTGCAGCATGGTCTTTTAACTGACCCGACTGGTGAGGTGGTGGGAAATTCGGTGTCCATACTGCTGGCACTTCGGGAAGCACGGCGGGCAGCGCCTCATCGGGGGAATATTCTCATTCGTGGTGAGCGCGGATCAGGCAAGGAAGCGTTGGCTAGCTACGCACATCGGGTCAGCGCGAGTATTGAGGGCCGTAAAAGCTATCCTTTGGTGACCGTGAACTCGGCAGTACTCCGTACCGACCTGTTTTCTTCCGAATTATTTGGTATCGAACCCAAAACTGCTACAGGGGTAGCTGGTAAAATCGGTTTAATCGAGGCCGCCGACGGCGGGGATCTATTCCTGGACGAGATTGCCGACATGCCGCCGGACGCACAAGCTGGAGTGTTGCGCGTTTTGCAGGAACGGCGAATTACCAGAGTCGGTGCCCGCCATTCCAAAGCTGTGGACGTACGCTTTATCTCCGCTACCAATTCCGACCTTGAGGGTGGCCCTTATGGGTTTCGGGCCGATCTACTGGATAGGTTGCGCTTAGGGGGGACCTTGTGGCTACCGCCACTGCGTGAGAGGAAAACTGATATCCCCATTCTTGCTGAGAAGTTTGTGCGCGAGGCTGAAGCTCAGCTCAATTGCCTCAGACGCGAGATTACGCCTGAGGCAATTGAGCTGATGATTGGTTATGATTGGCCGGGGAATGTTCGCGAGTTGCGAACCTGCATATTCGATGCTGTAAACCGTCATGCTGATGTGGAGCACTTGGTCGCAAACCATTTGCGTATAGGCACTGTGCAAGATGTCTTGCGACCAATCCAAACCGAAGGGCAACTTGAGGCGAAGGAAAAAACGAGGCAATCAACGGTCACGGGAGCAAACCTACAAGCCTTATTGGCGATGCAGGCTGAAGTCCGTTTCGATCCAGAAAATATCACTGAGTGGTCCGGTTGCCTAACCGACTTGCAAAATGCAAATTCTTGGCTACTTGCCCGCTGTTTGCAAGCGGCCTTGGATGCCACGCGGCGCCGCACCCCGGAACACCCGATGGGCGTTATTCAGATCCACCCGGCGGTAAAGTTAGTTACAGGTGATGCTTGTTTGAGCGCCTCCAAGGCTGCCGATGTTATCAAGCGCCTACTTCAGCCTATAGAAGGTGAGCTTGAGGGCGACCTGCAGGAGGCCTTGGATATAGCCCTTCGATTGAGGCCGCGCTCTGCAAAGGTTTTGAGAACTGAAAATTGAACCGTCGATGCCACGTTATTTGATCATAGCCCAGTCCGATGTGACCGCCAATGCCTTAGGTGCATGGCTGGAAGTCGCTGGCGAAAAGATCCAAAAAGGCGACACGAATAGTGACGATCTGTCGCGAATAGTTTGGAGTCATCCGGTGGGACTGAGGGCTATAGTAGATGCTTATGAAACTCTGGTTCGACGGATAGAAGTTGCAGCCAAAGCTGGGGAAGATCGGATATCCCTCAACCAGGTGACAGCCCTGGTTGATTCCATCCAGCCAATGAATCTAAACGTGATTGATGAAGGTGGCGGGTGGGAGAGCTTAATCGCTATGCTTATTCTGACCTTTCCAGAGATACGGTGGGTGTTTGGTGTATGTGCAGGGGCCGAGGGACAAGAGCAGTGGCAAAAGCAGTGGCAGGAGGAAATCGAGCCTTACCACAACTTACGCGTTCTACTCAATATCGAGTATCGACGCGATCCTCTGTTTGACCCGACAGGCCTTAGAGAGTGGGTACGTGGTAGGACCTGTGAAGGATTTAGTGGAATGAGTGATAACCTGAGGCTGGCGTCTCGCAAAACAATAGCAGCAGCCATAGATGAGGAGCATCCTTATGCTTACCTGCATGGTTACACAGCTTACCGATTTGGTTATCGTGTAGATATTGTTGTTACTTGGGCTCTTATGGAAAAACAGTTTGGTTCCCTGAGTGGTTCCCACGGTTACTCTCTCTTGCTGGAGGATATGAGTCTTATGTTCCCAGATCGTCCAAACAAGCTCCATCTACACAATCTTAAGGATGATCGAGCAAAAGCATGCCCACAGTTGGATTCGAATAACAAAAAAGTAGAAGGTTCCGACTATCGCATTCTCGTTACAACTGGTCAGACGCGCTCTGGTGATAAAGAGCTATGGGAGAATCGCACCTACCTTCGAGAAAAAGCCGTTGGCAGGGGTGATGTCATTTTCAAGCCAGCATGTGGCATGTTTGACCTTTGGACGAAGGCAAAACTATTTCGCAAATGGGCAGGAACTCAACGTTGCGGTGATGCGCCAGGGTTCGTATCGCTACCACGCTTTCCATCAAGTCCCCTCCATGGATCAGGACACGGAACCCCCGGAAAACTTATACTTGTGAGCGAAGCTTTGATTAAGCGGTCAGAAGCTATGCTTGGCAAAGTGGAGTGCGTAGGGGATGCTGTGCAGGGCGCGGTGCTAGCCACTGATGCCTTAGAGCTGACCGGTGGTCGAACGCCGACCACAGCCATTGAAGCGCTATCGTTAAAACACCGTTTCGAGATTTTGGCAGAGTGTCAGTTTTCCGGCGTGGAATACAATGTCTCAATCACACCCAGGCTGGAAGAAATCGATATAGACACTCGAGCAATCTGTCGAAATTTCGCTAGTCAACAACGTAACGTTGCAGTTTTGAACGCACGAATGCACATCTGTAACCACTTGATCAGCATCCTCAGACAATATAATCAGTTCGATGAAGAACAGACCTGCATGAATCGTGCACGCCATCTTTACTTTACGTTATGGATGCGAACACGTTTCTGGCGTTACCTCTTCTGGTTGCCTATCCGTTATGTCGAACTATTATTGTCCTCATTCCAGACCTTTTTACTAGTGGTATTGGTATGGATCATAGTACTTGGGCTTTTGTTTATCTGGGTAGATCCTACCCTAACGCCGTTGAGTATTGATACACTAGCTCAAGGATTCGAGAGCGCGATTACCTCTTTCTTTTCTGTGGGAACCCCAATACATCACGGCAAGCAAACCGTGTCGTGGAGTCAATCAGAAGTAGCGGTGATAAGCTTTTCGATAATAAGCGGTTTCTTTCATCTCGGTTTTCTAGTTAGTCATCTTTATATGATAGTATCAAGGCGCTAATAGAAATAGTAAAAATACCAGATCTAAATTAGCAGTTTGTGCAATAACTAACCAAGTAATTCTGTGCTGATAAATCTTGGAAAAATAGTTTACAAATTAATTCAGGGAGGTTAAATGTCTGACAATAGCGAGAAGCAGGATAAGATATGTTGTCTTGGGTTGATTGAAAAGAGTACAATTTTGCTCGTGATGACAGGCTTTGCGTTCTGGTGGTGGCAGATTGACTCAACCTTCCTCCAAATCGCTGCATTGAGTTTTCTGTTATTGGTTATCGCCATGATTACTATCTGGGTCTTCGGAATTCCCGTTACCAAACAGAATGAAATTGATCTTGAGTCTTTAGCACGTGATAGGATAAAAGCTACTATCGCAATATTAGCGATGGCCACCGTATTAGGGGTAGTGTCTCTCATTGCTAATGGAGTAAAAATATCCGACTCGGAAAAACAAAATCAAGGACAGAAAAAAGGATTATCTGTTTCAAACAACCCCAAAACAGAGATTGTACCAATAATAGGGGATTCAGCTCCACGCAAACCATGAAAAGATCATGGGGCAAAACATTGCTTCGACGGGATTAAATCGTTCGATTCTTTATAAGAGAGGGCATAAGTCAGGGGAGTAATCCCATCCCACATTCACTGTCACTTTCTCTACGCCCCAAACTGCCTCAACATCCGCAAATCATTCTCAAACAGCAACCGAATATCGTCAATCTTGTACCTCAGCAGCACCGTCCTGTCAACGCCCATACCAAAGGCGTAGCCTGACCACTCTTCGGGGTCTATGCCGCAGTTGCGCATAACGTTGGGGTGAACCATGCCGCAGCCCATGATTTCGAGCCAGCCTGATTTTTTGCAGACTTTACATCCCTTGCCG
>CAIQGA010000203.1 GCA_903871235.1 uncultured Chlorobiaceae bacterium
GTTCAGTGCCGTTCCTCATAGCATAGTTTTTTGTTGGACTATGACATTGTAGTGCCTAAATTTTTAGGCCGACCTTTATTTTATATGCAGTTACAGTGACTCATGTGTGAACTCAGGATCAGCCAACATACAATCCGCGATTAACATTGTCATTCTATGCCCACTTTTTGTAAATTGGCAAAATTGATTTTGCTGCCACCCACTTATCACTGCCTTGCCCATGATGAAGATTCTCTATGAAGCACTGACGTTTGACGATGTTCTTCTTATTCCTGCATATTCCAGCGTTCTTCCAAAAGAAACAACTACTGAAAGCCGCCTTACAAAAACCATTGCGCTCAAAATACCGCTGGTGAGCGCTGCCATGGATACCGTGACAGAATCGGGGCTTGCCATCGCTCTGGCACGTGCTGGTGGCATTGGCATTATCCACAAAAACCTGACCATCGAAGAACAGGCACGAGAAGTTGCGAAGGTCAAGCGATATGAGAGCGGCATCATCCGCAACCCCTTTACTCTCTATGAAGATGCGACGATGCAGGATGCACTTGACTTGATGCTTCGCCACTCCATTTCAGGCATCCCTGTTATTGCTCGACCGGAATTTGAGGGAAGCCCTGACCGCAAGCTCAAAGGCATTGTCACCAACAGGGATCTGCGCATCAAACCCCAGCCTGATGCAAAAATCGTAACGATCATGACCAGCAAAAACCTCATTACTGCCCGAGAGGATGTTGATCTTCAAAAAGCCGAGGAGATCCTGCTTTCAAACAAGATCGAAAAACTGCTGATTACCGATAGTGACGGAAACCTCAAAGGGCTGATTACCTTCAAGGATATCCAGCAACGCAAACAGTTCCCCAACGCTTGCAAGGACACGCAAGGGCACCTGAGAGTAGGGGCGGCTGTTGGTATCAGCTCCAATACACCTGAAAGGGTACAAGCACTTATTGATGCTGGTGTCGATATCATTGCCGTCGATACCGCTCATGGCCACAGCAAGGCGGTACTCGATATGGTCAAGACCATCAAAAAAAGCTGGCCTGAGTTGCAGGTTATTGCCGGTAATGTTGCAACTCCTGAAGCAGTCAGAGACCTTATCGCAGTTGGAGCGGACTGCATAAAAGTGGGTATCGGCCCAGGCAGTATCTGCACCACCCGCATTGTAGCCGGGGTTGGTATGCCTCAATTGACCGCCATCATGAACTGTGCAGAAGAGGCCGCCAAAACCAACACGCCGGTCATTGCTGATGGCGGTGTGAAGTACAGCGGCGATATTGCCAAAGCGCTCGCTGCAGGAGCCGATTCCGTCATGATCGGCAGTATTTTTGCAGGAACCGATGAAAGCCCGGGAGAGACAATTCTCTACGAAGGCAGAAAATTCAAAACCTATCGCGGCATGGGCTCTCTTGGTGCGATGTCAGAACCCGAAGGGAGCAGCGACCGCTATTTCCAGGATGCATCAAGCGAGTCGAAAAAATATGTGCCTGAAGGAATTGAGGGTCGAATTCCGGCAAAAGGCAGCCTTGATGAAGTGGTCTACCAATTAATCGGCGGATTGAAATCGGCCATGGGTTATTGCGGAGTCACCTGCATTGAGGAGCTGAAAACCAATACAAGTTTTGTGCGCATCACCTCGGCAGGTCTCAGGGAGAGCCATCCGCATGATGTCAAAATCACCAAAGAGGCGCCCAATTATTCGACTTCGATGTAAATAATAATGGGACTTATAGCCACTATAAGTCCCATTGGTGTTCTTTTATTTGTCGTCGGTCAGCCCTTCCAGGCGATCTTCGAGATCTGCGTAGATCTGCTGCAACTCATCAATCATATTCTGGTCAGCTTTCCACATGCCTCGACCGTTTGCTTCAAGCATTCGGCCTACGATATTTTTGATTGCCTGGGGATTAAGTGTTGCGAGCCGCTCCCTCATTTCGGGATCAAGCGCGTAGGTCTCGGCCGTTTTTTTGTAGACCCAGTCATCAACACTCTTGGTTACTGCGTCCCAGCCAAGCATGTAGGTAACGCGGTTACTGATTTCACCGGCACCGCTATGACCATGCTTGAGCATTCCTTCAAACCACTTTGGATTGAGCAGTTTGGAACGGTACTCAATGCGCAGCGATTTGTCGGCATCATCGACCTTGATGTCGGAGGTAAACGATTCAACATAGTTAAGCTTGACGTCACCAGCCTTCGTATTGCGGCGTCGTGCGGCCAACTGAAGCGAACCCGAAGAAGAGAAATAGTGGTCAATATCAGAGATACCAAATTCGGTAGAATCAACCTGATGCACCACCCGGTCAACCGAGCCAAGCAGTTTCTGCAGAATGGCGGACTCATTCTCCCCTTTCCTTCCTCCGCCGTATGCGCTGCTGTTGCGGCGGATAAAGAGATCATCAAGATCGTTTTCTGATTCCCACGCCGAATCCTCAATCATGTCATCAACATAGGTACCGTAGGCACCGGGAGCCTGGGTAAACTGGCGAGCGGTCGCAGTCTCAAACGCCATGCCGGATGCAACCGCTTCATCAACATGTTTTTTAACATAGTTCATCTCAACGGGCTCATCTGCTTTGGCTGCTTCCTTGACGAGGCGGTCGAGTTGATCCATGAGAAGGCCGAAAGCGTCACGGAAAATCGGGCTGAGCTGCATGAGCACATCAATACGCGGACGGCCAAGCTTGTCGAGCGATACAAGACTGTAGTGACTGATTTTACCAAATGCGTCATAGGCGGGTTCTCCTCCGAGCAGCCGGATGACAACGGCCACAGCCTCACCCTTGGTTTTAATGGTATCAAGGCCCCAGAGCACCTGGGCGATGGTTTCGGGATACTCTCCACCATTTTCTTCAAGATGCTTTTTGACGATGCTGTCGGCAATAAGTGTTCCACGCTTGAATGCGAGTACCGAGGGAATTCTCCAGGGGTCAATGGAGTGGATGTTACGACCTGAAGGGAGCACATTAATACCGTCACGCACCAGGTCACCGCCAGGACCGGAAGAGATGTAACGACCACAGAGTACCTTCATGAGGGAGTCAAGCTCACCTATATTGTCACGCAGGGCAAAAAGAAGCTGTGCGCCCTCTCTGATCAATTGCTCAATAAAAGGCAGATACTCTGCAGGAAGCCTCGCTCCTCCTGTTATTGTGGCAAAGGCACCAGCAAGATTTTTCCGGTCAAACAGCACCTGCTGAACAAAATCGCGGCAAGCACCATCAACCCACTCACGCAGTCGGATAGCCTCCTCTTCGCCCTTTCTCGATCGAGCGGTCAACTCCTCATAACTCCTGTATTCTGCACTTTTGCCCGATGCATTCATGAGAAGAGCGGGCAGTGTTTTGGCATCTTCCGTCCTGTTTTTAAGGGTTTCAGTGACGGTGATAATCTGTGCTTCCAGAGGGCTCGCCTCACCAAAAACATGAAGGGAGTTGGAAATAAGCCTGTTTTCGAGTTCGCTTACGTAGATATAAAGCCTGCTGACATAATCGCTGAATCCTTCGCTTTCAGGGCGGGGACAATCGTCCGTCAGATTGAGCAGTTCGGCTTTCTGCATAATGGCCTCTTCAAAACCAGAATTCTCTCCTTGCCCTTCAATGGAGCCTGAAAAATTTCTCTCGCGGAAATCGACCAGCAGATCTTTTAATGCGGGAAGCTCCTTGTAGAGACCGGCACGCGACAGCGGTGGAACAACATGAGAAACCATTGTCGCGAGCCCACGCCGTTTGGCAATGGTGGATTCACTCGGATTGTTTAGCGGATAGAGGTAGATATGCGGCACCTCTCCAAGAAGGGCGTCCGGCCAGCAGTCACCGGTAAGGCCAGTCGGGAGTCCCGGCATCCATTCGACCGATCCGTGCATACCGACATGCACCATGGCATGGGCCTGAAACTCCCGGCTTATCCAGCGATAAAAGGCGATATACTGGTGGTGTGGCGTGTTTGACTTGTCGAAAAGCAAGCGCATGGGATCGCCCTGCACACCGATACGCGGCTGAACACCAATAAAGATATTGCCAAATTGTAAACCCCCGATAAAAACATCATGCTCCCCGATCGGCACAATTTCTCCTGGAAATTTCTGCCACCGCTCCTCTATGCGTTCCCGCTCCCGTGAAGAGGTAATCCCCTTGAAGGTATCATAACTCACTTTCAGTGCATCCGACTGGTGCTGTTTGATCTGGTGATCGGTTGCCTGATCAAGCGCCTGAAAAAGCGCTTCGGACGATTCGGGGAGCTGACCAACATTATATCCCTCCTTTTTCAGCCTCTGCAGAGCAGCCAAAAGCGTTCTGGGAACATCAAGGAGTGCAGCAGTGGCTTTTTTACCAAGACCAGGAGGATAGTCATAGACAACAAAGGCTATTTTTTTATCCCTGTTGGCCGTTGCCCGCAGACGGAGCCACTGACTGACAATACCTGCAAGCCGGTCAAGCCGTTCCGGAACCGTCTCTACCTTGCCATCTTCAATAGCTCCAAGCACAACCGGACAAATCGCGCCATCCATCTCGGGAATGGCATAGGTAAAGGTCATCTGCATGGGCGAGACCCCAAGCTCTTTCCATGACTCAAACCCCTGGGTCAAGAGTGGCTGGGCAACAATATAAGGGACGTCAAGCTTTGTCATAATCTCATGACGCGCCTCAGCCGCCGTTCCAGGCTTGGTCGATCCGGCAGGGCCACCGACAAGACCAAAACCCATCATGTTGACCAGGAGATCAATTTTCTCCTTGACAAACCAGTCACGCACCAGTACATGGCCTTCAACACCCGTCACAAAAGCTGGAAAAAGATGAATTCCCCGTTTTTCAAGCGAACGGATGGTGTTGTCGATATAGCTTTTTTCCTGCAGCAAGTGTTTGCGGAAAAACAAAAGACCGATTTTCTGACCTTTATCGATATTAATCCCGCGCTTTTTCGACCAGTTTTTATAACTCTTGATATCTGTAAAAAAGGCTGGAGCGTCAGGATGATAGATCCCCATGTTCGGCACTTCAACCAGCGCTCCTACAGTAACCGGTTCATTAAAGTATTCCCTGAGAATCAGCCGGAACATGTTGGCGATATTCTCTGCCGTCGGCTGCATCCAGTAGGAATAAACCATCAGCCAGTTCTTGAAATCCTTTGCCTTGTTAGGCACAAGAGGCAGAATGGTGCGCATGATCTTCATGAGCTTCATGTAACCGTAAAGAGCATCCTCATCGCGCCCCTTCACCAGCATTTTGGCCACTTTTTTGACCATATCCGGCATACCGGCCTTGCCATCCCCGACAGAATAGCTCCCGACTTTGGTCAGTGCCATAGCTTCAGGCATTGACTCAAAAATAAAAATGGTCTTTTCGTTACTCGATTGATCAAGCTGTTGTTTGAACCAGTCGATCTGATCCTTGAAATTGATCATGCTCATAAAAAGGCAATCGGCCTCCTGAATTGCTTTCGCCGCTTCGGGATGCTTTTTTTCAAGATCAATATCACTTAACTGAGTCAATTCAGCTTCGTTGGAAAGAAGTCCCTTAATCTTTTTCCAGAGAGCAGCGTTGTACTGCTCAAGTCCGACAACAGCAACAATTTTACGAAGATCAGACATAATAAAATAAGTAGGTACGCATTAGATGTATCCCGATCACAAGAACCATAAGACGGTATATATCTAATGTAGAAAAGAAGCGGAATATTTCCGAAAATGACCTTTCCAGTTTAGATAACCGGAAAGGTCTTCGAGAATCAAAAGCTCAGGGCAGCTTCAACAATCTGTTCGGCTTTGGCATTAGGCAGGTAAAAATAGCGTCCACCGAGCTTCTGGGCAAGCTTGGGTGCTTCGCCCCTCGACAGATAGTTCATCTGCGTATCAATAACAATGGAAGCTACACCATCGGCCTGGATAGAAAGCGAAAGTGCTTCAATCTCCTTTTCAAGCAGCTCCTTTGATATTTTTTCTGCGTTCGGATCAAACGTGGCCTGCAACCCGATATTGCCACGACCATCGGTGATCAGCACAAACATGATCTGTGAAATACCTTTGGTACGCGCCTGTTTTGCAGTCTCCCAACCGAGATAGAGTGCAGAGGCAAGTGGAGTGCCGCCTCCGGTAGGAAGCACATCAAGCTCGCGTTTTGCACGATCAACACTCTGGGAGGGTGGCAAAAGAACCTGCGCCTGCTTTCCACGGAACGAAATGAGAGAGACCTGGTCGCGATGCACATAGGCATTCTGCAGAAGACTTGCCACTGCGCCCTTCGCCTGGCGCATGCGGTTCAGCGCCATGGAACCCGAAGCATCAACCATGAAAATAAAGAGCGTCCCCGATTTATCGCGGAACCGCTTGATTTTCACGTCATCTTTAGTGATAAGCAGCGCTGTCTTTGGTCTCCCGGCCATTTTGCTGTCACGACGGCGAGTCTCCTGCCAGGGAGCTGCGGAAATGAGTGTCGGGATAAGCGCAACTTTATTGGTGCGCATTTCACCAGGCTGGGCCCGCACAAAACGTCCGCGCTTGTTGTTCAGCGCTTCGCCACGACTGCCGGTTGTCGTTTTCTTTTTTGATGCCAGAGAGATGTTCAAAATATTGTCAGGCAACTCCATCTCAATAGCATCCATCATCAGCTCTTCGATCATGTCGGGAGTCTCCTTCTTCTCCTCTTCGGCGTCAGCATCAGGAGTGTCGGCCTGTGCCTCATCATCTTCACCTTCCGGCTCCTCTTCCTCTGGCGGTTCCTCCTGGGGAGGCATATCGTCCGCAGCGGCTTCCCTTTCGGGCATACGGGTCGCACGCGGGATAAGCACAAGCTTGATGGCCTGTTTCATATCCTCCTCCTCAACATCAGTGCGCTGAGCAAGAGCGGCTGCGGCTATTGCCGCACGAACCGTAAAGATATCGACACGGTTTCCCTCAACACCAAGACTGATCGCGGTCTGAATCAGCGCCCGAATCTGATCGTCGGTAATCGAAACACGCGGCAGCAATTCACGGGCAGCCTGGATAAAACCGGCAAGCATCTTCAACTCATCACGGGTATCCTCTTCATCTCTCGTGCCAAGTACAATGTTGACAATTTTTTTGCGTGCCCTGTAGTCGTTCTGCGCGGTAAAAGGGACAATAATACCTATGCGATCGAGCAATCCCATGCGTACCTCGCCATCGGTAGGATCATAGGTACCCACCAGCATGAATTTTGCCGGATGCACCTCACTGAGCCCTTCGCGCTCAACGAGCACTTCACCGCGCGAAATGGCATCCATGATGTGCGATACCGCAGAGCTGTCGAGAAGGCTGATGGAGTCAACATAGAGTACTCCGCCATGCGCCTTGGAGAGTACGCCGTGCTGAACGACGCGCACTCCGGTTGCAAGGGTTGCCTCCAAATCAACGCCGCCGATCAGACGATCTTCAGTAACGTTCAGGGGGAGTTCCACGAAAGGTGTCCCTTCGGGAAGAATATCAGCAAATGCCCTGGCGAGCGTCGACTTTCCCGACCCCACGGCCGAAGGAATAACAACACCGCCAAGTTCAGAATCAACGGCCAGCAGCATGAGCGCCTGCTTGGCCAGATCCATCCCTACGATATCGGTAAAAGCTATCATTATACGGCTTCCGCTTCTCCGAGGATTTTAGCGAGTTCACGATCAATTTTTTCACCTGCGTCAAGGGTTTCAAGAGGATCCTTGCGCAGACGGTGACGCAGGCAGAGGCCGGCAATCTCCTTGACATGTTTCAAGGTCACAACCGTCTCGCCACGGAAAGCGGCATGGGCAAAAGCGGTACGGGTAATGGTGAGTTCACCACGGTGCCCGTCAATGCCAAGATTCATACAGAGCTTCGCAATATCGGTCAGCACCTCATCGGTCATGCTCACTTCAGGAAGCAGCTCCTTGGCTGTCTGAATCTTTTTCTGGAGCTTCTGCTGTTCGCGACTGTACTTTTTCATAAAGGCATCGGGATCTTCGTCAAACTCACGACGGCGTTTGACAATATCAACACGTTTTGCAATATCAAGAATCGTGATGATACGGGCATGCAGACCAAAACGGTCAAGAAGCTGGGGACGCAGCTCACCCTCTTCAGGATTACCGGAACCGACAAGCACAAAACGTGCTGGATGGCGGATACTGATACCTTCACGTTCAACCACATTCTGGCCACTTGCAGCTACATCAAGCAAGACATCGACAAGATGGTCATCAAGCAGGTTAACTTCATCAATATAAAGGAAGCCACGGTTCGCCTGGGCAAGAAGACCCGGCTCAAAGGCTTTTACACCACTGGTAAGTGCCTGTTCGATATCGATGGTACCACAAACACGATCTTCGGTTGCGCCAAGCGGAAGGTCAACAACCGGAACTGGAATTTTTTCGGTTGTAAGTGTCTCCGGATCAATAGTCTTACCTCCTTTTTTGGACTCTTCACCCTCAACATATTGATCGACGGTACGATTATAGGTATCGCCCTCAACACGGTCAATAAGAGGAAGTACTTCAGCAAGCGCCCTGACCGTTGTACTTTTTCCGGTACCCCTGTGGCCCATGACAAGCACACCTCCGATTCTCGGATCAATGATATTGAGAATCAGACTGAGCTTCATCTCCTCCTGACCAACAATTGCTGTAAAAGGAAAGGCTTGGCCGGACTTCTTTTTTGCGGCAGGCTTGACTGCTTTTTTGAGTTCCGGAGTTGCCGTGACCGTTGAACTCGCCTTTGCCTTTACCGTAGCAGGTTTCTTTGCTGCAGTTTTTTTTGCAACTGTTTCAGTCTGAGTCATAATTGATCGTTTGGTTAATACCTGTTTCTCCGTTGAACAGTGAAATTATTCACCGAAAAAGGCTTACTGTTATTATGAGCTAAATAAAAGAGATTGAATTTATACTTTTAGAAAGACAATAGAAAATGGTTTTCAAAAACGTTACTCCAGCAGCGCATTTTCTGCCGCCTCTCTGATCGTTTCAGAGAGAGTAGGATGCGCATGAACTGTACTTGCAAGTAATTCCGCTGTAACTTCAAGGCGGCGTGCCAGCGCGATCTCTCCGATCAGCTCAACCGCTCCATGTCCCACAATATGCGCTCCAAGCAGGCGATTGTCAACTGCATTAAAAACAAGCTTCACCAGCCCCTCCAGATGACCGCAGGCATTGGCCTTGCCAGAAGCGGCAAACATTGACCGGCCAATCTTGACGGTGTAACCCTGCGCTTCCGCTTCCCTTTGGCTTAACCCTACGCTTGCAACCGAAGGATCGGCATAGACACATCGGGGAATCATACTCTCATCAATCATCCTGGACTCTTTCCCCGCTATGGTATCGACCGCAAGAGCGGCTTCAGCCGAAGCTTTGTGGGCAAGCAGCATTCCTCCACGAACATCTCCAATGGCAAAGATATGGTTGACTGAGGTTTGGCAGGAGCTGTTTGTCACCACAAAACCCCGTAAACTCTCTACTCCGGAATGTTCCAGACCAAGAGTGTCGCAGTTGCCGGTTACGCCGACAGCAACGAGCAGGCAATCAGCAGTAACGAGTTGGGGCTCAACTCCCTCAACCGCAAGAAACCCGCTCACCTGATCTCCTGATTCCGTCACACCTTCCAGCTTCGCTCCAGTGAAAACGGTGATCCCCGCCTTCTGAAACGAGCGCTTCAGAACTTCCGAAATCTCCTCATCTTCAAGCGGCAAAAGCCGGGGCATCATCTCCACAAGCGTCACCGCACTGCCCGCCATGGCATAAAACCAGGCCAGTTCAACACCAATTGCTCCACCTCCCAGCACAATCATGGAGTGCGGAACCCTCTTCAAAGCAAGCGCTTCGCGGCTGGTGATAATATATTTTCCGTCAGGTTCAAGCCCCGGCAATTGACGGGAACGGGCGCCGGACGCAATAATAATATGGTCAGCCTGAAGGGTGTCAATACGCACGCCTTCACGAAAAATATCAAGCCTGTGCGCTCCACTGAACAACGCTTCCCCCTGAATCACTTCAACCTGCGCCCGACGCAACATAAAGGCGATCCCTTTTGAAAGTTTTTGTACCACACTGCGGCTCCGTTTGACCGCTTCGGCCAAATCAATATCTGTACCATCTACCTTGAGACCATAGGAAGCGGCTTTTTTTACAACATTAAAGAGTTCTGCGCTTTGCAAAAGGGCTTTTGTTGGAATACAACCCCAATTGACGCATACACCACCCAAAGCGCCTTTTTCAATGAGGCAAACCCGCATTCCGGCCTTTGCAGCGCGAAGTGCTGCCTCATAACCTCCCGGCCCGGAACCGATAATGGCAAGATCAACGGTACGAACTGACCCCTCAGGCAACTGTTGCTCGGAATACATAGAAAATATGGTATGGTTTTTATTATACTGACAACAGCAATGTATCGTCCTTAGTCTTCATGTCCCGCAAAATGCAAAATCAGCTACAAAAAAACGAATCCGCACAAAAGGATGAGCTCCCTCTTGAGCCAAAAAAACTCACCTTGCAGGTAAGCCGGGTGCAGTGCCCGATGCGTATCGACCAATACCTGACGCGGCAGATTGAAAACGCCACACGCAACAAGGTGCAGGAGGCCATTGAGGAGGGGCGGGTACTGGTCAATGAAAAGAGCGTCAAATCGAACTACCGCATCAAATCCTGTGATCTCATAGAGATGACCTTTCTGCGGCCACCAGCCCCCGAACTTGCGGCAGAAAATATCCCCATAGAGGTTATCTACGAAGACGAGGATCTGATGGTTATCAACAAAAAAGCTGGTATGGTCGTCCATCCGGCATTCGGCAACTGGACAGGAACGCTGGCAAACGCCATTCTGCACCACATCGGCAAAGACGCAGAAGAACTCGATAAATCTGAGCTACGACCGGGCATTGTACACCGACTCGACAAAAACACTTCAGGGCTTATCATCATAGCGAAAAATCCGGTTGCACTCCATCGCCTTGCCCGCCAATTTGCCGATCGTAAGGTGATAAAAATATACAAAGCAATTGCCTGGGGAGTTCCTGATCCACTTTCAGGCACGATAACAACCAATATCGGCCGTTCAAAAAAAGATCGAAAGGTTATGGCCAACTTCCCTTTTGAGGGGGATTACGGAAAAACTGCGATCACTGATTATACGGTTAGCGAAAATCTTCACTGGTTTTCACTGCTCTCGCTTACACTGCATACAGGGCGTACACACCAGATAAGGGCACACCTGCAACACCTCGGCCACCAGATCCTTGGTGACGAAACCTACGGAGGAGCCTCACTGCGAACACTCTCATTAAGTAAAAGTGAAAACTTCGTCAAAAACCTTCTTGAGCTGCTGCCACGCCAAGCCCTGCATGCTGAAACCCTCTCGTTTCATCAGCCCCTAAGCCATGAACCACTCTCCTTCACGGCTCCGTTACCGGAAGATATGCAACTCGCGCTCAAAAAAATCAGGGCAGCTCTCACGCAAGCCTCTCTTTAAGGGTGTCAAGAGAGATGTGCGAACCAATTTCTCTCACTTGTGATTTGCATATTTTGAAGGATAAAACTATTGTGTAAGGAGAAGTTGTTGCCCGCCGCAACAAAAAAAGAAAAAAAAACGAAATTAAACAAGATCATCCAAGAGCTTGCGCTAACAACAAAATAACAATGGAAAAAAAATATACTGACCAGATAAAAGTATTAATACTCGACGACGAAATTGATTTTACAAATGAGATCAGTGATTACCTGAAAAATTCAGGATTTATTCCTTTTTCTGCCAATACCCCGGAAGATGGTTATGCAATATTGAGCAAAAGCAATATCGATCTTCTCATTCTTGATGTACGACTGCCTGGAACAAACGGACTTGATATTTTAAAAAATGTCAAATCCCTTTATCCTGATATTGAAGTCATCATGGTTTCAGCACATGGAGATATGGATACCGTCATAGATTCCATAAGGCTGGGAGCATTTGACTATCTTCGAAAACCAATGAGATATATAGATATACAAATCGCTATAGAGCGAACACAAAAATATCTTCGAATGCAGCAAAAACTTGCCCATGCTGAAGAAAAATACTCATTAATCACATCCGAAATAGAATCAAAAATAGGCCGCCACTGCATAGGAAAAAGTAAACAGATCATTGAAATTTATGAACTTGCCAAAAAAGCATCTCTCTATCCGGATATTAACGTCCTGATAACTGGTGAAAGTGGAACAGGAAAAGAAATTTTTGCAAGACTTATTCATTATATGAGCCTGCAAAAGGGAAATTATTTTGGTGCAATTAATTGCAGTGCAATAAGCGAATCCCTGATAGAAAGTGAATTTTTTGGTCATAAAAAAGGATCATTTACAGGCGCGATATCAGACAAAAAAGGATTATTTGAGATATGCAATGAAGGAACACTTTTTCTGGATGAAATAGCTGATATGCCGTTTAATCTGCAATCAAAAATTTTGCGGGCTATTGAAGAAAGAGCAATTACAAGGGTCGGCGACACAAAGCAAATACAAACAAAATTCAGATTGATTGCCGCTACGAATTGTGATTTGCAAAAAATGGTGGAAGAAAAACGGTTTAGACTTGATTTGCTTCACAGATTAAACACACTGCAGATACACATCCCCCCCCTTAGAGAAAGAACTGAAGATATCGGCCCTCTTTTGATAGATTTTACAGAAGAGTTTTCAGAAAAAATCAACAAACCAATAGAATATATTGCTGACGATGTATTTGAAGCGCTTGAGAAATACAACTTCCCTGGAAACATTCGGGAGTTGAGAAACCTTACAGAAAGAGCCATCATCCTTTCAACAGGGAATTCACTGGAGATCTCTGATTTTCCATTACCTACAATAGCGACAAATGTAGAAAAAAGAGATAGAACTGACAGAAATAATACCACGGAGGAGGCTGAAACAATAAGGAAAACACTTGACGAATGTGAATATAATCAGGTTATAACAGCAGAAATACTTGGAATGAGTCGATACGCACTTATAAGAAGAATGAGAAAATATAAAATTGATATCGAAAAAAAAGCCTTTGACCGCTGAGACAAAAGAAGTAATTCGATGAAAGCGGAACAATGACTATTTTATAACAAGTCACCCAATGGGCCAAGATTAAGGTTCAGGTCTTTATCCGTAAGATTAAATATCTTTTTCAACTCCTCCATCTTGTATTCAAGCTTCATAAGAGTTTCACCAAGATGTTCAATTTGATCTTCAGTCAATGAATTACCTTCAATCCTGCGCATTGCCTGTTTTTCCATCAGTTTACGAATCAGCTCAATAAGAGTCAGGACAAGTTTTGCCAGGCCTGACTCTACATTTTCAGGTGTGGCATTAATTCTGGTTTGATCGCCAGGATTGATTTTTTCAAGTTCTTCTATTATCTCATTTGCAGAACCTGCATAAAACAAAATCTTATCTTCTTCCATCACTATTCAAGCTTTATTTGAGCAAAAGTATATGGTGGCCACGGGCCAGTCAAAATTACATTGTGTTCCGGATAAATTGATTGCATAGCAGCAACCAATTCAAGAAGTTCGTTTTTGCGACCCTTATCTATCAAAAGCACGGCATCTACAATACATCCAAATGTTGTTGTTTTTTTAAAATCAACAATTTCAGTTACATTTACAAGATATTTGGCAACTGCCAACTGGATTGTTTTAATGTAGTTGATACGTTTTTCTTCAGCGATATGTTGTTGGTATTTTTTTAACAAATAGTTTTTATTTTCAGTATTTCCCAGCAGTATCTCAGGAGGTGACCGGGTAATATCAACATTCTGTTCATGTACAAAATCATCCTGATGTTGATGCGAAAAAAAAAGTCGTAATGAATATTCTTCTTTATTCATTACCTTGTTCAAGGCATTAACAAATAATTCTGAATTTTTTTCCAACAAAGCTGTAACATCAGCATAAGACGCTACAACTGAGCCATACCTCATCGGAAGGATTGAATATTTTTTTGATATAGTATCCACAATTCCCGCGTAAGCCAACACCTCCTGACGGGAATTTGATAATGTATTATCCGATTGAGATGATACCATAGCCGTGAGCGTACTGGCCGAAACAAATTCAAGTTCAACACCTGAGCCTGATGAAAAAGAACTTATACCATGAGATGAGGCATCAATAACTTGTTTTGAGTCAAGAATGGCGTAAACAATAACAGGCATACCTGACAACGATAAATTATTAATAACGGGATTAATTGACAGCTTTTCTTTTTTCCATTGTCTCAACCGAACTTAGCAGCACCCTTAAACCAAGATAAATAAGGTCGATATCAGCAACTGATATTACTATATCGCCGGTAATGACAACCCCTTTTGTTAAAACACGATCCAGAACATCAAGAATTGTGATTTCTTTGTTTGTGTCATACAGATTATCTTGCATATTACTTTGATAGATTTACAAAAGAGTATGGGGGCCAGGGGCCGGTAACTTCAAGAGATAAACCAATATCTTCATGTTCAACAAGCAAAGAATCGGTTGTTTTAATAAAATTACCCAGATTTTCTTTTCGTAGTAAAAAAGTAGCGTTGATAATCATATCGCCATCAGATTCTGATACTTTTTCCTGAGAAATCGCATGTAACCGATATTCATCGGGGAGTTCATTTATACGAGTAAATACATGCTTTGACAGAGTGTTGTATATATTGTTGATTTCCTTCCCAAGGATATCAGCTTTTTTCTTTTTAAGAATATAGGCCTTGCCTGGCGAGCTCTCTCTAATTTGCACTTCAATATCAGCGATATTCTGACTTAATAGAACAATATTTTCTATTATCTTTTGTTTATTACAGAACGCCTTTACTGACCATTCTTCTTTATTTTCGAGATAACGAAGGCCTGTCTTAAAGTCATTTGCATACTTACATATAAAGCTCTTAAGGCCCTCTTCAGACTTATACACTGTTCCAAAATTGAATGGAATCACTGTATTTACCTGCATAATAAGGCCAATGACATTCAGGTGTTCTCTGACATTAGCATCCAGCCAGGATTCATCCGATAATCTTTTTTTTATATTTACTTCAGAATAATCGTCTTCTGAAACATATTTTACGGCAGCATAGAGACCGTTAATTTCTAAAAAAAACAGCTCATCACATCCTGCATGACTTTGTAATGATGGGTCTTCACAAGTAACACAATAAATGTAAAGAAGCGTCTTATGATTAACATGCATAGCACTCTTGAAAATCAGTCGTTGTCATCTTCTGTATCATCGTATGTTGACATTCTTGTAAATGACAATATTTCCATTTCGGAATCAACCGCAACAGCATAAAACAATCTTATTTTTTTAGGCGGAAGATTCATTGATTTCAAAAAAGAATCATCTTCATAAACTTCTGCAACAGTTTTCCATATATCTCCGGATTTTTCTACACGAATAACAGTTACTTCAGTAGTTTTTATATTTTCTTTAAGAAATTTAATTACAGCATTTCTTACATTAATAATTTTACTCATTCTACGCTCCAATTGGTTATATGAAAAACGCTAATAATTCCTGACCGTATCAGTTCACAAGCATTATCTGTTCTTATTGATTTTGCTTATCCAGTCTTATTTGTTCAAGCTTTTTCAGCAAGTCGTCCTCCTGCCTGTCATATTCATCCTCATCAATTTCATCCAGCTCAAACCTTAGCTGAAGTGCCATAAGACGTTCTTTAACGGTGCCTTCATCTGAGGTCTCTTTCTGTACAACATCGTTGATTTTTTCGGCAACAAATATAAGACCGTTTAATGGCGCAAATAATATATCATCTATAATAAAAATATCAACCCCCTTTAGTATTGATCGAAAGGTTAACAAAATTATATGGTGGCAGCGTGCCGACATATTTAAATGTCATAATATCTCCATATTTTTTGTCAAGCTCATTTACAGCCGCATCAAATTCAGGCTCTTTTATTTCCTTGATAAGAAAGGCCGCATTAAGGATCATAAAATTTCCATAGTTATCAGTAATCTTGACATCATCAGCTATTGGAGTCAATATATCAAGAATCTGTTTCTTATAGCTTTCTATCTCTTTCTTGAGAGCCTCAGCAACCATTTCTCCTATCTTTACCCGTTGATAATGAATTTTATCGGCGGGCTGATTCAACAACTTGTCTCTAAGAGACCGTATACTGTCATACTTCTGTATGATATTTTCATAAATCTTTGATTCTTCTGCGACTACTTTAAGCCCCAGTTCCTTCTTACCGTTCATTTTAGTAAGCAAATCATCAAGCCGACGATAATCTTCAGTAAGTATGCGAACTATTGCATCGTCAGTGTCATGAGGTGATATCGTAGAAAACCTGACCGGAAGAACATTAAAACGCTTCATGACCTCTTCCAGAACTTTCTGATGAGAAATCATATTTGCACGCCTTGCCTGATATTGGATATCAGGGGACGAACTTACCACAGCGCATATATCTTTATAAGTAACACCATAAACATTATCATTACGAGTACCAATTCCGATAGGACCAAAATCAATTTTTTCGGAATTTCTGATTATCCCGTATATATATCTTCCCTCTTTTGCAGTATCAATATCCATATCTTTAATAATCTACTATAAATTTAAAGTTCCCATTTTTCAGGAAGAATCCGCAAGTCTATAAAGTTAAATATTGGCAATGGGCCGGTGTAATAATAATCACATCTCTCTTTGAATTTTTCACCAAGATCAGTCATCAAATTATCAAACTCAACTTCACGACCTTTGTCAAGCAAAAAAGCAGTATTCATAAACATCGCTTCGCCTGTTGTTTTGTTGTGCTTGCAGGCAACAACTGTCTTTCGAAAAGCAGTTACAATTTCGTCGGCTTCGAGCTCTTTCTTTTTTTGCAAAGCCTCTTCTATTAAATGACCAGCCTCAAGAATAAGAGCTTTTCTTTTTTCTTCATCAGTTAATTTTTCAATTTTACTTCTCAGCTTTTTTAAACCGGTATTTTCTTTATCAATCTCCTTATATATAACTCCCATATTTCGCCATGATGCTTTAAGATTAAATTCAACCTTGTTTTCAAAGCGCTCAAGAAGTTCAGATAATTCACTATATCGTCGGTCCAGAAGATTTCGGATTTCATCCGGTGTTGCCGCTACGGTACCAAACTTGACAGGGATAACACTGCTAAATTGGCTCATCACCGCTTCAATAACTTTTTGATGAGCAAGAATATTTTCAGGATTCAAGACAAAATGATCAAGAGGATGATCACTGACCACCATGCTTAACCCCTGAAATCCTATAGTACTCACCAAGTCACCTCTTCCACCTATTCCTATAGCACCAAAATTGCACTCATAACTTGTCGCAATTATACAATAAACATATTTACCGTCCTTTTGCATATTATTTCTTTATTTTGACCAGATATAATGGTTCGTTGGATATATTTTCAGACGACTGCTTTCTGACTGTTGAATATTCAAGCAATATTTTGTAGGCATTATTGATATTGATAAATCCCTCACTATTGTCCGCAGCACAGTCACTGTTTTTGTCAGGATGAGTTAATCCTGCTTTCATGCGATATGCTTTCTTGAGATCCAACTCTGATTTATAAGAATCAATACCAAGCACCTTTTCAGCTTTTTCTATATCCTCTTTATTCAGTGTTTTACATTCAAGAGTATAAAAGCTGTAGCACGGCAGAGGTCCAACTATCTTGAAGTTGAGCTGATCTGCATATTTACTGTCAAGATTGTCAATAGTCTCCATGAAGGAGTTTATAGTATCTTTACGAACCAAAAAAGCAGAGTTAAGGGGCATCTCATCGTTCATCGTCTCATGCTTTTTTGTATCAATACAAAAAGGCTGTAATGAATTGGCTACATCAAGATTAACCTTGTTGTTTTTTTCGTCAATTTTTTGTTTTATCAGTTTGCCTATATTGATACTGTCAGTCTGATCATAACTGTTTTTTTTAGCAATCTCTTCCCTCAAAAGCCTTACTTGTGACGTATCTGATATTTTTTCAATAAGATCGGGAAAGTTATTCCACACAGCTACCACGTCAAATTCTTCAACATTATCAATAACTTCAAAAATCTCTTTTATAACAGTCTGTCCATTTTTCAAGATTTTTATAACATCATTTCCTGAACTGACTATTGTTCCGAGCTGCATTGGAATTATTTTTGAGCATCCGCTGCTCATAATTCCTTCGATTTTTTTTTGATGATCAACAAGAAGATGTGCAAGAGTTTCTCTATCCATATATTCAATCTTCTCATCCCTTGTATCCGATACAACTGCTGAAATATCACCATAGTCAATCGAATAGAGTCCAGATTTTAACACTGCACTTCTGATTTTTTCAAAACAATTGCTTGGAACAAATCCGTATATATAAATACCTTGCTTATTCATTACTTGCTATTTTAGTATATTTTCATTCTGATGTATGACGAGCTGTATTGCTTGTTCAAAGTGTTTTTCCTTGATAAAAATCGTTGCTGTATCTGAAGCCTCTTTACCATCAATGACTTCACGAATGGCACACATCTTGGCCTTTTGACAGATAAACTGTATATCAGCCCCGGTCATACGCTCAGTTTTTTCAGCCAGCACCATCAAGCTCACATCCTCTCCAAGAGGCATTTTTTTTGTGTGAATTTTAAATATTTTTTCCCTTGTCATTAACTCAGGTAAGGGAACTTCAAACATAAGATCAAATCTTCCTGAACGCAAGAGAGCCGGATCAATGATATCAATCCGGTTTGTTGCAGCAAGCACCGTAACACCATTCAACTCTTCAATACCATCCATCTCTGTAAGAAATTGACTGATCACCCTTTCAATGACGCCGGATTCTCCACCATCGCTCCTTCTGCGTGGCGTAAGACTGTCTATTTCATCAAGAAAAAGAATTGTTGGTGCCGATTGTTTGGCAAGACGGAAAAGCTCCCGAACACCTTTTTCCGATTCTCCAATAAAACGGCTAAGTATCTGTGGCCCCTTGACTGAAATAAAATTCACACCACTCTCACTGGCCAACGCTTTTGCAAGGTATGTCTTGCCCGTTCCTGGCTTTCCGTACAGGATTATGCCTTTGGGAGGCTTGGTATCTGTTTTTTTAAAGAGTTCCGCATATTTTACAGGCCACTCCACACTCTCTTTTAATGCCTGCTTAATCTCTTCAAGACCACCGACATCTTCCCACTTGACATCGGGAACCTCTACAAAAACTTCGCGAATGGCAGAGGGTTCGACCTCCTTCATCGCCTCAAGAAAATTATCCATCGTAACTTCCAATTGCATCAACAGCTCATAAGGAATCTCTGATAATTCAAAATTTATCTGCGGAAGAATTTTCCTTAATGCCGTCATGGCAGCTTCACGCGCAAGGGCCTCAAGATCAGCCCCTACAAAACCATGAGTAATATCAGCTATTTTTGACATATCCACATCTTCTGACAATGGAATGCCCCGTGTATGAATATGAAGAATTTCAAGCCGGCCTTTTTTGTCGGGGATTGAAATTGATATTTCCCGATCAAAACGGCCGGGGCGTCTCAGAGCCGGATCTATGGAATTCGGTATATTTGTTGCGCCAATGACAATTACTTTACCTCTCGACTCCAATCCGTCCATCAACGATAGAAGCTGCGCAACAACCCTTTTTTCTACCTGTTTTTCACCGCCCATATCCTCCCTTTTGGGAGCGATAGCATCTATTTCATCAATAAAAATAATTGACGGAGCATGTGACTGAGCCTCAGCAAAAATATTACGCACCCGCGCTTCACTTTCACCGTAATACTTGCCCATAATTTCAGGGCCTGAAATATTTATAAAATACGCATCAGTCTCCTGCGCCACGGCCCTTACAATGAGAGTTTTACCGGTACCAGGGGGGCCATAAAGAAACACACCTTTGGGAGGCTCAACTCCAAGCCGTTCAAATATTTCAGGATATTTAAGGGGTAGTTCAATCATTTCACGTATACGTTGAACCTGATTGCCAAGTCCCCCGATATCTTCATACGTGACCTTATTTGATTTTACTTCGTTTTTTTTCGATAACTCAAGCTGAACAGTGGTATCAGGATGGATCAGAACAACTCCATCTGGCGAAGTGGATGTGATTGTATAGTAAATTGATCCGGAACCAAAAAGGGTCGCCTTGATTTTATCGCCCTTGGTAACAGGCAATCCATTGATAAGTGAGCCAATGTACTTGGCGTCATCAGCTTTTATCAGTGAGCTGGACTTTGTTACAGGTTTTAGCGTTATTTTAGCCGCTTGACGAAAAGCTGTTTTATTGATTACGACTTTTTCATCAATACCTACACTGGCATTATCCCTTGTTATGCCATCAACCTGAATAATCCCTTTGTCCCTGTCCTCTGGATAGGATGGAAGTATTTTGACCGGGGTAGAGCGTTTACCCGCGATCATAACAATATCGCCTGATGCCAATCCCGCACGAGACATGTCAGCAGGATCAATCCTTGCAATTGCGCGTCCCACATCCTTGACAATGGCTTCCTTTACCTTCAAAACCAACTCATCATGACTCATATTGCATCTCTGTTTAACTCTCTATTTTCATCAAAGAGCACCTCTTTTAACCTCTTCAACGCAGTTACACCCTTGATTTCATCAGGAAAAAGAGGAACTATTACTACCTGTAAATTTTTAAAACGATCATGGACCTTGACAATATACTTTAATTGAGCCGCCTTTCTCTGTCGGCAAAATCCTGATTCATCAGACTCCATGACGTTATTGAGAATCAACTGGCGCGACGTAATCTTGAAGTTCCTGAGTTCCGCCAGCAACCTCTCAGTCTCCATAATAGCCATATCCTCAGGAATACATACCGGAATAAATTCGGATTTTTCACTGTTGCCAAGAAGAGCGGCTATCCGCTTGACCGTCTTTTTAAGATTGAGGAGCATAACATCGGCTTCATCCTCCTTGTACTCACCAGAAAAAGACTCAATCATATAACGATACTTCCACCTCATTTTTGCTGCCATCCTTATCCACTCATCCAAAAGGATCGGAGAAGACAAGAGGCGCAATGCGTGTCCAGTAGGTGCCGTATCTACAACATATTTCTCATAATTATTCTCTTCAATCAGGTCGATAATAGTCTTGAAACTCATGACTTCATCAATACCAGGTATTGAGAGACTCATCATTTGCTGAATATCTTCTTCATCAAAATTTGTGGAGGTATCAAAAAGTTTAACAAGTTCAGTTCTATGCTCTTTTTTAAACTCTTTAAATGCTTCATCTGCAGAAATCTCTATAGCGGTGAGGTTTGCAACTTTATGAACCGGTTGGAGTCTGAATCCTATCTCTTGTTCGAGACTATCAGATACCGAGTGTGCCGGGTCAGTTGAAATGACCAGAGTTTTAAAATTTTCGGCCAACCCGATTGCACATGCCACCGCACAACTAGTCTTGCCAACGCCACCTTTACCGCCGAAAATAATCATCTTAAGGTCTTTGCTTTCCAAACCTGTCAGCGGCATTGTATTACTTTTTAATTCTTATTTCAAGAATACCATTGGTGTATTTTTGTTGAATTGAATTATCTTCAATTTTAATCGGCAACAACAACTCTTTGCGATAACTCTTTTTCAAGCTTTTCGTTGATATCTCAAGTATATCCTCCTTAAAATCAACAACGATATCGGACTCTTCAATACCCGGCATTTCTGCAATTATGACAACTTCATCACTCTCGTCAAAAACGTCAGTTATCGGCTCACGCTCTTCATTGACTTTTGGTCCCTGAGGTGTTTTGACAATATTCCCGAAGGTCTCTACTTTTGGAGAACCACCAACTGCTGATTTGATAGTAAATCCATAGACTCCCTTCATTCCTTTTTTCAACTGATCCAAATTGAGTTCTCCTTCACGACTAACCGCTCCGGTTTGCTCAAGTTTTCCTGCTAAATCAACCAATTTTTCAATTCCTTTAAAAAGACCCCCCAAACCCAGAAAATCAAATTCTGATTCTGATTCACCTTTCCTGTTGCCCTCTTTTTCATATTTCATGATGCAACTCCTTTCTTTATCGTGGTCATAGATTCCAATTTCTCTATACGCTGCTGCAAATCTTCCTGTAACAGTTTTTGCTCAGTATCTTTAGCTGCTTTTATAGAAAGATTTGGATCCTCCTGCCACCAGTTGATACCCATCTCAAGGGCTTTATCAACTGATGCGATCAAAAGTCTTATCTTAATTGTCAACAAGTCTATATCAGCAATCTGTATCTTAATATCACCGGCTATTACAATGCCCTTGTCCAGAACCCTTTCAAGTATATCTGCAAGGCCTGTCGCATTAACAGCATGTTTTAATTCTGCCATGGTACAATAAATTTAATACTCTATTTGGATAGTCGTAAATCCAGGATTTGAGTTTACCTCATCGTAATGATTACGATTCTGATGATGAAGCAAATGAGAACTATGCTCGTAAATATTCTGTATAATCCTCAATCTATTTTGAACATAATCCAGTCTGAACAGTATTTTTGCCTCTTCAGTCATAAGTCTCTGTTTCTCCTTTTCAAGCATATACAACTCAAGAAAATCAGCAGTATCATTTTTCTTCGCAGATGCTTTTGTAACGGTATGGAGGGTTTTAATATGACTGACGCCCCTCTTGGGATTCATAATCGGCATAATATCTGATTTGATTACGGTTTCTATGACTAAGAGTGCAAGTCAATAAGCTCATTTACGATACCACGTACTCTTTCCTGATTTGTTTTGGATCCTACCCTGCTCGTCTCCGAAGTCAAAATATCCTGACAAACTTTTTTGAACATTTCATTTGACTTTTCCGGTCGTGCACCAAGAACACTCAGTGTTTTTGCAATCATAATAGCACCCCGAATTGTAGGATCAAACTCAGTCTTTCCTGATTCACGCAACCCACGGACAATTTTAACAATTTTTTCAGCATCCTCAAGCGACATCCCTGATTTTGCGTGAGTAATCATAAGCTCAGTTTCATAATCGAAATAATCGAGATCCATGGTCACCATTCTGTCACGCAAAGCATCCTGGGTTCTGTTGACGCCAGCATATTCTTCAGGATTCGATGTAAATATAGCCCTGAATTCAGGATGAACCTTCATATAATATTCTTCCTCATTCGATGAAGATGTGCTCAACATCTTTTCCTGAAGAATAGGAAGAAGAATGTTATTTGCTTCAGGACGTGATCGGGTAAACTCATCATACACCAGCGTAAAACCTTTCTTGATTGCAATGGTCAAGCGATTGTTTACCCACTGCTTTGTCATATCTTCTTCATACTTGTGAACCGAGTGAATAAAATTATCATCCAGCCGTCTGTATTTATAGCCCTGCTCGCTTCCAATAAGATCAGATGTCTTGTATTCAGAATCACCATGAATAATGACAACAGGACGACCTATTTTGCTTGCCAGATGCAGTGCAACAGTTGTCTTACCGGTGCCTGACGGCCCCCTGAAATGAACAGGAAATCCTGCTTTCATATACGTCAAACCACGGCTTGTAATATCTCTGATGTAGTCCGTTTCGACAAAATTAGGCATGGGCTTCGGCTCAAGCACTGTATTCATCTCATTATCATTTCCTTGGCGACGCATAGGTACAGGCTATTTGAAATTTTATTAGACTCACTTACTCAAAATTCACTTCCAAAAAAAGCATAAAAGCAAGATAAGGATTTTTTTGTTTAAAAACCCCTATCTTGCTTTAAATTTATTATTTACTTAGCGTTCTTTTTGATGGGATAATAGAGATTTTCAATTTTTGAAACTTTCCCTGCATCCAGCAAACACTTGGCCGCAAAACCAATCTTCATCCTGGTTTCATGCAAGGGTTCTTCCATGTCAGACACTTTAACACCTTCATGATGACTGTTGATGTACTGGAAAATCTTGTCCTCCAAAGTAAGTTCCTCATTGACTATCGGCAGTTCAACATTTTCAGTCGGCGTCTTCGGCTCGAAAACAGGCAACTCTTTAATAACTGCTACAGCAGGTTCAGCTTTTACTTCACTTTTTGGAACTACTTTTTCAACTTTTTTTGGACTTTCCATTTTACCACCACCTCTGATCGCAGCAATCTGCTCCTGCATATGCTTCCAATGCTCGACTCCCTGTGCTCTGTCACTCGAATAACTGCCAAGAAGAGCTGAAGTAGAATTTCTCAAATCTGTGACCTCGCGGCTAATCCTGTCAAACAACACATTATATTCTCTCAGCCTTTCCGCATCACCATGATCCAGATCTTTTCTCAACTTACGGGCCGCATTATTGTTTTCACTGCTTATCTCAGCAATTCTGCCCTGAATGCTTTTGAGCAAGGCATGTGTATATTCGAACCGGTCATTTCTTGTCTTGCTCAATTCAGCCCGGAGTTCATCCGACATCTCCTTATGCTCACTTCCAAACTTTTCAAGCATTTCGTTTGTGTAATTGAAAATACTTGAAACTTCATCACTTATCTTTCCGATATACAATCCATACTCATCCATTCTTGACTGCTCATTCTCTGCCCGTGACCTGTTTTCTTCAGAAAAAAACTTGTCCAAATCACCGGCCAATACTGTTCTTGCTTTAGAAAAATTTTTGATCAAGGCATTTGTTGAAGACTTGAAACCTTTAACCTCTTTTTCTATGCCCTTAATATCCTTCTGTATGGAGCCAATCAACTGTCCATAATTGCCCATCCTCTCTTTTTCTCCTGCGGCAAGATTACTCTTTAACTCAGCAGCATTCGCATTCAAGGTAGCGGCTGTTTTGTCCTGCTCATCACGATACTGCTGCAGTTTTTTTCCAACATTGGCGACAAGTTCTTCATTATCCCTTACACGATCCTTAAATGAAGACAACATCTCCTCACTCAAGCTTTTCATTTCATTAGCCAGTCCCATCTTGCTCTCCGTTTTTGGTTAAGTATTGCGAATACTATTCTTTGCTTATAATATATTTAGCATTTTTGATATCCCTGATACTGATATTTTCACCTTTTTCAAGTAATGATTCAAGATATGCCATCACCTCTTTATGTATATCCTGGAAATCCGTCAATATTTTTATAACCGTCTCTTTTCTTTCTTCCTGTATCGCTGCAATTTGAGCCAGTTGCTCTTTCAGTAAAACATTTTTATCTGAAGAAGTTGCTGCACTATAATCTGAAATATTTACTATTATATTTTTTAATGACTGGGTAAACTCTTTTTGGTCTTCTATGAAAGCAATAAAATGGTTTTTTGCATTGCGCTCCTTTTCATCAAGTAAACTATAGATATCATCCATGATGATATTATAATCTTTTTTTCGCAACGACTCTTTTTTTGCAAGTGCCTCACAGAGTTTCGAACTTACATCATTCCGTCTTTCCTTAAGATATTCCAGGGAATGCTCAACACTGTCAACCAGTAAATGACACGATTCTTTAATATTTTCGGAAGATTGGAATGCGTTCTCAATTTTTTTTATCCTGACTTCATCTGAGTTACCGATATTTTCAGAATCAACCCTCCCCATCTCTTCTTCTTTCCTATCCATCTTGACTTAATCTTATATGCAGTGAAACCTCAACAACACCCTTCAACCACAATGTATCCATCAACTTTCTGCGGGATAAATGAGTTCTTGGTAAATCATGCTCACTGGACAGTAATGCCGGAGGATGCCTTAGCAAGAACAATCATTCAACTGCTCGCTCTCTTACGCTGCTTTTGCAGTCAGGCCGATTGCTTCAGCATATTTCA
>CAIQGA010000204.1 GCA_903871235.1 uncultured Chlorobiaceae bacterium
ATAAAAATATCTTTATATCTTTGAGTAAGACAATTACCGGAAATATACGAAATAATACTGTTTGATACTCAAAATATTACGAAAGTCAAATTTTAAACACCAATGAATTCAAGGTGTACGGGCCAAATCTGGAATTGCTGGTGCCACGACATCAACACCGCCCAGCAAAACCACCACTTCGACTACCTCTTCGTCGATGAAGCCGATTTCGAAAGCTATAAACCCGATTCATTTGCCGGGCTTGTGACAATGTTCAGGAAGTATAAATGAACAATAGACAGAAAAATACATTTAACCGATAAATGGAGATTGAATATGGATGTCGGACAGGTTGGACTAATAATACTAATAGGGTGGTTTTTTATTTTCGGCCATTATAAGGCAAAAAAAGATGAAATAGAGAAAGAGGTCGAGAGAAATGCAAAAGAAGCTGAAAATGAGCTAAGGCAAAAATTGTGCCATCATCAAAACATGATGGGAATTGTACAGGTTTTGAATAATCAAGTCACAACAGTAAAACAACTTTATGGGCGAATACTTGTTACTATCCCTTTGGCTGAAAACGCTCTGAATACAGCAGAAGATGAATATTTGGGTAGATATTATGCTCCGTTTTGGGACGAAATTGAAGCCGCAACTAATCAGCTTGCCCTATACAACAATTATTTACACGAAATAAATTCTTGTATGGATTCATACTGGAAATATATTCAGGATTTAGATCAGCAGTATAATAGTCAAGTTGAGTTGTGTGTACTGCCTGGTAAACTCCCTGATCCTATTGAAGTCGCAAAACGCCTTGCGACAACAGTAAGAATGGCACAGAGAGATTTTGAATTTTCAACAATCTATGAACAACGCAAAACAAATAAACTACTCTACGAAGGATTCAGGAATTTAGGCGATGCAATTTATTCGCTCGGTGATCGCATAACAAATTCCCTCAATGACTTGTCTCGTAATCTTGATTCATCCCTCAGTGACATTATAAGTACAACAAATGAGAGCTCAAGAATTATAAGTGACAATATTCAGGAGCAGACTCGTATGATTGATGAACATGCTGATGCTCAAAGAAGATACGAGTCAGATTCTTTAAGAAATCAATCCGAACAGCAAAAAACATTGGAACAACAAAAGAGAGTACTCGACAGCCAAAACAGAAGAATCAACAACATCCAGCGCGGCAGAAAACCCGGACTTCTTGATGAATGATTATTGGCTGTGAATTGATTGTCAACGGTAGTAATTGAACTGTATTTCAGGTTATACTCAACAGTTTAACATTCAGGCACCTTCATGACACAACACGATAAGATCAAACAAATCCTCGATACGCTCAATAACCTTCAGGAGAACCTGCTCTCACTGCCTGACGACATGCTGCTCAGTATCGACCCGCGTGACAACGAATCACTGGCTCAGGGAACACAGTTCATCATGGCATACAACGATAGCCTCAGTCAGTTGACCGGCAGCTCTGCCAAAATAGCGCAGATGATCAAGGCACACTTTGGCATCAACCCCGAAGAGGACGACGTTGTAAAAGAGTCCGGCAACCGCCAGCAAAGAGAGCGCCTTATCGCCGAACTCGACAAAACAGAACCCCATTACCTTGGCGAAAACTTCACCTACAAACGTCCCTATGGCTTCATACTCGGTGAAACCGCCTATAAGGGCCTGAAGACCTGGAAAACCCTCTACCTGCTTGTGCTTAATATGCTGCAAGCCGCCGATCCGGCAAAGTTTGCCGCCCTCCCCGAAACCGAACGCTTCATCAGCAACCGGGGCAAACCATTGGTGTCAGCAAATGAACACAATCTTCGCATTGGTGAAAAGCTCGACTCCGGCCTCTATGCCGAAATAAACCTCTCAGCCAACGCTCTCCTCAAATACATAAAAGAGCTACTCGAACACTTCGGCCTCGACCCCCGAACCATGAAAATCTACCTTCGCGAAGACCGCGACGCTGATAAAGTCGAGTGATGTTTACGGATATGTTAGGGGTTTGTTGAGCCTGTTATGAATGCTTGGCCTCTCGATTTCAGCAAGATTGAGAGATTCTATTGAATGAGATAATGCTCATGGAATATGGTAAATTGAATCAAGTTGTCTGTTTTGTTGCAAGACGTCTTTCAGAGAGATAATCGCGAAAAATCCAATGACTACACAAAAAAGCAAATATATACTATGTTTCGATGATAGTGGGTCAAGAGATCCTGATAGAGTAGCTACGGCAACTCTTATACGAGACGACAAGATGGATTGGTTTGCGCTTGGAGGTATTCTGGTGAAAGAAGAAGATGTTAAAACAGTTGTAAGGCAACATCAATTATTTCTGCAAAAATGGAATATAGATTACGACCTTCATTCAACAAAAATAAGAGGTCATCACGGAAAATTTGCATGGCTCAACAAGAAAGAAATAGTAAACTTTTTTACCCGGCACTTGGTCAGTTTTTAGTGTCATTGCCAATTATCTGTATAGCCTGTGTGATTCATCGTCCTGGATATGTCATTCGATACAGAGAAAAGTATAATGACAGGTTATGGTTCATGTGCAGAACAACATTCAGTATTTTGGTTGAAAGAGCAGCAAAATATGTTGACAAGGAGGGTGGGCAACTTGAAATAATCTTTGAAGGGTCAGGGAAAAAAGAAGATAGCGATATTATACAGTATTTACGAACATTAAAAAGTACCGGTAACCCATTTAATCCATCAACTTCACACGATTATCGACCATTTACTGCGGATGATTATGCAAGAGTTATTATCGGAGAACCAAGACGAAAAACAAAAGCAAACCCGTTATTACAAATAGCCGATTTAATCCTGTATCCAATAGCAAAAAGTGGTTATAATTCGGAGTATCCGCCATATAAGGAATTGAGAAAACACAACAAAATTATTGATTGCGTAATACTGCCCGAAGACAAGCCCTTTATGTCAGTAAAGTATAGCTGTTTTGACGGGAAGATATAAAAGCAAAGGCCCGACAGAATCGAGCCTTTGAGTAATGTCGGCTTGCTGCTTAGCGCAAACCCCGGGGCAAAGCCCATATGAAACACAAAAGAATATAGAAATTTTTTTTTGTTTGTGTTAAAAAATTTCTCAAAAAAAACAACAGCCCCCTCCGGCCCCCCTCTCATTCTCGTGCCACCAATCCACCCATGACGAGAAAAGAGCCCACCACAAGCGCTGCACTACGCTCCGTTTGCGCAACCTTGCTGAGCGCACTGCCCGCTTGCCGTTGCCCAACTACCATTATCCAAAACAAAAAGATTTTACCCTACAAGCCCTACGCCGCATTATGCTGTATGCAATACATCCTGCAAACTATCAGCCCCGACACCTCATTTAAAGAAGGTCTTAAAGCACTGATGAAATCCTGCCCCCTCAAACAGGAAAAAGAGATGGGTTTCTCGGAAGAGTGGCGATCAGACCCGTTTTGGAAATGAGGCACTGGTAACGGATTAGGTTGTTTTTTCCAAGTATTCTTTCCGGACAAAGGTCATCCAGTTTCGGATTTTCGGGACTCCATTACCATAATTGAGCGGGTAATTATAGCTGATGGCCGCAGAGATGATGGTGTGCAGGCCCGTAAAGAGCAGGGAGGGATCGCCCCGTTCCTCTATCTGTTTTTTCATGTAGCTCATCTCCCCATGCCGCCCATCGCTCAGCAT
>CAIQGA010000205.1 GCA_903871235.1 uncultured Chlorobiaceae bacterium
AAGATACATCTGAAAGATATAACTACTCTTACATGTTAATTGCATATCAATCACATATTATATATAATCCAAAAGGTGTATTATTGACAAAGCAAAGGAAGTGTTTCTTGCGTAACCACTGAGTTTCAGAAAGCGGATCCAGAAAAACCCGGCAAAGAAACCGATATCGTATTTCCAACAAAACCCTTAAAAATTGATAACCAATCACACTAGTGTCCGGTTGTTGAAAAAATAAATCCTTATAATAGCATATAAAACAACATCTTGCAGCTATTTTTCAGTGTAATCGATTTGAAAATGCTTGTTATCTTCCATCATTTCATGAATAATAAAAAAGGAATGATTGATGAATACAGGAAAAACCGTTTTTGCTCAACTCCAGGAACATTTGCCGCTTCATCAATTTCGCCAGTGTGTGAAACGATATAGTGGCAATCATAAGGTGCAATCGTTTACTTGTCTTGATCAATATCTCTGCTTGTTCTTTGCACAACTGACCTATAGAGAAAGCCTTCGGGATATTACGACCTGCTTGCTTGGCATGCAGAATAAACTCTATCACATGGGCATACGGGGCACGATAGCTCGAAGTACTTTAGCCGATGCCAATGAAAAACGAGACTGGCGCATTTATCAGGATTTTGCTCATGTTCTTATTCATCATGCCAGAAAACTGTACTGCAAAGACTCTTTTGGTGCCACTCTGAATGAAACGGTTTATGCTTTAGATTCGACAACAATTGATTTGTGTCTTTCTTTGTTTCCCTGGGCAAAGTTTCGGACACAAAAAGGTGCTGTTAAAATGCATACATTATTAGACTTAAGAGGCAATATTCCTTCGTTTATAGCCATTACCGATGGTAAAGTTCATGATGTTAATATCCTGGATATGCTCATCATTGAACCAGGTTCTTTTTACATCATGGACCGTGGTTATATCGACTTTGAGCGTTTGTTTCATATTCAAGAGTCTCATGGTTTCTTTGTCATCAGAGGTAAAACAAATCTCAGCTTTAGGCGCCAATACTCTTATGCTATCGATAAATCTACCGGCGTTCAATGTGATCAGAGCATTAAGCTTGCCGGGCTTAAGTCCGCGAAAAATTACCCGGAAAAAATAAGACGCATCAAATATACTGACCAGGAAACAGGCCAACATTACGTGTTCTTAACCAATAATTTTACGCTGTCGGCCCAAGTGATAGCCGAACTCTATAAATGCAGATGGCAAATCGAGCTTTTCTTTAAATGGATCAAGCAACACTTACGAATCAAGGCATTTTACGGTACATCGGAAAACGCAGTAAAAACACAAATATGGACGGCAATATCAGTTTATGTACTTATTGCATTGGTAAAAAAACGCATGAATTTGGATATAACTCTCTACACATTCCTACAGATCTTGAGCGTCAGCGTTTTCGAGAAAGTTGATATTTTACAATTAGTTACGAATTCTGCTGGCATGGCTGAAGATACCTATATCTCTAACCAGTTGAATTTATTCGACTTATAACCGGACACTAGTGAACCAATCATTAAAAGGAAATGACAAAATGAAAAAATTTACTTATGTATTAACCGCATTGGCCTTGATGGCGACAAGTCCGACAGTGCATGCCGCACCGACGCCGGTGAAATCTTTTATTGACATCAAGTTCACTCCGAATGCTACGGATGATATTTTTCAATATTCGGGAGCTGTAACCTATGGTTCAGGCGTAGATGCAGTAACGGTTGGGGCTGCCGATGATAAGTGGAATATTGTGAAGACTTTTTCTGCCGATCCGATATATCTTAAGACGACAAGCGATATCGGTTCCCGTTTATTAACTTTAACTGGTAATAATTCCGCTACTGCTTTAGGAGACGAATCAGGTTTCTATGGTACTGACTATGAAAAACTGATGAATAGTTATAATTATGTGAGTTCTAGTAGGACAGGAAACTATACCATTGCCGGGCTTGGCAATAACACAAGTTATAATGTTTATGTGCTTACTCAAGGTAACGAAGGCGATAACGGTTCGAAATTGCAGTTGACAGACTTGAATACACCAAGTGCGACTTGGACGCAATCAAGCACTGGACTTTTTTCTAGGGACTCCTTTATCCTGGGCGAGAATTATATGGTCCAAACGTTTAAGACAGATAAGGATGGTAAATTGAATATTGGATTTTCGTCTGCTGTTTCTGGAAAGAACGCAATAGTCAATGGCTTGCAGATTGCGGCTATACCTACCCCGGAACCAGCAAGTATGATGCTGCTTGGTGTCGGTGGTACTCTTTTGTATGCGAATAAGTTACGGAAGAAAAAGGTTGCTGAAGGCTTAGTTTCGTAGCTATGAAGTAGTCTTATTTTTTCTCTTTTTTACAATCCCTTGCCGGCAACTCCCTCCAAGCCGGCAAGGGATTTATGATTTTCAGTCATGCTGGCGGCAGCAAGTCACAAAGCATGTTGAGCCTCTCCTCTCCCGGGCAACTGAAATCATAACCCTGCCATGAATGTCATCATAGACCTCCCCAAATTTACCTCCTTCAATTTTTACGTTTGATGCATATTCCGGCAAACATCGAACACAAAAGCCGCTGAACTTCGAACCCTAATTTCGGAAAAGGTCGAACAGTAATTCCGCAAAAGATCGAACACTTTTTGCTCTGAGCAGAAAAGGAGTTCGATGTTGCCGGAATAAGCACTAAAGTGGCGCTCCGATTCGACCAGTTGAGCGATCAGCGGATCACCGCAGATTATTCAACCTGACAATGACTATGATTTAGCCAGTCAAATTTACTTCACTTGAATGAAGTAAAAGAGTCAATTTATCCTCACATTCTATAACATGAAAAAGAACGTTTTTAGAGTGCCATTTTTTACATAAGCGCATCTTATATCTACAGAAAAAACAGTAAAAAACTGTAACAGTGCGACAAAACTGAAGGGCGTAAAGGTATATTTTTTTTAATGCCATTTCGCCATAACTACCAACACAACTGCAATAAAAATAACAATATACGTTATCGTCATTTTATACGATAGCGTATATTTATTTTTGTTTTCTGAAGCATCACTCATCATCTCGCATTCGATAAAGATACACCCGAAAGATATAACTCTTCTTAACTCACTGTTTGCGTATTATACGTGTATTTTATATATAAACCATGCGTATAATTCGCCAAGTAAAAGCGCGTGCCTTGCGTAACTTCTGAGTTTCGGAAAGCTGATCCATAAAAATCTGCAAAGAAACTTGTATCGTATTTGAAACAAAACCCTTAACAATTAATCAGTAATCAGTAAAAACCAAAAAATGAAATATTTTAAATCTTTGATGCTGGCTGCTGCCCTTATGGGGTTGTCGAGTGTGACGTCGTATGCCGGCACAACAGCGTATTATGACATCAGGTTTGGTGGTGCAAATGTTGAACCTCTCTCATATTCTGGTGACGCAGCCATTGGCAATATCAATGACTATTGGAATATTTTGGAAGCCAAAAATTCTCTCACAGGTGATTTTGGGACCAGAACCCCTCTAATCCTCAAGAATACCTGGGGTGAGGCTTCGGATG
>CAIQGA010000206.1 GCA_903871235.1 uncultured Chlorobiaceae bacterium
CAACCACCTCCGGGCCTATACCATCGCCCGGTATTGAAACAATCTTGTACATGCGTTGTTTGGAAGAAATTATTTTTTGATCAGCCAGCTCATCATGTTGCGAAGTTTTGCACCAACCGTTTCAATTGCATGGCCGCTGTTCTCTTCACGAAGTTTGCTCAGGTTCTTGTAGCCGCCATTGCACTCGTCAATAAACTCTTTGGCAAAACGACCATCCTGAACCTCTTCCAAAATCTTTTTCATCTCAGCCTTGACCGCCGCAGTGATAAGGCGCGGTCCACGGGTCATGCCGCCATACTCAGCCGTATCGCTGACGGAGTAGTTCATTCTCGAAAGGCCACCTTCATAATAGAGATCCACAATGAGTTTCAACTCGTGCATACATTCAAAGTAGGCAAGCTCCTCAGGGTAACCGGCCTCAACAAGAGTCTCAAATCCAGCCTTGATCAGCTCGGCAGAACCGCCGCAAAGGACAGCCTGCTCACCAAAAAGATCGGTCTCAGTCTCATTCTTGATGGAGGTCTCGATAACGCCCGCTTTGGTACCGCCAATTGCTTTGGCCCAAGCAAGCGCCTGCTGCTTTGCTTCACCGGTAGCATCCTGATGCACCGCGATAAGGCAGGGGACACCATTGCCCTGGGTGTAGGTACGGCGCACAAGGTGACCGGGGCTCTTTGGAGCAATCATGATAACGTTGATTGTTTCAGGAGGAACAATCTGGCCGTAATGAATATTGAAGCCGTGAGCAAAGGCAAGGGTGTTGCCAGCCACAAGGTTCGGGAGAATTTCAGCCTCATAAATCGCCTTCTGGTTCTGGTCAGGAAGCAGCACCATGACGATATCAGCCCATTTCACGGCATCAGCGACGGTGTTGACCTCAAGGCCAGCCTCTCTCGCTTTTTTACACGATGCACTCTCGGGGCGAAGACCGACGCAGACGTTCATGCCGCTCTCCTTGAGGTTCAAGGCATGGGCATGGCCCTGGCTGCCGTAACCGAGTATTGCAATATTTTTTCCCTGCAGATAACCGAGATCGGCATCCTGGTCATAATAAACGTTCATTTGGCTTGATAGGTTTGATTGATAAATCAGCAAAAAACAGTGTTATTCTCCCCGGTGTATCGCTACAGCACCAGAACGGGCAAGCTCTTTTATGCCGTACGGCTTGAAGATATCGATAGTTGTGTTGATCTTGTCCGGAGAGCCAATGACCTCAATAGTAATGGATTTTTGTTTTATATCCACGACTTTTCCTTTAAAAACATTGATCAGCTCAAAAATCTCATGCTGTACCGTTTTGGTCAGCTTCAGGGTCATCAAAAGCAGCTCTCGCTCAACATGCGGCTGACGGGTCAGATCGGTCACCTTGATGGTATCGACCAGCCGGTTCAACTGCTTGAGCACCTGACTGATAATCTGGTCTTCACCCCTCGTCACAATGGTCATGCGTGAAATTTCCGTATCCTCCGTTTCACCAATGGAGATACTTTCGAGGTTAAACCCCCGCGCACTGAACATGGCCGCAACCCGGTTAAGGGAGCCAAACTTGTTTTCGACCAGTACTGATATAATGTGTTTCATAAAAAATATAGGGTTGAATCTCTGTAAGCTGATGTTTTAAAACTTTTTATAGGTCTATTTTTGTTGCGGCGTCAGGTGTTTGTTTACAAAAAATTCACCAATACTCTTTAAAAGAATACTTCCTGAAGGTAAAAAAAAAGAGCTTCGTTTTATTTTAAAATGAACCGTAATATAGCGATTTTTTTGAATGGAAGAGCAGGGTGGCGGTGGCTGGGGGGTCGTATCTTTACGGGCGGGGTTGTGACGGCCTCTTTATCCCGCAACTCCCTGTATCTGGCGTGCCCTGAACTTGTTGTGTCTTTTATTTTTGCCCGACATTCCGCGCAACATACTGGCCTGACAAACTGTTCGAGCGGACGAGGGGGTTGGGCAGAAAGAAAGCTGTGAACAGATTAAACGAACAAATACGTTTACACCACAGTTTAAAAGTCAGCTTTTTTTTGTCTACCGGATGGGGTTCATTGTATTAACGAAAAGAATCGATGCTTACACTTACTCTTAACTATGAAGTATTACCGGATAGGTTGATTACCATCAAGCTCCCGGAAGAGGTTTCACCCGGTCGGCATGAGCTTGTCTTTGTTCTTGATGAAAAAAACGTTCCTGACAACATCTCGAAAAAGCTTATGAAATATGCTGGCACGGTGTCCGCATTTAAACAAATTGATGGCGTAGCTTATCAGAGGGAAGTTCAGGTATTTCCCATGGATTTACAAGCACCAGCTCTTCAATTCCCATAAAATCTTTGATGGGACTCTGGATGTATATGCTCCCATCATAAAGCCTTAAGCAAAATTTCTGTTACTTGACTCTGTCAGTTTACCGGTAACATATTTATGGAGAATACTGGTAACAAGTGTTTGATAGGGAATCCCTTCCTCCAGAGCTTTTGTCTTTAATGCTTCAACATCTCTTTTTGAAACACGAACATTAATTCTATAATCTTTTAATGCTGTTTCAGAAGCGGCTTTCATTAACTGATTTTTAACGGCATTAAAATCTTTTACTGATTCCCACTCTCCTGACTCAATTGACTCAATAATTTCCTTCTCATCATTATCGTTCATAATAACCCTCCTAAATTGTAATATTTGGTGTACTTCCTGCTTGGATACAATGTTTTCATAAAAAAGTCTCCACCTTTTTCAGTGACACAGGGGACACATATTGCATAACCATCAATTTCAACAATTACTATAAGTTGCTTTGCGTATTTTGCAGTGTTTGGATGCTCCAGTACATCTATTAAATGCCCTTCTTCAATGGCAACAACAACCCGTTCGAAAGAAATGCCACGTTCCTCTTTCAATAATCTGTTTTTTTCTTCATTCCAGAAAAAGCTCATAATTACACCTCACACCAACTATACTGGAAATGTTTTGCTCCGGAACATCCAACCTCATCAACACAGTAATAAAAAACCGTAAAACAGCCAAACAAAATGACCGCCCCTTCTCTAAACCCCTCCAGGAGTGCCGTTTTATGGCAGCGGTGATAAAAAAACAACCCCCCGAACCACTGTAATTCAAAACCCTTGTCTATATTATTGCGTACATGTCCCTCTTTTTCGACTCACTTGTGTAATCGTGCAATGGAAGTCAAGCCAGTGACCCCGTACCATGCCTCATACTACGCACACGAACTCAGTCGTCGTCACTCGCTCAACGACTCCGAAAAGCTTGCCTCAGCACTGGCTGATGCCCAGGTTGACCTCAACCCTCACCAGCTTGATGCCGCCCTTTTTGCATTCCGTTCTCCACTATCCAAGGGCTCTATTCTTGCCGACGAAGTAGGCCTCGGCAAAACCATTGAAGCCGGGCTGGTCATTGCCCAAAAATGGGCTGAACGCAAACGCCGTATCATCATCATTACACCCGCCAATCTGCGCAAGCAGTGGGCAATGGAGATGGCCGAAAAATTTTACCTGCCCTCCTGTATCCTCGAAACAAAAAACTATAAACAGCTCAAAAAAGAGGGGCGCAGCAACCCGTTACATCAGAACGAACTCATCATCTGTTCCTACCAGTTTGCCGCCCGCTACTATGAAGACATTATGGTGGAATCGTGGGATCTTGCCGTTATTGATGAATCACATCGCTTGCGCAACGTCTATAAACCCGACAACAAAATTGCCAGGGCAATAAAAACGGCGCTCCTCAACACCCCCAAAATTCTTCTGACCGCCACGCCACTGCAAAACTCCCTGATGGAGCTCTACGGTCTGGTCAGCATGATCGAC
>CAIQGA010000207.1 GCA_903871235.1 uncultured Chlorobiaceae bacterium
GTCAGTAGGTATCTTATCTATTCCGTACACGGTTTTAAGATTTGGACCATAGTCCATAATATTGTGTTCAAAAGATAATAATGATTTTTCCTTTAACAAAAACATGGCCAAGCCACACATTAAAGCGTCTGCAAGTGAAATGCTATGATTATTACTGCGTTGATCTGTAACCGTCAAAAAAAAATCTCGCATCGCAGCAATTAAGCTATTTGCGTTCAATTCGCTCTTGATAATCATTATAAAATATCTTTATATCTTTGAGTAAGACAATGTCCAGAAATATACGAAATAATACTGTTTGATACTCAAAATATTACGAAAGTCAAATTTTAAACACCAATGAATTCACGGTGTATAGGCCAAATAGGGAATTGCTGGATGATCGGTAGTTTTACGCCGGACCAAACTGATGTGAGTTATGATATACATTATATAGAAACTGCTAACGGAAGCTATAGCGATAATTATGACTATTTGTACGAGGGAAGCTCTTCTTCTGATAGTATAAATATATCAACAGGGAGTGGGAGGGATATATTAATTGGAGGTTCAGGCAATGACACTCTAAATGGCGGCAGCGGTAGCGATACGATTTATTCAGGAAGTGGTGATGACCAGATTATTGTGAGCGATGGTAGTGGAGATATTATTGATGCAGGTAGTGGTGACGATACAATAACGATAGCCAGTGTTACCAATGCTGGGCTCAGTGTAGACGGAGGAACCGGATTCGATACGCTTGATATTGATTTCAATTCGATATCAAACAGTTCGTTACGCTGGGACGGGCTGAGCGCCTATTCAGATTTTGCCAGCATCCACGAAGCTCTTGCAGGTGGTATCGATAAGTTGGTGCTGTATTTTAGCCGATACAGTAACAGCATCTCGAATATTGAATTGCCCGCCGGATCAGTTGCCACCTGGGAGAATTCGGCAGCTTTGCCATCCGGCTGGAACCTGTGGGGCAATACCGAAAAAGTGGGAGAGTTCATTCTTGGCGGTATGGGCTTAACTGCCTTGTCATCGGGCTCAGTGAAGCTTGGAACCCTCACGCTCACAGCACCGACCAATCCGCAGCACTTTGAACTCCTGCTGACGGCGGGTGAGTTGGGCAACGATACAGTCCCTGCCTTTGGCATAGCGTCGGAAAGCATGACCACCGGCAGTGACGGGCTTTACGAGCATCTCGATATGCCGGAAGGCACTTATGCCCTGATCAGTAGCAAAGTTTCCGGCACGACGGAAAGCAACGCCATCACAGCACAAGACGCACTCGCTGCATTGAAAATGGCTGTAGGTATGAACCCCAACGGTGACGGAAGTGATGTATTGCCATATCAGTTCCTCGCGGCGGATGTCAACAAGGATGGCTTGGTCAAGGCAACTGACGCCCTCAATATCCTGAAGATGGCGGTTGGTCTCCCTTCGGCGCCAGCAAATGAGTGGCTCTTTGTGCCCGAGAGCGTGGGCTGTGAGAGCATGACGAGAACCCACGTCGAATGGCCGGGCAACCCGCTACCGGTTACGCTCGATATGGATCAGGAGTTGCCCCTGATCGGTATAGTCAAGGGTGACGTCGACGGAAGTTGGGCTGCGTAGATTGAACAGCAATAACACATGGTATTGACCTTTCTGTTTTTGATAGAATCTTTTATAGAAGAGAAATATGTATACTTTTACCAGTGAGAAGTAAAAATTATCGACACTGATGTTGCTACAATGGTTGAATGAAGATGTTCCGAAAGCAGCTCAAGGAACGGTAAAAAGTGAACGTGCGTTTGTTATCATTGTTGTATCAACTTTATCATAAAGCAGAGGTTTTTTATGCAAATAGCCATTGATTTACCCAATGATTTTGTCGCATTTCAGGCAGTGCCCGACATTCGGCAAGAAATTTGCATCTCTTATGCTCTTTGGCTCTATCAGCAAAGGAGGGTTACGCCGGGTAAAGCGGCGGAGTTGGCCGGGTGCAGTATTTATGACTTTATGAGTATCTGCAAAACCAATCGACAGCCCGTTATCGATATTTCGCGAGATGAGTTGCTTGAAGAACTCAATGGGTTTTCTTAACCATGATTCTGGCCGCAGATGCTTCCGCGTTGATTGCTCTTGCTGCTTCAAGCCAAACGGGTCGAGTTGTAGATTGTCGTTTTTTTACTTGAAAGAGGCGTTACCATTCTCGTTTGCACATCTGTTTGAAAAAAGGAGGCTTTGGTAAATTTTTGTAAGGGTTAAGTTTGCCAAACTTTTTATTTTTTTGTGAAAGCAAAATATTGCTGATATTTGATGTTTGTTATTCAACGTAACGGCTTATTTGATTGAAAGCTATGTATGCAGAACGATTGATATTGGAGACCGATATGATGGGTAAACTGAAGCGAGTGCCGAAACTCCCCCCCAATAAAAAGCTTGAGGCTATTTTTCTGGTTATTTCAGAGAATGCTGTTTCTACGGAAGCCCTTCGTCGAGTGCCACATCCTGATATAGCAGGAAAGGTTGTCATTAAAGGCGATATCATGAGCAGCGTGCCTTGCTCAAATTGGGATTTGCCTGAATGATTGTTCTCGATACTCATATATGGCTTTGGTGGGTGAACAGGGATACTGGTAATCTTGCTCAGTGTCGAATCGAACAGATCGCAAATGCTGCTATCGAGGATTGTGGTTCACTTAAAGATATTGTTGAAGCCTCTGGGTTATCAGGATACTCTGGTTATTATCGCATCCCTTTTGATTATCGTTATCGCATCAGTGCTTATGTTGCGAATAATACAGTCAAACTTTTGCGGGTTGGACACCGTGAAGATTTTTATAAATATTTCTCGCCAGAATAATTCATTCTCATTTCCTATGTAATTTTTCGATGAGGCCAGTATGAAAGTAATGCCTGATGATCATGACATGCTTGCTGAATATGATTTCTGCAAAGGCATAAGGGGTAAGTATACAGCCAGATATTCTGAGGGAATAAATGTCATTGATACGGCATTTGATGAGGGCAAGGCAGAAGGCAAGGCAGAAGGCAAGGCAGAGGGCAAGGCTGAAGGGAAGGCTGAGGGTATTGAAGAGGGCACGCTTGAGGTTCCCCGGCGGTTGGTGGATAGTGGCATGAGCGTTGAACAAGCCGCAAGTATTGTCGGTGTGCCGGTTGCATTGTTGCGAACGTCTTGAGTTACAGTATTGGGTGAATTTTCATTATTAAAAAACGGAGACCCTGTGGGACAATTTTTAGCTATTGGACTTGTTACGCAAATTAGTGTAGATAAAAAAAAACTTGCTCGAACTCAACTTACACCTGAACAACTGCAGGAACGAATGAAAGCTGAGTTGCATTATGATCCTGCACTTTATCTGTTACGTGACTACGATGACATTTATAGCTTCGACTTGAAAGAAGATATTTTTTATGCACAACTTCTTCCGTTGTTAGAACAACTCTATCCGTTGCTTTATGAGAAGAGCGAAATGTATCAATATCCTCTTCAGAAACTCCCCACATTGCCACCTTCAGAATGGATTGCCTGGGCAAAAAATAAACCAGATGAATCGTTTCAATTTGATAAATACGGCATGAGAGAGACTATACAAGAAAAATTTACCGATGTTCATTTTCATTATGAGAGCATTATGCTTTCCATGGAAGGTAAAATAATGATGGAAGCATACGGACGGCAATTCAGGTTTGTTAATTATACCATGATGCAAACATTTAAAGAGTTTCCTCTTGCAGGAGCATTACGAATGTATATTACCGGATAGTGACGCGCTTCTATCGTTGTCGAAATTACCCTCCATCCAACATTTTCAATCAATGCGAGTGTAATTGAAATATTGTTGGCGACAATGCCTTTCAATTCGTTGAATTTTTTGTGATGATGCACGTGAAGGGAATGCACAGTTTCAGGGGCTTTGTGCTCAAGGAGTTTTACCACATTTTTCGTGACCGCAGAACGGCCGCCATTCTTTTCGGGATGCCGCTTATCCAGTTACTCCTCTTCGGTTTTGCCATCCGCAACGAGATTCAGGAGGTCACTCTCGGGATCTTTGACCAGTCGCATGATACCGTCACTCGTGAAATTACCGACAAGCTCGCCTCCTCCGGCTACTTTATTTTGACGAAAGAGTTGCATTCAACAAAAGAAATAGAGGAGGCATTCTCGGAGGGGAGCATTACCGAGGCAATGGTGTTTGAGCCGGGCTTTGCTTCGCGCATGATGCGGGAGGGGAGGGCGAGCGTTTCGGTGATTACCGATGGGTCGAACCCCAATGTCTCGAAAATTATCACCGGCTACACCGCCTCGGTGCTTCAGGAGTACCGGAACGCGGCATTAGGAGCGGCAGCGGTCGGCGTTGAGGCGGTGCCGCTCATGATGTTCAATCCCGAGCTGAAAAGTGTCTACCTCTTTGTGCCGGGATTGATGGCGCTCATTCTCATGCTTGTTTCGGCGCTTATGACCTCCATCAGCATTACCCGGGAGAAGGAGAGCGGCACCATGGAGGTACTGCTGGTTTCGTCACTCAGGCCGTTGGAGATCATTATCGGCAAGGTGGTGCCCTACTTTCTGCTCTCCTTCATCAACGTGGTGACGGTGGTGGCGCTCGCCTCATTTGTTTTTGGCGTGCCCTGCAGGGGGAGTGTGACCCTGCTCATGCTCGAATCGCTCCTCTTTATTGTGACGGCACTTTCGCTCGGCATCTTCATCTCCACCATCACCGACTCGCAGCAGGTTGCCATGATGATCTCCCTGGCCGGATTGCTTTTGCCGACCATTCTGCTCTCAGGCTTCATCTTTCCTGTGGCGAGTATGCCGCTGCCGCTACGCCTCATCAGCAACCTCATTCCGGCAAAATGGTACCTTATCATTGTGCGAGGAATTATGCTGAAGGGAACGAGCTTCGGTTATATCTGGAAAGAGACACTCATCCTTGCCGTGATGGCGACGGTGCTGCTGGCCGCCAGTGTCAAAAAATTCAAGACCAGGCTTCAATAGCGGGCGAAGATGTGTTGAGGCTCACTGATAATCAAGAGGGAACAAGCCGATGCGTACAATATGGTTCTTGGTACAAAAAGAGTTCCTGCAGATTTTCCGTAACCGGGGGATGCTGCCGATTATCATTGTCATGCCCTTTATCCAACTGGTGATTCTCTCCAACGCGGCAACCTTCGACATTAAACAGGTGCCGATGCACCTGCAGGACAGGGATCGCACGACCCTTTCGGAGAGGCTGACGGAGCGCTTCACCGCCGCCGGATATTTTCGTTTGACGGGTAGCTCTTTTTCTGACAGGGAGAGCATCGGGGAGCTGCTCAGCCGGAGTGCCGACCTTGTGCTCGTCATTCCGCACAACTTTGAGCGTGACCTTACTACAACCGGCAACGCCAGCGTACAACTGATGATCAACGCCGAAGACGGCTTTTCGGCAGGCGTGATACAGGCTTATGCCAGTGAGATTATCGGCAGCTTCAACCGCGAAGAGCTGCCAAAATCGTCGGGCACGGTAACTCTTCAGGCGATGCCGGAGATTGCCCTTGTCTCCGCAGGCTGGTACAATCCCGAACTCAACTACACCCACTACATGGTGCCGGGCATCCTTGTCATTCTCGTTACCCTTATCGGCCTCTTTCTCTCTGGCATGAACGTGGTGCGGGAGCGGGAGATAGGCACCATCGACCAAATCAACGTCACCCCCATCAAGCGCTACCAGTTCATCACCGGCAAGCTGCTTCCCTTCTGGATTATCGGCCTTGCTGAAATGAGCATCGGCCTGCTGATTGCCCATCTCATATTTCACGTTCCCATGCTCGGGAGTTACTGGCTCGTCTACCTCGTTGCAGCCATCTACATGCTCGTCGTGCTTGGCATGGGGCTTCTCATCTCCACCGTCACCGAAACCCAGCAGCAGGCAATGTTTGTCGCCTGGTTCTTCATGGTCATCTTCACCCTCATGAGCGGCCTCTTCACCGCCATTGAAAGTATGCCCCACTGGGCCCAGACCATGACCTTGATCAACCCTGTTCGCCACTTCGTTGATATCATGCGCCGCGTCATGCTCAAAGGGTCCAGCTTGATGGAGATTCGGATGCAGTTACTCTGGCTGGTCGGCTATGCTGCTGTGATGGTGACGCTGGCGGTGAACCGGTACAGGAAGGTGGCTTCATGAGTGGTCATCATTTTCATCGGTTTTTTTCTGAAAGGGGAGTGGATTAAAGTCTTCTCTGCCTGTGCTTGCGTATCAGGTTGGTAACGCCGACTCTCGAAAATTTTTTGTGTGGGTTAAGTTGGATAAACTCTTTATCTTTTCGTTAAAGCAAAATTTTGGTGATATTTGATTTGTGTTATTCAAAGTAACGGTTTATTTGAGCTAAAATTATGTATGCAGAACGATGAATGCTGGAGACCGATATGGCGGGTAAATTGAAGCGGGTTCCAAAATTACCCCCAAACAAAAAGTTGGAGGCTATTTTTCTGGTTATTTCAGAGGAAGCTGTTTCTACGGCAGCTCTTCGTCGAGTGCCACATCCTGACATAGCAGGAAAAGTTATCATCAAGGGCGATATTCTATGAGCGCCCCTTCATCCCGAAAACTGATCACCTTTGACTGGGCAATGAAGCGTTTGCTGCGCAGCAAAGCCAACTTTGAGATACTTGAAGGTTTTTTAAGCGAACTGTTGGGCGAAGACATCTTCATCCTTGAAATTCTCGAAAGCGAAAGCAACAAAGAGAGCAGGCGCGACAAATCCAACCGTGTTGATCTCAAGGTGAAAAACAGCAAGAGCGAGTTTATTATTATCGAAGTGCAGTTTGACCGGGAACTTGATTACCTGCAAAGGATGCTCTACGGAACATCACGAGTCATTACCGAGCATCAGAAAGAGGGCAAGGCTTATGCAACTTTGGTGAAGGTTATCTCGGTCAACATTCTGTACTTTGATTTTGGCCACGGCAGTGACTACATCTATCATGGTATCACAACCTTCATGGGAATCCATGACCATGACACACTGGAGCTTGATGTTCGGCAACAGAAGCAGTACGGCAAGATTCAGATAAACAATATTTACCCTGAATACTACCTGATCAGGATCAATAACTTTAACCGCATTGCAACCACATCGCTTGACGAGTGGATCTACTTCCTCAAAAACGAAGAGATCAAGGATGAGTTCAAGGCAAAAGGGATTCAGAAAGCAAAAAAGTCTTTTTCTCTCATGAGTTTGCCGGAAAATGAGCAGTTGGCTTATGCCCGTTACCAGGACGACCTGCGCTATCAGGCCAGTCTGGTAGAGTCAAACTATGGCCTTGGGCGCCTTGAGGGCAAGGAAGAGGGGCGCCTTGAAGGCAAGGAGGAAGGGCGCCTTGAAGGCAAGGAGGAGGGGCGGATTGAAGGCAAGGAAGAGGGGCGAATTGAAGGCAAGGAAGAGGGGCGAATTGAAGGCAAGGAAGAGGGAATTGAACAAGGAAAAGTTGAAGTTGCTGAACGATTGGTGGCGAAGGGAATGAGTGCTGAGGAGGCCGCTACGGTTGCCGGGATAGATGTACAGTTGCTCCGCCATTGAACCCTGAAAAACATCATTCTTTTTATCTGCCGGTCTGGTATCCTGAACAAATGCCACAACTTCATCGGGAACGATCGTAAGCTTTTTGTCGAATGCCAGCGGGATGCGCTTGCTGTAGCCGCCATGCCGGAGCAACGATTGCGCTATGGAGTGCTCGAAGTTGGATTCCTTGTGCATGAGGGGGTGTGGATTGAGTTGTTTGAAAGCGTATACCATTAAAGTACCTGCCAGGAACCGCCTTTTTTAGGTCCGATATGTTTTAATTTATTTTTTTCCTGCAAGTTGGCCACCCTTTTTTCAGTTGCTCGGCGGAATTTCAGGGGTTCCAGGCGCATTGATTCCCCGTCCGGCCTGCACCTTGTGCATGTTTCGCATCAAAAAGGCCATCGCTCCCTCAAAAATGGCTCCTAAAGCTCCGGTAATCAATATCCAGATACTCGCTTTGATGGATTTCATTGCCCGGAAAGCGAACCGCCTTTACCACAAATTGAGGAACAATCCATTCTGGTCTTTCGGCGAATAAAAGGACAAAAGCAAGGTTCAATGTTCCGGTGTCGGTAGCCAGATTCATATTTTGTAAAAGCTTTATTTCGTTAGGGTATCTGCAAGGGGAAGACGAACCGTTACCACAACATGGATGCCGCTTTTTTCAAAAGAGACCGTGCCCTTATGCCGATTAATTATTTCCCGTACAAGCCACAGGCCAAGGCCGGATCCATTGGTATTGTTGCTGTTACTGCCGCGCTGATATTTATCGAAAAGGAGCTCCGTCTCATTCGTCAAGGCGCTATTGCTCTGATTTTGTATCCTGATGACCACCTCATTGTCCTCTCCGTGGCAATCGACGTCAATTGGGGAATCGGGCGGAGAGTATTTCTGCGCATTATCAAGCAAATTAAACAAAGCTGTTGTAAAATAATGTTTTTCGGAATTAATTGCCTGATCAGTGAGCGATATGGCAAAGTTAAAAGTACGTTTTGGCCAGAGTGCACGAACTTCCTCAACCTCTGTTGCCATGAATGATGCTAAAGGCGTTCGCACGGTACCCTTTTTTTCACTGGAGTCAGAAAGACGACTTTTTTCAAGCGACACATCCATCACCTCCACCAGGCGGCGAACGGCACGCTTCATTTTGGAAAGTTCAGTACTGTTTTCGGGGTAGTGGTCGCTCATCTGAAGCTCCATGATATCAAGGGAGCTTCGGATAATAGCAAGAGGAGTTCGATATTCGTGCGAAAGCATCGTCAAAAATCGCTGCTGCCGTTCTGTTGCCACCCGTTCTGTTGCAAGTTCCACATTCATGATTTCAGCCTCCTTGAGTGCATTCATTGCCCGTTTTTCAGTCTCCCGAAAATGCTCGGCGAGAGCAAAGGTCATGAGAACAATATTGAGCAGCGAAGAGAACATGAGGTTATTGATGTTCCACCACTCGATGGGCATCAATCCCACCAGTTTGACGAAGTAGAAAAAGTACCCGATATTACTGATCGCGAATGCAACAAAAAAAAATTTACCTCCCGGTAGTTGTTTCCGGATTGCCTGAATGCTCAACCAGATAACAATAAAATACAGGCATAACACTCCGAAGGAGGTAATCGGAGCCGTTTCGACATAGTATCCGATTGGCTTGACAAGCACATTCAGCACGGCCATGACGGCCATAAACTTCAGATACCATCGGACAGGAGTTGTTATCACCGGCGCAAAAAGACGTTGTAAAAATAGAGAAAAAAGGAGTATCGACCCGCTCATACCGATGTCGCCGAAAGAGTCGGAAACAAGGTGCAACGAACCAGGTATAATGACAATGAGGATACCGCTTATGGAAAGGTAGTTGATGAAAAGAGCCATGGCAAACAGAGTGAAAGTCAGGAACAATCGATCACCGATACGAAAGAAAAATATGAGGTTCAGCGCAATGATGACCAGAACAATAGCGAGATGGCCGCCCTGCGTCAAAATATTAGCATTAGTAGAGCGTACCTGCTCAGCCTTAGTTTGTACCGTTACGGTCAGGCTGAGGGGGGTAATGGATTGTACCCGGACATACACCGTGACCGCCTGGCCTTCAGGCAGAAAAACAGGAGCCAGGAAGTCCGGATCCGGAATAGGACGTTCTGCGGCTGGTATGTGGTCTCCAAGGCGAACCCTGCGATACGAAGAGGCTGCGAAGGGATCGGGGCCAGTTTGAATGTATGCGGTAACATAATCCAGATAAGGCGGGCCAAGCCGTAACCATGCCTCTGCGGGAAATCGGGAGGTACGAAAGAGGGTAAAGCGCAGCCAGACCGCTTTGTGGCTATACCCATCGTTGAGACTGCCCTTGAGGGGTGTAAAGCCGATTGCATTTTTTTGATCAAGAATGTCGGCAAGCGTTAGTTTTCCGCTGGGGTCATCGTAGTGGTTAAAATGTTCGGTAAGTTCAACAGAGGTTTCACAATCCAGAATGGCCACAGGCTGGGCTGCATGGGCACTGAAACTGAAAAGCACAACCACGGCGAATAGCAGCATGAGTGCTGAAATGGTCGTGGATAATTTTCTGGATATTGCTAAATACATGAGTGCTGCAAGATTCATGTTTCACATTCTCTTTTGAAAAGCGTAAAGGGATTCCTTTTTTAAGAAAAATACGAAATGATGGCCACTGTCTATAAATTTACGCCATACTTTGAAAATGAGTTGCTGCGAAAAAGGGCTTACCTTAAAAAGGATTGGTGTATTGATGATACATAATGCATTTCCAGATCGGAGATATAAACATGAAGATTAATTATTACCCGGATACCGACTCATTGTATATCGAATTCTCAGAAAAAGAGAGTTCGGAAAGTGTTGAAATATCAGAAGGAGTTGGTTCTTAACAAATTGCCGTTCGAAGGTCAGAAATTATCGGCATAAAAAAATAATTTCTGACCTTGGCTATTGGGTCATCGGTTAAGGTGAAAATAAATTTCACACACTTAACAAACTCACTATCAGCCCAGCCTCCTCCTCCGGTGATGCCATGGTGCCCGAAAGATGAATCTCCGGCTTGAGCGGCGTCTCGTAAGGGCTGTCGATTCCTGTGAAATTTTTCAGCTCTCCGCGACGGGCCTTGGCATAGAGCCCCTTAACATCCCGTTTTTCACATTCTGCCAGTGGGGTATCGACGAATACCTCCACAAACTCACCTTCGTCAAAGAGGCTCCGCGCCATTGCACGATCACTCTGGAATGGCGAGATAAAGCTGACCAGCACAATCAGCCCGGCATCAACCATCAGCTTTGCTACCTCTGCAATGCGCCGAATGTTTTCAACACGATCAGCTTCAGTAAATCCCAAATCCCGGTTCAGCCCGTGGCGGACATTATCGCCATCGAGCAGGCAGGTGTGCCGTCCCTCGGTATAGAGCTGTTTTTCCAGGATATTGGCAATGGCCGATTTCCCCGATCCCGAGAGTCCGGTAAACCAGATACAGCGCGGCTTCTGGTGCTTTATGGCTGAGCGTGCCGCTTTATTGACCTCAAGCGCCTGCCAATGAATGTTTTCCGCCCGGCGTAGCGCAAAGTTGATCATGCCTGCACCAACCGTTTCAAAGCTCAGTTTGTCGATCAGGATAAAACCGCCAAGCAGACGATTCACTCCATAAGGCTCAAAGACGATCGGCGCGGAGGTAGAGAGATTGACCGTGCCAATTTCATTCAGGCCGAGTGTATCTGCTGCCAGATGTGCGCCGGTATTGACATCTTCGCGATACTTGATTTTGGTGATGGTGACGGTCACCTCCCGGCAGGCATGTTTCATAAGATAGTGTCGGCCAGGTGTCATCGCATGTTCGGCCATCCAGAGGAGGCGCGCCTCGAACTGGTCGGCAGATTGCGGTGGATTGTCTGCGGCGGCCACCACGTCACCCCGGCTTGCGTCCACCTCATCCATCAGGGTGAGGGTGACACTTTGTCCCTCGCACGCATGGTCAACCTCCCCAAATCCCCTGATGATCGACTTGACCCTCGTCTGTACGCCTGACGGCAAAATACGCAGAGTATCTCCGGGGCGAATAACTCCCTCGGCGATGCGTCCGCAATAGCCACGAAAATCAAGATTGGGACGGTTAATCCACTGCAGTGGCATACGAAAGGCACTGCGGCCCGCCGCCTCACGCACATCCACACGTTCCAGATGCTCCATCAGGCTGGGGCCGCTGTACCAGGGGGTATGGTTGCTGTTGAAGAGGACGTTATCGCCCTCCAGACCTGAAAGGGGAATGGCCTGAATGGCGTGAAAGGCAAAGCCTTCGGCAAATTTTCGGAACTCCGCTTCAATGTCGGTGAAGACTTGCTCATCAAAACCAACAAGATCCATCTTGTTGACCGCAAGCACGATCTGGCGAATACCCATCATGGCCGCAATACGGCTGTGACGCCGGGTTTGCACCAGCACCCCTTTGCGTGCATCCACCAGAATAACTGCCAGATCGGCAGTCGAGGCGCCCGTTGCCATATTACGGGTATACTGTTCGTGCCCCGGAGTGTCGGCCACAATATAGCGTCGCCGGTCGGTGGCAAAAAAGCGGTAGGCGACGTCAATGGTGATACCCTGCTCGCGCTCTGCCTGCAACCCGTCTACGAGAAGCGCCAAATCAATCCTCTCTCCCTGGGTTCCATAGTGGCGCGAATCACTTTCGAGCGACGTGAGCTGGTCATCAAAAATGTTTTTGCTCTCAAAAAGCAACCGGCCAATCAGCGTGCTCTTGCCATCATCAACACTGCCGCAGGTGATAAAGCGGATGGTCTCCTTTCGGCTCTCGGCTTCAATCAAGGCAATACTCTCTTTTACGTGCTCGCTTTCCATTAAAAATAGCCCTCCTGTTTTTTCTTTTCCATTGAACCCGGTACATCAGAATCAATCAGCCGTCCCTGCCTTTCCGAGCAGGTCGCGTGGAGCGTTTCAGCAATCACCGCTTCCAGCGTCTCCGCGTCCGACTCAATGGCGGCAGAGAGTGGCCAGCAGCCAAGTGTTCTAAAACGCACCCGTTTCATGGCAGGCTCTTCGCCGGCCTCAAAAGGGAAACGCTCATCATCGACCATAATCCACTGCCCGCCCCTCTGCACCACAGGTCTTTCGGCCGCGAGGTAGAGGGGAACAATAGAGATATTTTCATCACGGATATATTGCCAGATATCCAGTTCAGTCCAATTGCTTATCGGGAAGACCCGAATGGTTTCACCGACATGGATACTCGTATTATAGAGCGACCAGAGCTCCGGTCGCTGTGCCTTGGGCTCCCATCGGTGACCGGGAGAGCGAAAAGAGAAGATCCTCTCCTTTGCCCGGCTTTTCTCTTCATCCCGGCGCGCTCCGCCAAAGATCACATCGAAATCATAAAAATCAAGCGCCTGCTTCAAGGCCTGCGTTTTCATCACATCGGTATGGTAATTACTGCCGTGAACGAAGGGATTAATGCCTGCCGCCTCTCCTTCAGGATTTTTGTAGACCAGCAGCTTCATGCCGCTCTCGGCAGCCATGCGGTCGCGATGGGTGTACATGGAGCGGAACTTCCAGCCGGTATCGACGTGCATTAGAGGGAAAGGGGGAGTGGCCGGATAAAAAGCCTTGCGGGCAAGGTGCAGCATAACGGATGAATCCTTGCCGATCGAATAGAGCATCACCGGATTTCGCGCTGTCGCAACCGCTTCACGGATAATTTCGATCGACTCATCTTCAAGGGAAAAAGAGGCCATAATGATGATGTGGTAAACCCGGCTCTTTATGAACTGGGTGTTTTAAAAAAAGAGGTTACAACGCTGTGATTTTCGTGAATCATGTGAACGCCATCAGAACCCGGTAATGCCTCCCGGCATGGCCTGAAGCAGCTTGAAGCGCATGAATCCAACTGCATGAAGCTTATTGAGATCAAACGAGAGCATCCCGAGCTCCTTGCGCGGCATGGTGGCTTTTGAGCAGGTAAAGGGCGCTCCGGTGAATTTGTTCATTTTTGAAATTGCCGGGTAGCACAGTTTTGCCGGGCAATTAAAGGCGCAGCCGGCATTGGCAAAAAGGGTGATTCTTTTTTTTGTCTCAGCAGGAATTGCGGCCAGAAACTCAGGCTGTACATTCAGCCGCATCGGCAGAATGACGGTATCGTATAATCCCAGTGCTGCATCAATTTTTTCGCAGGTGTCGATATTCTTGATCACACTCGCCTCCAGTTGATAGTGGGGATAGTCGCGGCGAACCCACTGCGCCAACTGGTCGGCGGTGGTGATGATGGAGTTTCCCGGGCGGTGATATTTTTCAAAAAGCCATTGGTACTCCCGGTACTCCTCCTCACTGACAAAGAGATTGGTGAGCGGGAGACGAAGCCCTATGGAGTGGTGGTAAAGGGCCTCAACATCTTGATCATTCAGTTGAGGCCCATAAAAAGGTCGCCCGCCATAGAGGGTGCAGCGCTCAACAAAGCCAAAAAGACTGTCGATACGCTCCAGCGGAAGCCCTCCGAAATTCCGCTTTAAAAACTCCATCACCGGCATCTCTGCGGCCTTGCCTCGGGCCGATATGGTAAAGCTGATATTCTCCATTGTGCGTTACTGTTTAGGATAGAACCAGTCGTTATACCACTTGCACGCTTTTGCGATAAGATCCTTGATACGGGGCGGAATGTCGTGCGGTTTTGGCGGAGAGATGCGCCCCTGCTGCCGGTGGCAATACTTGTACCGGTAATGGCTGTCACTCTCATGCGCCCTTACCGTCAGGTTTTCAATATCGATCGTGTGGGGCGAAAGTTCAAGCCAACTGTAGATGCGCGACATGGTTTCCACCGGTTTTGCCATCAGATCTTCAAACTTGACAAAAAAGAGCCGATCCTTGACCGATTGCGGCAAATCCTTGACCGCCTGAATCGACGAAAGGGGAGCACCGATTGACTTGTCCTGGGCAAAAAGCTTGTCAGCCCTTCCCAGACGGTCATAATCGGCGAGATGGTCAATAAAATCAACAAGAATGGACTTCTGGTGCTGCGCCTCTATGGAGCCGTAAATCTGGTTCAGATCACGAATGGGCACCAAAAGGCGGGCTTTAGAGTCGAGATGGAGCAGCAACTCAATACAGTGGAGCCACGCCCTGTTCTTGTCAACAACAACCGCAGTGCCGCAGTCACCGTACCATCCATGCAAGAAACCCTGCATCGCCGTACGAAGGTGATCGTAGGTTGTGTCATACTGCACATCAAGCTGCGAAAGAAAAAACTGGTCATCGCTGATAAAGCGGCGCGTCGCCAGGAGTGCGTTGCAGAGCGGCGAACTGTGCCCTTCGCAACTTATTTCGGGATGTTCGCCGAGCAGTTGACAAAGCAGCGTAGAACCAGCTCTCGGTAAACCGGCAACGCCGACAAATCGTGGTGTCATAGTGTTCACGTTTTGTTTAAAATGGCGGGGTGGCCAAGCAAGCCACCCCTTTTAAGGTCAAATGTACTCTTTTAGCGTTTATAGTCTGCCACCTTCTTACGACGGCTTCATGGAAACATCCACCACCCAGCTTTTGCCATTGATGGTAACCAGCACCTTGAACTCGGTCACCTCTTGCGGTATATCGGTTGCCGTAAAGGTCATGGTTTCGGCGTTATAGCGCAGCCAGGAAGGTAACGGAGTGCCGTCAGGCATCGTAACTACGGCACCAACACCGGATGCGGCGCCCAGAACCTGGTCGGGCAACTTAAAGCTGAAAACAGCACCTTGCATCCAGAGGCTTTGGGGGACGGAGACACCAACCAATCCCGGTTCAGAGCCTGAAGGAGGAGTGAGAAGGTCTACCTCCATCATTTGCCCTTTTATGATAACCGGCATCGGTATAACTGGCCGATCAGCAACTGTTTCAGAGGCATGCAATCCGAAGTAGGGGTAGCCATCGTTGGCCGAATCAATTTTCCAGATGCTGTTGCCCGGGGTAAAGTCCCACTTTGGACCAGGCGCAGGATTGCCGTTCGCGGCTGTTGCCGTGGTATAATTCTCCACCAGCTTCATGTTGGCCGAGCTCATGGGATAGACGTATCCGGGAGCGTCAGCATCATTACCAATACCCGTCAGTAAAGGGTTGGCCTCCGAATCGTAAAAGGAATAGGAGATGCTGCCGTTATCGACGTATCCTACCAGAGCACCGATATCTCCGTTTCCTGTCACAACGCCCCTCGCGTAGGTGTTGATGATGTCGCCGTCATTGTACCCCACCAAACCGCCGTTGTTTCCGTAACTTTCTCCGGTACCACCTTTTACTGCGCCCGAAGCATAGGCGTTGGTGATGTCGCCCGAATTTCTTCCTACGAGACCGCCTGCATTGCCGCTGTCACTACCATTAACGGTACCCGTCGCGTAACTTTTTTCGACGGAACCATCGTCATTGTACCCCACCAGACCACCGACATCCTTTCCAGTTCCTGTAACGCTGCCTGTAGCATGGCTGCCGGTAATGGTGTAGTCAAGGTACCCGGCAAGACCACCGACATGGTTACTCCCACTCACGTTACCCGTCGCGTATGAGTTGGTGGTGTCACTGCAATTGTGTCCGGTCAGACCACCGACATAGTCACCTCCAGTCACGGTGCCAGAAGCGTAGGAGTTGGTGATATCGGCGTCACTGTGCCCCGCGAGACCACCAACATAGTCTCCCCCTGTTACGTTGCCCGTGGCATAGCTGTCGGTGATGTTGCCACTGTCATAATGGTGCCCTACCAAGCCGCCGACATAGTCGCCGGTGCTGACAACGCTGCCTGTGGCATAGCTGCTGGTGATGTCGCCTCCAAAATCGTACCCCACCAAGCCGCCAACATTGTCGCCGGTGCTGACAACGCTGCCTGTGGCATAGCTGCTGGTGATGTCGCCTCCGTTACTGTATCCCACCAGACCACCGACGTAATAGTCTCCGGAGACATTGAGATTCGTAACTCCGAGGTTTTTGATGCTGCTGCCCTTCCCCAGATAACCGATCATGCCAATATTATCATTCATCGGTTGATTGACCAATAAGTTGCTGATTGTTTTACTCTTTCCGTCAAGTTCAGCGGCATTGAAGAGAGGTATCCAGAACCCTGTGTTTGTTTCGCCGATTTTCAAGTCGATATTGGCAGTTAACCTGAACTTGTTTGCATTTGTATCATTGACGAAACCGAGGATGTTCTGTATGTTTCCTTTGGTTACAAAATCAGTGGTACTGATGCTGCTGATCTGGTAATAGCCATCTGAATCTGCTGTGAAATATTTTGTGATATCAAGAGTCTTGGCTTTCTTGCCATCAGAAGAGCTGAGCCAGTCCGCAAAGAGCGTACTATTAATCCCGTAAGGGGTAACTTGGGCAGCAATGGTACTGCCATCTCCATCTCCAACGAGTATTGTATTGCCATCTATCTGGTAGAAACTATTGGTGATGGTGTTCCAGTTAGCTCCAACCAGCCCACCGACATTATCGCCGTACCCTGTTACGCTGCCCGTAGCATAGGAATCGGTGATAGTTCCATCATCATTGCCTCCTACCAGTCCGCCCACATTGGTACTCCCCTCTACGCTGCTTGTAGAATAGGAGTTGGAGATAGGGCCGTCATTGTGCCCCACCAGCCCTCCGACATAGCTACTCCCTGTTACGCTACCTGTTACATAGGAGTTGGAAATGGTACCGTCATTGTGCCCCACCAGCCCTCCGACGTTAGAATATCCTTCTATCTGTGCGTCAACAAGGCCGATATTGCGGATCGTTCCGTAATAGTTAAATCCGAACAAACCAATGTAATAATCATTGTCAGATATACGCAGATTTGTTATGGTGTGGCCAAGACCGTCGAAGGTACCCTCAAAGCCACTTTCATCATCGCCATCATCATAACCAATCGGGTCGAATTGATTCTTATTATCGACGAGGTTGCTGCCGAGGGCGTAGTAAACGTCACTATCGCTGATCTCGATGTCCTCTAAATCACCGATATTGTTGATGACCGTGTAGTCTTCGCCGTTGATGGTGAGAAAGCCTGTGGCTGAACGAGGAGTCGTTTTGTCGGCCTGAAAAAAATCTACCCGCCCCTTGAAGGAGCCGTCATCATTAAACCCGACCTTCACCGTTCCACCGGGAACAGCCGAGTCGCCACCGTTGTCTGTGGCAGTATTCATTTCTAATGATGCTGATCCGGAAGCAGTCATCACGGCATTGATGTTGATGTCACGGGCGGCTGTAAGGGTGAGCCAGTTCGCACTCCACGACACAGCATCATTGACATTGATGTCGCCAAATCCTCCTGCTCCTGCGCACGACTCAATCAGGACATCTCCCGATGTTAGAGAGTCATTCAATGTGCTGCCTGACATGTTACCGCCCGTTGCCGCAATGGTAAAATCCGTCGGATCAATCAGCCACATCCCGCTCTTCCCCTGCGTCGCCTTTGTCGTAACAACCGTTCCATCGCTGATGTTGACTCGTCCACCGGAAGTCTCAATAAATCCGCCGTCGCCGCCATTCGGTGCGCTGGCGTCGAGGGTGCCGCTGACGAGTGCCTGACCGTTCTCCATGTCGGAGAGCAGCAGGATGCGTCCCGCCTTGTTCTGGAGGGTATGGGCCTCAATAACGCCGCTGTTGGTTGCCGTGGCTATCCTCAAGGCGTCGGCCGCTCTGGCGGTCATTACTACCACGCCGCCATCAGCCTTGATGAGCCCCTTGTTTTCCACCAGGGCATCAACGGCACCCTGATCAACCGTATAATTGATGAGCCCGTCACCCGTAAAATCAAGCGTAACCTGATTGCCGGCCGCAAGCAGTGCACTGCCACTGTTGGCGGTGATGCTCCTTTCGTTGGTCACTTTTGGGGCCATAAGGGCAACCACGCCACCGTCCAGCGCCTTGATGGCACCCTGGTTGAGGATCGCGCCAGCACTGTTGTTGCCGCTCAAGGTGTACTTGCCTGCAAGAAAGTCGCTGTCGGCCATGTTGAGCGATGAGGCCACCAGACCGCCAACATTGACCGTGGCGTTTTTGCCGAAGATAATGCCGGAGGAGTTGAGCAGAAAAACCTGGCCGTTTGAGGTGAGTGACCCCAAAATCTGGCTCGGGTTGCGGTCGGCAATGCGGTTCAGGGCTACGGCGGCAATTCCGGGCTGGTTAAAGCGGACTGCGGCGTTCTGGCCGATGTTGAAGGTGCCCCAGTTGGCTATCAGTTGCTGGGTTGTCTGGTTGACGGTCATCTGTGTGCCGCTGGAGGTTATGCTGCCTGTTCCAGAGGTGATCTGCCCTCCGGTGGGCAGTGTAGAGGCGTCAATGCCATAGGCACCTCCTCCCGA